>NZ_CP021646.1:3432500-3747500 GCF_002208135.1 Pseudoalteromonas piscicida
TGTGGTATGCCACAAATATCTCTCTTGAGTTACTTTCTACTTCATCAACTTGAGTCAACCTTCCTGCCTCAATAGACTCTAACGCTAGCGCTTCTGGCACAAATGCGGAGCCACCACATTGAAGAATAAGATCGAGTGCTATTCTGCCGGTGCTGGTTCTAAAATAAGGAGGCGTTGCGCCAGTAAACTGTTTTGCATGCCATAGAGAAAAAGCGGTTCCCCAATCAACATAAACGTATTGGTTGTCAAAAAAGTCTTCTTTCGTTGCATTGTCAAAAGTGCTTACCGGAATAATAGCAAGGTCGCTGATAGGCTTAACAACCAGTTCATCCACTTTTGGCGGATCGAACAACACGGCAAGGTCCAGTGTTCGCTCTAATAGTAGTCGCGTGCTTTCTTGCTGTGCTTTCACCTCAGCAACGAGCGATACACCAGGCATAGCAGATACAATATGATTAATCCCAAATTGTAAAAATGCGTCCCAAATATTAGCGGTGCCACTCAACGACAATTGCTTGTGCATATTGTTTGCCAGTGCAACATCGACTTTGGCGCGCTGCATCCCAGTTAAGATCATTTTGGCGTGTGGTAACAATCTTTCACCCGGCGCAGTTAACTGAATATTGTTACGCTGGCGAATGAAAAGATTCACTCCTAAACTTTGCTCAAGCTGGCGGATCCTAAAACTTACAGCTGACTGAGTGATGTATAAATTTTCTGCCGCTCGACCGAAGTGACGGGTTTTGACAACTTCGACAAAAGTTTTTAATAGATCTATGTCCATTTTTCTTCCTGACGATAAAAATTACTCGTTTAAAAAATTATAAAACTTGGTCCATACTCCAGCCAGATAATCTTAGAGGACTCAGTTATGGATCATAATTTAGCGACTTTGAAAAATGCATTTGCAAGCCCCAGAGCCTTTTATGATGACGCCAACTTCCCTAGAGGATTCGGACGCAGTGGTCACTTCACGCTACAAGAAGCCGAAATTCTTGAACGCTGTGGTGCCACATTAAGAAGCTTATACAGCAAAGCAGAAGAACCTCAAAACAGTTTCCAATCTCAATTTGTTCAGGTAATGGAAGGGTTAATTCCCCCAACTAACGCTGTAGAAAAAGCTTGGACCAAATATTTGAAGCATACTACGTGTAAGACAAAGTTTCACACGCTATTTGGACGCTCTAAAGTGCAAAACGATGGTAGCGTGGTGATCCCTGTAGATATTGACGACGAGCTATAAGCAAAATCATCTAAATACTACCAAGCTTAGACACCAACAAAGTAACGTTATTTCTTTCGTTGATGTCTAAGCGGTTCCCCTTTTATTTATACCATCTCAATCTCGATCACCTCACCATCTTCACCTTCATCTTTTAGCAATTTGTTCTTAGTCATTACCTGTTTATTAGCACAATCATTGCAATTAAGCTCAGTTAGGTTAAGAATTAATAAAACAGGAAATGATTGGCGAAGGTTGTGTTACGGAAAATCTTAATCATTGAAGACACCCCCACGATTGCGAAGGTGCAAAAGCATATAGCTACCACTGTGGGATACCATGTAGATATTGCGGGCTCTCTGGCTGAAGCCAAAGTGTTATTATCACAACACAAGTATTTTTGTGCTGTGGTAGATTTTATGTTGCCAGATGCCCCACTCGGCGAAGCGATCCCTTGTACAGTCAAGGCCGACATTCCTACCATCGTGATGACTGGTAACCTTGACAGTCAAACTCGCTCAATCGTTGAGCAATACCCTATCATCGACTATATCACCAAGGAAAATAAACAAGCCTATCATTATTTACGTCGCCAATTAGAACGTCTGCCAAGAAATGAAAATGTCAGAGTACTGGTTGTGGATGATTCTATCTCGTCTAGAAATTATGTGTCAGCGCTGCTCAATCGCCATAAATATCAGGTAATGGAGGCCTGCGATGGCATAGAAGCACTCACGGTATTAAGAGACAACCCAGACATTTCCGTGATAATCACCGATAGCGAGATGCCTAACATGCGAGGCGAAGAACTATGTATCGAAATTAGACGGCTCTACACTGATGATGATAAAGCGATAATTGGTATATCAGGTGTTGAAACCGAAAACTTGTCGACACGCTTTTTGAAAAATGGCGCTAACGACTATCTCAGAAAGCCCTTTAACGCTGAAGAATTTTACTGCCGCCTTAGCCAGAACGTTGATATGCTAGAACATATTCAAACGATACGCAGGCAAGCAAATACAGACTATTTAACCAGTCTGCCCAATCGCCGTTACTTCTTCGATACCGTAAAGAAAAGTCTAAAAGCTAGACATAAAAAGGAACTCTACGGACTAATTGCAATGATAGATATAGATCATTTTAAGCAAGTAAATGACAAATATGGTCATGAGGGCGGCGATGCAGTGCTTGAGTCTATCGGACAGGCATTTGCTAAATATTTTACCAATGATTTAGTCGCCCGATTAGGCGGTGAAGAGTTTGCGATATATTTCAAAGATACGGTGGCTGAACATTGTAAAGAAAGACTAGAATGCTTTAGGGAATACTTGGAGCAAAATAGTAGTGAACTGACTTCACAGCAGATCTCATTTACCGTTTCAGTGGGACTTGCAGCACAAATAACTGCAGATATTGAAAGCCTGATAAAACAAGCGGATGAGTGTTTATATCAGGCGAAAGCTTCGGGAAGAAACCGCTTAGTTCACTAAGCGCTTTCTTTTATCTCGATAAGAATCAAAGCTAAACATCACAAGCGCTCCCCAAATAAAGGCAAACGTTATTGCTCGCTCTGCGTCAAAGGCTTCCCCGTAAAGCAGCACCGCTAATATAAACATCAAGCTCGGCCCGATATATTGAAAAAAGCCAAGTGTCGTATAGGGTATTCGCTTTGCAGCTGCGGTAAAACATAACAAAGGCAATGTTGTTACCACCCCCGCACTTATCAATAAGGTGTTGGTGTACCAATCGTTATGCCAAAGGTTACTCGTAGCACTTGGCTCAACCCACCACCAATAAGCAAGTGCAATTGGGGTAAGAATAAGTGCTTCAACCAGCAAACCAGGAAGCGATTCAACCGCTAATGTCTTACGTAGCAATCCATATATCGCAAAAGATCCCGCAAGTGAAAACGCAATAACGGGGAATGAGCCAAAACTGATTAACTGTAACACCACACCAACAATCGCCAATAACACAGCAAACTTTTGTGCCGTTCTTAACCTTTCAGATAAGAATAACATCCCCAGCAGCACGTTAAGGAGTGGGTTGATGTAATAACCTAAGCTAGCATCTAACATAAAGCCGTTATTGACAGACCAAATAAATAAACCCCAGTTAAAACCCAATAGCAACGCGGTGAGTGTCAACATCGCCAGTAACTTAGGATTAATCAGTATGGCCTTAATCTTGGGCCATTGCCGCTTTGCCAGCACTATTAGCGCAATAAAAAATACAGACCATACAACGCGATGAATGAGTATCTCAATCGCATCAACATGGACGAGTTGCTTAAAATAGATGGGTGCAAGTCCCCACATAAAAAAGGCGAGTACAGCGAGTAAGTGGCCTTTCTTTTGTTCTTCAATCACGGGCGTTTAACCTTGGAGGGATTAACTAAGAGGTCAATCATTATACTTCTTTTCACTAATCACGGCGATGAAAGTTCGATGAATTCACAATCACAAAGTCTACAACCCACAAGTGCTCAAAACTTATTCAAGTCTCTTCAGATTAGATAAAAAGCAAAGACAAGGTTCAAAAAAAGCTCTAAAATGACGCCGATGGATACCCTCGTAAGCACCCCAATTAACGATCCTCATTCAGTACTGAAAGATGTTTTTGGCTACAGTACGTTTAGAGATGGTCAGCTTGATATTATTCAGTCTAGCTTAGCTGGTCAGGATACGCTTGTACTACTGCCGACAGGCGGTGGTAAATCACTATGCTATCAAGTCCCAGCTGTATTATTAGCAGGCGTGACAATTGTTATATCGCCCCTTATCTCTTTAATGCAAGATCAGGTCGCGCAGTTAAAAGCACAAGGCATAGCCGCTGAATACATCAACAATAGTGTCGCCTGGGAGCAGCAAAGAGATACCTATGACGCGCTTTTCCAAGGCCGTTTAAAGCTGCTATACGTTGCACCAGAAAAAGCTTTACAACGAGACTTTATTGAGCGTATATCCAACTGTAAAATCAGTTTATTTGCCATTGATGAAGCTCACTGTGTATCCCATTGGGGACATGACTTTAGACCGCACTATTTTCGTTTAAAAGAGTTACGTCAGCACTTTCCTTCTGTGCCAATGATGGCATTAACCGCAACGGCTGATTTAGCAACACGAAAAGATATTGTCCAGCAACTAGGTATGCAAGAACCATTTATCTATACCGGTAGCTTTGACAGACCCAATATTCGTTACACCATCGAAGAAAAGTTCAAACCACTGTCACAGTTGTTCCGCTATTTAAAAGAGCAAAAAGGTCAAAGTGGCATAATCTACTGTGGTAGCCGTAAACGTGTTGATGACATTGCAGAAAAACTGGTTGATGCTGGATTCAATGCAGCAGGTTATCACGCCGGTCTAGATAATGATCAGCGCCAATTTGTACAAAACCGCTTCGCCCGAGATGATATTCAAATCGTAGTAGCAACCGTTGCTTTTGGCATGGGGATCAATAAACCCAATGTGAGATTTGTGGTCCACTACGATATTCCAAAAAGTGTAGAAGCGTATTATCAAGAAACAGGCCGTGCAGGACGAGATAGCTTAGCGGCTGAAGCCGTTATGTACTTTGATCCTGCAGATATCCCCCGCGTTAGGCGCTTTTTTGAAGATATTCCAGACGAACAACGTCGTAAAGTGGAAGAACAGCGCTTTCAGGCGATGTCGAGCTTTGCTGAGGCGCAAACCTGCCGCCGTCAAATATTGCTCAATTACTTCAGCGAATATCAACGTGAGGCGTGCGGTAACTGTGATATCTGTCTTAACCCACCGAAACAATTTGATGGCACATTAGTTGCGCAACAAGCGTTATCGTGTGTATATCGTGCAGAGCAACGCTTTGGTATCGGTTACATTGTAGATATTTTGCGTGGCGCAAATACCGCAAGGATCAGAGAGCAAAACCACCATACACTCTCAACTTACGGTATCGGGAAAGAGCACAGCAATGAGTTTTGGCTGAGTATCTTACGCCAATTGATCCACCATGGTTTATTGAATCAAGATATTACTCAAGGTGCAACGCTTAGATTAACAGAAGCGGCCCGCGCCGTACTACGCGGCGAATACGTGCTTCAACTCGCAGAGCCAAGACTCGTGGCTAAGCATGTCTATCAAGATAAACTGGCTCAGTTCAATTACGACAAGAAATTATTTGCCAAGCTTCGTGCACTCAGAAAGCAGCTCGCGGATGAAGATGATGTGCCACCGTATGTCGTATTTAACGACCGAACCTTGGCAGAAATGGCACAAAGAACGCCAACGACTGACAGCGAGTTTTTGCAAGTGTCTGGTGTCGGTTTTACTAAGCTCAGCAAGTACGGAGCACCTTTCATGCAGTTAATCCGCAATTATTTGGAAAGAGAATAATGACCACACTCACTTTGGATAATTCACACGAGGTGATTATCATCAGCTGTGAAATCACACCTCAAGACGATGAGTTTGAACTTTGGGGGCAAATATTCTTACATCAAGATGAGATTCAATTGATTGAATTCTCTGCTGGAGCAGATAGACATCAGTGGCGCTTTTCATATAAAGACTGTAATTTCAATTTAAATTTTGAGCATTACAGTGAAAGCGTATGGATAGTACCTGATGGTGTTGATGCCTTAGAACTCCTACCTTTCCTGCGCCAACAGCTTTCTCGTTAAGTCCACATAAAGCTCTTTAAGTCTATAAATATTATTACTTTTGTTGCAGAACCAAAGCAAGCTGCAACAATATAATCCATACTAAAGGAATATTAGACTTAAAGGCTCTGTGATGAATGTAAAGAGGATTTCGTGTAATAGTATTTTGCTAATATGTAGCTTAAACGCAGCTGCGCAAGCTGAAAAAGTGCCAGCAGTTGATTTTGCTAATAGCTGCGGTAATAACCGGGTTGAAGCACAAAGCGACCAAAATCTTTCACGCCAGCTAGACAGCAAACAAGTCTATCCAGAGCCTGCAAAGGGTAAGAAGGTCGTCGCTATCACTCTTAAACAACTTAATGTTTTCGATACCGACAAGCCAGAGGAAGACAATGCCCTATTCCGATTTGCCAACCGTTATCATATTCAAACCAAGCCCGAAGTATTAAAAAGCGTACTCCTGTTTCAAGAAGGAGATGCTTACAACCCAAGAAAATTAAGTGAATCAGAGCGACTCCTTCGCAATCAGTCATACCTATATGATGCTCGCATTTATGCTGCTGAGAACTGTGATGGTGATATTTTAGTTACGGTTGTAACAAGAGACCTTTGGACTCTATTACCCGATTTAAGTTTTAGCCGAAGCGGTGGGGAAAATACGTCTAGAATTGGATTTAGAGAAAGTAATCTATTTGGTTGGGGAAAGCGCCTTTCCTTTACTCATATACAAGAGGTTGACCGCTCCGGCTATCAGTTTGTCTATGATGACCCTAATATTTTAAACTCAAGATATCGTGGCCGTTTAGAATATTCAGACAACGACGATGGTGAACGCCACTATATCGATGTGAGCTATCCATTTTTTGCAACCGATACACCATACAGCTATGGCTTTACGAGTTATTCAGACAAACGCGAAGAACCCATATACTCTGAAGGTGAAACTGTCTCAGAGTTCAGCCAATCCACCGATGTCACGCAAGTGTACTTCGGACATTCAAAAGCCCTATCCGGCAGTTGGACTCGTCGTCTCATCGCAGGTCTTAGACACGAACAACATACTTTTCGTGAGATAGCTGATACCACTTTACCCATCGCACAAGATAGAACGCTAACCTATCCTTATGTTCAAGCTCAATGGTTTGAAGATTCCTATGTAAAGGTACGCAATTTCGACTCTATTTATCGTACAGAGGATCTTAATTTAGGTTGGAATATTAACGCTCTATTTGGCTACTCAGCCGCATCTTGGAGTGATGATACGGAGCGCCTTGTCTATTCATTTTCTGCTAATACTGCACACTACACCTCAGATCACAGTTTGTGGCGTTTTTATTTTGATGTCAGTGGTAACTGGAACAAAGACACAGATAAAACCGAAAACCTGATAGCTAAAACGACCTTTCAATACTACTTAAATACCAGTTTGTATGAGTCTTGGTTTATCAATGCAAGTTATACCTACGGAAACAACCTTACCTTTGACAATCAAATCACGTTAGGGGGTGAAACCGGGCTACGCGGATACCCAATAAAGTATCAACAAGGGAGTCGCAGTATGCTACTCAATATCGAAAAGCGCTATTACTGGGAATATGACTTACTGCGCTTATTCAAAATCGGTGGTGCAGCTTTTTTTGATGTAGGGCGCGCGTATCACTCTCACCTACCGATTGAAGCTGATGAATCCGTCCTAAAAAATGTTGGTATTGGCTTGCGCTTAGCACCAAGCAGAGCCAATTCAGATATCATGGTTCATATTGATTTAGCCGCGCCAATTAATGGTCCGGATAACGTCGATAGCGTGCAGTGGCTATTAACGGTAAAAAATCGCTTTTAACGGTGTCGCGCACCAATAAACATGATATAAAGCAGAAAAAATTTCTTAGGATACGATTTTGCATTTGTTAGATTTCGCACTCAGTCAATACAAGCTAATTGTAACTTTGGTAGCACTCTTATCCTTCCCACTGTTAATGAAAGCGTGTTGCAAACTATTAGAAAAAGTAACACGAGGGAAAATAGACTCGCACCGAAAACAACGTGCAGATCTACTCGTTCGTGTACTCGTTGCGTTTGTATTCGTCTGTTTTATGCTCGTATTCTGGGGCATAGAGCTTCGTGGTTTGCTGGTGCTTGGTTCATCGTTATTTGCGATGCTAGGTGTTGCCATGTTTGCCGGTTGGTCACTGCTTTCCAACCTGACTTCATTTTTACTTATGTTTATTCAAAATGATTACCGCGTTGGAAATTGGGTCAGAATTGTCGACGGTGCGAACTTTGTTGAAGGCTGTATTGTAGAGATGGGGTTGATGAGTGTAGTGCTGCGTCATGTTGATGGTCATAAAGTCGTGTATCCCAACAATCTATTTGTTACTCGACCGGTTTTGGTGCTTAGTCAGGAACCCGTTAAACCTAAACAGGTTCCTGCGCCAAGAAGAACATTAGGCCCTAAGAAATAGGGCCTATATCGTCAATAAAGGTTTCTAGCTGCTGTTCAACAATGCTATTTGCATGTGCAAAGTAAGCTAAGTGAAAAACCGCATCTCCTTCATTCACCAAGGGCAGCATTTGTTGACCAATCACGATCCCGCTACGCGGAGCAATAACAGCTTCTTCGCTTTGACCAAGAGGGCTGTCTATATAGGCCAATATTTGACCTTTTGATACGCGCTCCCCCAAATTAACTTGAGCTCGAACAATACCATCAACATCTGCACGTACCCAACTTGTCGCTGCCGCGATAACCGCATCATGACGTTGCTTCCTGCGACGCCCACGCAGCATTCTGAGTTTGCGCATGACATTTTCAACTCCTTGCAACCCAGCGGCAATGGCCAATGAGTCAAACCGCAAAGCCTCTCCTGCCTCATAGGTGATAACAGGAATGTCCAATCCAGCGGCTTCACTTCGCAACGAACCGTTACGTAGTCGCGCATCTATCGCAACCGGTGTACCAAACGCCATAGCCATTTCTTTGGTCATTTCGCAGGACAAGTCACCACGGATCTGCGGTAAATTAGAGCGATGAATAGCGCCGGTATGTAAATCGATAATATGGGTGCATTTTTTTACCACTAAGTCGAAAAACATAGATGCCATTCGAGCCCCTAAAGAGCCTTGCTCAGAACCTGGAAAACAGCGGTTTAGGTCTCGTCTGTCAGGTAAATAACGAGACTTATGAATAAAGCCAAAGATATTCACGATAGGCACCGCTATCAACGTGCCACGTAGCGTTGCGGCATCGACTTTACTTAATAGCTGGCGCACGACCTCAACGCCATTCAATTCATCACCATGAATTGCGGCACAGACCAAAAGTACCGGCCCGGCCTCAGCACCATTAACGACTTCAATCGGAATGGTCATTGGCGTGTGGGTGTAGAGTTTGGCCACTTCCAACTGGACAGTCTGCCTTTCAGCAACACCCACTCGTGTATCTAATAACGTAAAGGGTTGGTTGATTTTAACCTTTGCCACGTGTAGCAGTCCTTTTCGCCGCTGCATTCTTCTCGATAAAGGAGATGATCAAGCTAGCTATGTCTTTACCTGTTGCCTTTTCAATGCCCTCAAGGCCCGGAGATGAGTTCACTTCCATCACCAAAGGACCACGCTCTGAACGCAATAAATCTACACCGGCAACATTTAGGCCCATGGCCTTTGCTGCAGCAATTGCAGTACGGCGCTCTTCCGGAGTGATTTTTACCAAGGTCGCAGAACCACCACGATGCAGATTTGAACGGAATTCACCCTCTTGCGCTTGACGCTTCATCGCGGCAATGACACGATCGCCGATAACGAAACAGCGAATGTCTGCACCACCAGCTTCTTTAATATATTCTTGCACCATAATATTGGCTTTTAAGCCCATAAATGCTTCGATAACGCTTTCTGCCGCTTTACGTGTCTCAGCTAACACCACGCCAATACCTTGTGTGCCTTCTAGTAGCTTGATCACAACTGGTGTGCCACCAACCATTTCCAGTAAGTCTTTAACGTCATCAGGCTTACTGGCAAAGCCTGTGATTGGCATGCCTACGCCTTTTCTTGACAGTAGCTGTAATGAACGCAACTTATCTCTTGAGCGAGTGATTGCAACAGACTCATTCAATGGGTACACCCCCATCATTTCAAACTGTCTGAGTACCGCACAACCATAAAATGTCACAGAGGCACCAATTCGCGGAACAATCGCATCAAAGCCGCTCAACTGCTGACCCTTAAAGTGAATTTCAGGCTCACTACTATTGATATTCATATAACAACGTAGCGCGTCAATAACCTCTACTTCGTGCCCACGCTGCTCTGCCGCTTCAATTAAACGACGTGTTGAATATAAAGATTGATTCCTTGAAAGAATGCCAATTTTCATGATTTATCCGTTTTATTACTTAAATATGACTGTTCTGGATCAACAAGGATGCGGCCTCGCATCGCCGTACGGCCCAGTAACATTCTAAATTTCATGGTTTCTCTATCGCTTAGCGTGATTTCAATTGGCCAAGCCTGATTGCCGATAGTTAAATTTGTTTCTATTACATAACGTAGTTCTTTATGACCGCCCGAATCGGTAACAACGCGCTCATCTACTACTTTTGCTTCGCTACAGACTTCATAGTCGGTATTGTCTTGTTTGGGATGGATCCAAAACCTTACCCAAAGTTCATCTTGTTCTGTTTTGAAAGGCTCAACCTTAAAGGCGTGCAGACATGATGTTCTTGCTCCAGTATCTACTTTCGCTTTGATTTTTTCGATACCTAAATCGGGTAAGGAAAGCCACTCTCTCCAACCAACTGTGATCATATTATGCTCTCGTACAAAATGAGTTCGGACTTATACGCTGATTCAAGTCACTTGAAAAACAAAATAAATTTATCCTAAAGATAAAAACGCTCTGTTAAGCCAAGCACCTTAACTTACAGTAACACCACTTACACATTTTTCAAGGTAAAGCCCTATACTGAGTTAAAGTAAAACTTAGCACTCAAACAATTTATTTCATCGCCAAGATTTTAGGACCTAAATAAATTTGAAAAATAAATAATCTATGTCAATCTTGGAACGAACTTTCTAATAGGAATTAACTATGGCTGGATTACTCCATGCGTTTGTGCTCGACGGTCAGGGGGGCGGTAGACTACTTTGCGATCTGAGTGAAGTAAAATCCGTAATTCACAAAGAACCTCTTTGGCTCCATTTCGACTATAGCTTCGACGAAACGACCGAATGGCTGAAGCAACAAACGTTTTTGGATGACTGGGAAAGAGAAGCGCTAACCGCAGATGAAACTCGTCCGAGGACGGCTAATGGTGATGAAGGCTTGCTGGTATTCTTGCGCGGTGTGAATCTTAACCCCAAGCAAAGCCCTGAAGACATGGTTTCTATTCGCTGTTTTGCAAACGATAAACTACTTATCACCTGTCGTAAGCGTCATATTATGTCTGCCCAAGATATGCTGGCATCGCTTAAAAAGGGTCAAGGCGCAAAAAGTATCGGTGAGTTACTGTCTACATTGGTGATGCGACTTTCTGTACGAATGCAAGACATCATCTGGCAGATAGAAGAGCAGCTTGACGAATTTGAAGACGCGATGGAAAGCAGTGAGCAGATGCCCAACCATCAGCAACTTTCAACATTAAGAAGACAAACCATTGGTTTAAAACGCTACCTTAAGCCACAAAAACTTGCTATTAGCGAACTGCTATTGGCAAAGCTCGCTTGGCTCGACGAAGATCACCATCACATGATTGAAGAGGCGAGCAATGCCTTAAGTCGATATATCGAAGAGTTAGAAGCGGCGATTGAGCGTGCACAAGTTATCCAAAATGCAATCACCAACCATCAAAATGAACAGTTAAACCAAAGAATGTACGTAATGTCCGTTGTTGCTGCGTTATTCTTACCACTGGGGTTTTTAACGGGTTTGTTGGGGGTGAATATTGGCGGTATTCCTGGCACAGAATGGGGTGGCGCATTTAGCTTTTTTGTTATTATGTTAGTAGTGCTCACTGGCGGTATTGGCGTCTACTTTAAACGCAAAGGCTGGTTGTAAATAGGAGTAATTATTGGCGCTCTCGCTAGGGATCGAACCTAGAACTCAGCCTCCGGAGGGCTACGTGATATCCATTTCACCACGAGAGCGTCGGCATCATAATAATGCTAAGATCAAAAAATTGCCAGACAATGTTTTCTATATGACTAATTAGTAACCTATTTTTTAAAAAAAGCTGTACTTTGAGCAAAAAACCAGTTATTCAACTATGCTTTGAAAATAATAAAATAGACTGATATTGCTGCCAGTTCAGAAATATCGCGATACATCATTGAGGATCCCAAATATGACACCTATGACAACAGAGCAAGTTGCAGAGTTTCTTGAAGTAAAGGTTGAACGCGTAAGACGCCTCGCACGAGAAAACTTGCTAGTCGCCAAAGACACAGATGCCAGTGGCGAACCTATTTTTGACAAAGCCGATGTTGAAAAATACAAAGAGCTAGCACAGCGACTGGGTGGGATCTAGCCCTTTCAGTAACGATGGCCAGTCTTGTGTTCAGGGAATGTCACACGCTACTGGCTCAGCTAGTTGCTACGATAACCACTGCTTCAGTAACTGTCTCAGCTCCTCAGCTTCTGTTATTACGCCACGCTGCTCGTACCATTGAATACTAACAATCAAATAAATTTGGCAAAATACCGTCAGTTTAACTTGAGCATATGAGGGCATGGCTTGCCGCTTTAGAGAAAAGTAAGACTCAACAACCGTGAGTGCTTCTTCAACGTCACAGCTAAAGCTACACACCAGTGCCGCTAAATCAAAAAATATGTCACTGTGACAAGCATACTCAAAGTCAATTAACCGAACTCCTTCTGGACTTTGAATAATATTGCTCATGACTAAGTCATTGTGACAAAACGCTTGATCCACGGGTAAATAAGCTAAGTTTTTGATAAGCCATTCGATATCAACCAAGTGACGCAGCTTCTCATCAATAGCTTGGACATAACCGACTAAGTCTAGTACTTCATAAACTTCAAGCTCTAAGCTGTGCACCTGGATAACTTGCACTAACAATGCAGTGTTTAGCCTTGGCTCAACACACACTTCTGGCATAAAGGTGAACAGCGCCATACGAGTACGTAAATCGTACTGCAGTACGTCAGAAGTAATACCTTGCAGTGCTAATTTATTCTGTGCCTTTAAGGCCTCAGTAGGAATACCATGGCTATAGCATTTTAATAGATAGCTTTCGCCTTTACTCACCATCAGGTAATTATTGTTACTCACACCTTTAGTTAGCTTTTCTAATCGCTCAGCTGAAACCTTGAATACGGTATCCACCTTTACTTTTAATTGTTCAAGCTCAGAGTGCTGCAAGCGTCTTTCCTTGCTTCGCTTCATATTCTTCGTACCAACGCTTGTAGCCCCAACAAGCCATCAAGGTGTAGAAAATAAATAGTACCAGCGTAGGATAGAAACCTTTGAGGTAATAAAGGTAGATAGAGGCCGCATCAATCACGACCCAATATAGCCAGTTTTCAAGAATTTTCTTAGCCACTAAATAGGTCGTCACCACCGCAAAGCACGTGGTAAAACTATCCAGATAAGCGAGATCTGCCGCCATATAATGCTTGGTGAAATAACCCAACAGTACGGAAACCACAGAGGTGATAACAATGATTGAAAGGTGTTTTGATAACGACCAAGAAACAATTTCACTGGGTTTATTTTTGTCACCCTGACGCCACATCCACCAACCAACGACGGCCATGACCATATAGTAAAAGTGCAGCAGTGATTCCATCACTAGCGCTCCATTCCAATACAGCACGGTATAGATAAAGGTGTTAATAAAGGCCACTGGCCAACACCAAATATTCTCTCGAATTGCCAGCAACAAATAGGCAACTGCCAGCACCACGGCGATGTACTCCCAACTCGACATTGCTGTGAACCCTGCAAAGGTTTCCGTAAACCAGTCCATTAATCGCGGACACTATCAGTTGGGGATAAATCACCTGAGATAAACTTACAAACAAAAATACATTTCCCGTAAGCTTCAAATGAATGCTTCATTTCTTGATTCAATACCGAGGTCACTAAATCAAATTCACCAAAGACCTGAGTTGACATCGTGTTCGTGATCACCTTGATCCCTTCATGCTCATTCAGCCTATCAATAAAACCTTTAATGAAAGGAATATAGTCTTGGTGCAGTGGATACTTGCTTATTTCAACAGAAACTTGCATGGGCGCTCCTTACAAATGGCAGCCGATTATTAATATTGCTGATTTAGATTTTCCCCACCGGTAAAATCCGATTTCGGGGTATAGTTAATCCAATCTTGCTGATAAATAATTTTACCTTTTTCGTCAAACTTTAGCACTATCAGAAATCGCCAAGGCCCTAACTCGCGTGACGCATAATTAAAGCGATTAAAAACGCCTCTGGTAACCACGGTTCGAGTCGTGGTATCGACTATCTTATCCTCTACCACTAAGACAGGTCGTTCATCCAGCACAGCAAAATTCCCAGCTGACCAATTAAAAAAAGCCGTGATCTGCTCTTTACCTTGTGCCTTATGACCAAAAACCATATCTTCCAACACGGCATCTTCTGCATAGAACTCGATAAACTGGGTAAAGTTCTTCCGCTGAGCATAGGTATTAAAGTAAGTATCGGCATGGCTGATGAATGTAGTTTTGTTACTGATATTAACCGAATTACTGCAACCACTCAGTATTAATATAGGAAATAACAAGAACCCAAAGCGCATCATAGCCACTCCAAAAGCCGTATTAATCGTGTATAAAAAAAGCGCCTATAGCGCTTAATTCGACGATGATAATGTGTGTATTTTTATACCGTCACTATACCCAATGGTTTGGCGGTTTTCCACGCACCACGAGTAAAGTCTGGAATACTCAATGATTCACTGCGATTAGCCACTGACTGAGCCGATAATGGAGAAATTACAGACCAAGCGGCACCATCGTACACGTCTTGATCTAGCGCCTCACCATTACGCAAGCAGTAGATCATGCGCCAGAACATTAAAAAGTCCATACCACCATGACCGCCATTGCGCTGTGCTTCTTCACCCATTTTAGTCCAAAGCGGATGGTCGTATTGGTTGTACCATGGCTCCATTTCGTAATCCCATTCATGGAAGCTCTTAGCACCACCTTGCTCTAACGCGATACGATTAGGGAAACCTGCAAAGACCCCGTTGGTTCCTTGAATAAGGTTATGACGAGAATAGGGCCTCGGCGTAGTCGTATCATGTTGTACCATGATACTGCGTCCTTTGATGGTCTTAATCATCGTGGTATTCATATCACCCGCAATATAGTGTAGTTGATTGCGCTCATGATCTGCCGGAAATTCGCGTTTTGCATAGGCAGCACGTCCAAGTGCAGGAGAACTCATTGAGGTTAAGTAATCAAAACGGTCGCCGCGGTTAATATTCATGTACTGAGATACTGGCCCCAAGCCATGAGTTGGGTATAAATTACCATCTCGCTTAGTATGCCAATGGGTGCGCCATGAACCAGTCTTATGCTCAATTTCTTTCATTTGCCAACGCAATTCATGAATATATGCAGCTTCACCATGCAATAGCTCACCAAATACACCTTGGCGAACCATATTTAGTACCATCAGCTCATCGCGACCGTAATTGACATTTTCCATCATCATACAGTTCTTTTGCGTGCGCTCTGCAGTGTCGACTATCTGCCACATTTCTTCAACGGTCAATGCCAACGGTACTTCAACAAATGCGTGCTTACCACTGTTCATGGTATCTATCGCCATCGGCGCGTGCCATTTCCATGGCGTTGAAATGATAACGATGTCAATATCATCCCGGTTAAGCATATCTTGATAAGCTAAATCACCACCACGATACAGCGCAGGTTTCGGTAAGCCTCGCTCGCGCACGAGATAGTCCGCTGATTTTTCAAGCACTTCATCATGAGTATCACAAATCGCGACAATACGTGCGCCATCGATGTGACTCATGCGCTTAACATGACCATAGCCACGTTGACCCACACCAATAAAACCTACTCGAACCACGTCCATTTTTGGTGCAACGAGCCCAATAACAGAGCGGCCTTGTTGCTTAGGTACAATGCTATTATTTTGATTGGAGCTTGCACACCCAGCCACTACACTCGCAGCCGCTGCCGCTCCTGCGGCTTTTAAAAAGTCGCGGCGGTTTATATTTTTCATTCTTACTCCTAAACGATACTTCTTAACAGCACTAATACTGCTTACTATCAAGCTAACCTATCCCAATCTTAGGTTCAAAACATTGCGATAAAGCCGCAAAAAAAGCGCTTGAAGCGCTTTTCTTAAAATATATTAAACCGTTAAATTGCTCTGATAATATTATTCAGACAATCCTCTTTTTCTAGCACACTGGAATACAACGCAAACTGGTTCTTCGCACGGTCAAGATTATGATTGGCTCTGTGGGTTGCAAAATAATTATCTCCATCTAAGTGATCCGTTAAAAATCTCAGACCTATCATGAATGGCATCACTTTCGCGCCAAGAATAAAACTATCTTTTTCTGCTTCAGTTACACTGTCTTGTAACGGTTCAATATACCCTTGCGCCAGCGCAGCAAAGATATTTTCTCTTACCTGCACATTACTCAAGTTCGTTGAGTCTTCGGCTTCAGGCGAACAGAAGGTACGCACCATATCGCCAAAATCAAACAACCAGTTACCTGGCATACAAGTATCTAAGTCAATAACGGCTCGCGCTGCATCACTCTGTGTTGAAAACAGCATGTTGTTGATTTTGGTATCGTTGTGGCAAGCTCTAAGTGGTACTTGTTTTTGTGCCTGCTGCAGCTCTTCTGCAAGCGCAAATTGCTGCTGAAAAGCGGCGATAACATCACTGCACTTTTCCGCGCGACCATGCTCATCTTTCGCTAGTACTTGGTTAAATGCGTCAATACGCATCGCCAAGTTATGAAAGTTTGGAATGACATGATGTAACTGCGCGGCGTCAAAGTCATTTAGCGCATGTGCAAACTGGCCAAAGGCGTTTGCAGCCGTTAATGCTTGTTGTTCGTTTGCCACTACGTCTTCGCTATAACTGCGGCCAATAAATGCAAGCGCACGCCAAACTTCGTCATTAATATCGACTAAATATTGGCCTGAACTCGTCGCTAAGTGCTTTATGATAGCGAGGCTATATTCTCCATTTAAGGCTTTTGCTGTTAAGTGCTGTTCAATCGCTCGCGCATTTTCAACAAGGTGCAAAGGGTTTGGAAAGACCGTGGTATTTAGTTTTTGTACCACCATGGTTTTGTGGTTGTCCTGCAACAGCATAGTTGTGTTGATATGACCACTACCGATCGGCTTCATTTTAGCTTCTTCACTAATGAGACCGTATTCATCAGCAAGTTGTTGCGCAACGGCTTGATACTCCATATTCACCTCAAAAGGAGTTAAGTCGGATGTAGTTGTGTGGAGACGATTATCTTCCCTGACGTGCTTCATAAATCTTTCTCGCGACAATGTCTAGTTCGCTCTTATAAGTTATACCGTACCAATGTGATTTAGCTTGATAGACCGACACTGATTGTAGGCCCGCATTGATACTGTGTTGGATACAATCCGGCAGATAATACTCTTTTTTGACACCGTTGTCATAATTCCTTAAAAACGCATTAAATCCCGCTTCTAGTGAATCAAAAAGTGACCGCGTAACGCCCCAACAGGTCATCGAAGCAAGCGCCGAGTTTTCGATCTTACACCGCTTACCTGCAATATCACCTGACAACTCGCCGTTTTCAAGGCGAATATCTAACGCCTCTTCAACCGAGTGTAGTTGTTGCGCCTGTACCTGACAAACACCACGGTTTACTCCGCCCTGCTCTGATAAGGTATTCATAATTGGGTATGCGACCATCGCCATATTGGTATGATGCTGAAAATGTTCAACAAGCTGCTCAAATGCATCAGGGCCGTAATAATCATCCGCCGTAATAACTATCGCTGGTTTATCAACATATGGTTTTGCACACAACAGCGCATGCCCTGTGCCCCATGGTTTTTCTCGCCCGGCTAAACAGTCGATAAATTCACTTGGAATATCGCTAAGCCGCTGCTGTACTAAAGTGATGTTCAGCGCCTTCGGCAATCTCGGTAATATCACATTTTCGATTAGGCTTCGCACTTTGTCATTAATGATCAAAATAACATCGCGCACGCCGGCATGATACGCGTCAATTATGCTCAATTCCATAATGCTTTTATCGATACTTGGCAGCGCGGCAACCTGCTTATTACCACCAAAACGGCTTCCTAATCCACCTGCCAAAATGATCAGCGTGGGGGGTTGTTCGATTCTTATCATTGAAAAAATATCAAAACTCAAATAAGCGGATAAGTGTACTGAGCTTTTGCACAGAATAAAAGCAATTGCGAGGAAAGGCGTCCTCGCAATTAGTCTTACACCAGTGTGAACTAGCTAAACTTTTGGCATAAGTACTTTATTTCCTGGTATTCAAGCAGTCCTTCCTGTGCCCCTTCTCGGCCAAGACCGGAAAACTTCACGCCACCAAAAGGCGCTACAGGATTAGATATAATCCCTTCATTAATCCCAACCATGCCATACTCAAGCGCTTGACTTACTCGCCTTATTTGATTGCCATCATTTGAATAAAAATAAGCAGCAAGCCCTTCCGGCACAGAGTTTGCCATTCTTACAACTTCATCTTCACTCTCAAAATCAATAATACTGACAATCGGTGCAAAAATCTCTTCATGGAAGATCCGCATCGTGCTATTCACACCCGTGATAACTACCGGAGCCATAAATTGGCCGCTTTGTTTATCACCTTGATAAGCGATGCTCGCACCTTTAGCTAACGCATCTCCCAACAGATCCTGTGCTTTTTGTTTGGCTTCAAGTGAAATGAGCGGCCCGATATCAACACCTTGCTCTAAACCATTTCCCAAGCTGAGCGCGCTAACCTGCTGGGTGAGCGTATTAAGTAGCTCTGCCGCGATACCTTTCGCGACAAACACGCGATTTGCAGCCACACAAGTTTGTCCTGCATTTCTAAACTTCGCTGCCATCAAACCACTTACCGCGTGCTCAACATCAGCACTGTCGAAAACAATAAAGGGTGCATTACCACCAAGCTCCATTGATGTTCTTTTCACCGTGTCGGCACATTGCTTTAACAACGCACTCCCCACTGGTGTAGACCCCGTGAACGTGAGTTTTCGCACGTGTGGTGACGCAGTAAGATGTGCAACTAACCCTTTAGAGTCACTAGTCACTAATACCTGAAAAGCGCCAACTTCCATTCCAGCCTGGATAGCCAACTTGGCAAGCGCTATAGCCGCAAGCGGAGTTTTCTCAGAAGGCTTTAGAATAAAACTACAGCCCGCGGCATAAGCTGGTGCTACTTTTCTAGTGATCATCGCCAGTGGAAAATTCCACGGTGTGATCCCAAGTACAACACCAACCCCTTGCCTAATGGTAGTTAGTTCATGTGATTGAGAATGACTAGGAATAACCTGACCATAAGCACGCTTGGCTTCTTCACTATACCATTCAATAAATCCAGCAGCATAATCCGCCTCTGCAAGTGCCTCTTTTAGCGGCTTACCTTGCTCCTTAGTGACGATTTCAGCCAATACCTGACGATGCTCTACTACCAGCTCGTACCATTTTCTAAGAACTTGGCTGCGGGCGTGTGCTGTCGTGCTAGCAAGTTTTTCAAAGGTTTCAACCGCTGCTTGTAGCGCTTTATCAGCTGCCTGATTATCTGCCTCAGAAACCTGAGCAAGGTGCTCTCCAGTTGCAGGGTTGACCACCTCGACTTGCATTTTACTATGATGTGCTTGGCCATCGATAAGTGAAAATTCGGGATTACTGATGAGTGACATAGCGTTCCTCCTAGAAAAGCAAAAAGCCGTAGTATAAGACTACGGCTTTTATAAAATTTGTCGCTAACAACCTAGGTTGTTAGCAGCACTTAATGGTCTTCATTAACGATATTGAGATTGTACTTTGGAATTTCAACCACCAAGTCTTCATCACTAATAATAGCTTGGCAACCTAAACGAGACTCCGCCTCTAGACCCCAAGCTTTATCTAGCATGTCATCTTCTAACTCATCGCTTTCTTCAAGTGAGTCAAAACCTTCACGAATAACGATATGGCAAGTGGTACATGCGCATGATTTTTCACACGCATGTGGAATACTGATACCATTTTTCAACGCCACATCGAGTACAGTTTCACCTGTTTTCGCTTCGATTGCAGCACCTTCCGGACATAACTCTTCATGGGGTAAAAAGATAATTTGTGGCATATTACACCTCGTCTACCGACTGCCCTTGCAGTGCCTTTTTAATTGATTGGTCCATTCGGCGTGAAGCAAAATCACTACTCGCCTGATCGACTGCTTCGATCGCCTTTTTAATCTGCTCTGGATTGTCTGCACTTTCGCGAATTTGTGCAAGTTCAATCATTGCACCGCGAAGCGTATTGAGTTCATCTTCTGCCAACAGATGACCGTCTGTTGCGAGCGATGCCTCTAACGCCTCCAACACACGCAGTGCTTCAACCTGCTGCTCTTTAAGCATACGAGCACTCATGTCTTCTTTGGCATTACTCATCGAATCTTTTAACATTTGCGCCACTTGGTCATCACTCAAACCAAACGACGGTTTTACTTGGATCTCAGCCTGCACGCCTGTCGACTTTTCTTCAGCTGAAACACTCAGCAGACCATCAGCATCAACTCTAAAAGTGACTCGAATATGTGCAGCGCCTGCCGCCATTGGCGGAATGCCTTTCAGACTAAATTTAGCCAAGCTACGACAATCATCAACTAGCTCACGCTCACCTTGCAATACATGTAACGACATGGCCGTTTGACCATCTTTAAAGGTGGTAAACTCTTGTGCGCGTGCAACTGGAATAGTGGTATTGCGCGGAATGATTTTTTCAACCAGTCCACCCATAGTTTCTAGACCTAAAGACAATGGCAACACATCAAGCAGTAACATATCAGAGTCTGGCTTGTTGCCCACTAAAATATCTGCTTGGATAGCAGCACCTAATGCCACTACACGGTCTGGATCGATTGATGTTAGCGGCTCTTTGGCAAAGAAATTACCTACTTCTTCGCGCACCACAGGCATACGAGTCGAACCACCCACCATCACAACCTGCAAGACTTCCTCTTGTGTCACACCGGCGTCTTTTAACGCACGGCGACAAGAGCGTAAAGTCTTTTTAACCAGTGGCATTGCCATTTCAGCAAATGCTTGACGCGTGATCGTAACAACAAACTTTTGCTCGCGAACTGGTAGCTCTACGTTTACCGTTTCGTAGCTTGAAAGCGCTTCTTTACAGGCTCTTGCCTTATTGATAAATAAGCGTAGTTCTTTTGGATTTAAATCAAATAGTTGAGTTTGTTGTTTGAAAAAATCGACCAACAACGAATCAAAGTCGTCACCGCCGAGGCTAGAATCACCACCCGTTGATAATACCTCAAACACGCCTTGGTTTAGGCGTAAAATAGAAATATCAAACGTACCGCCGCCAAGATCATAAACCGCAATCACACCTTCTTGATCAGAGTCTAGGCCGTATGCAACCGCTGCCGCAGTCGGCTCGTTAAGGAGTCTCAGTACTTTTAGACCAGCAAGCTCGGCTGCGTCCTTTGTACTTTGTCTTTGCGCATCATCAAAATACGCAGGTACGGTGATCACTGCACCCATCACATCTTCACCAGCGAAGCTATCAATAGCACGTTGGTGTAATGTTTTTAAAATTTCAGCGGAGGCTTGTACTGGGCTTACGGCACCCGCTACGGTTGCAATAGCAAGCGAACCGTTGTTATCGACAAAGTTATAAGGCAATTGACCGTAACTTTGTTCTATTTCAGCCTGCGTTTTACCTAAAAAACGTTTTACTGAAATAAGCGTATTCGTTGGATCTTCAGCAGAAGCTGCTTGAGCTTGTTCACCAACGATAACCTCAGAGTCTGTATACCTTACTACCGAAGGCAGCATAGGTTTACCCATTAAGTCGCTGAGGGTTTTCGTTTCGCCACTTTGTACTGTCGCCACAAGAGAGTTGGTGGTACCTAAGTCAATACCAATCGCTAATTTATGCTCATGAGGTGCCGCGCTCTGCCCCGGCTCAGCAATTTGCAATAATGCCATAATGCTCTTTTCACTTTAACGTTTGTTGATGCTATACATCATCAATCGAATAATTCATCTTCGATACGTGCTAATTCGTCGCGTAACTTGTAGACAAACTTTAGCTTACGAATATTGTCTGCTGCCGCTTCTAATATACTCATATCATCGCTTTGAAGCTGCTCGGCAAGGGAGGCGCTAAACTCTGTATCTAACGCTTTGATTTGTGTTTCGAACTCTGCAATCGCGCCATCAGTATCCGCCGCATTAGGTAATTCTTCTAACGCTTCACGCAACTCCATTTGTTGCATTAAAAACATCGGGTCTTGCAAAGTTTGTTGCTCTGCGCGTATGTCTACACCCTTTTCACTTAGCATATACTCAGCGCGTTTAACTGGATGTTTGAGCACCGCTAGCGCGTCATTGATCTCTGCGGTTTTCTGTACTGCGAGTAACTTCTCGCGCTCACTTTTACCAGCGAACCTATCTGGGTGAACTGCACGCTGTAGCTCTAAATAACCTTGATTTAGTTTGTTTAAATCAACGTGATAATCAACAGGTAAATCAAATAATTCAAAATAACGCATACGCACCTAATACAGCAAAGCCCTACCAAGGCAGGGCTTTAAGCTATTCACTGTTGCAAACTATACGGTGAAGCTTTCGCCACAGCCACATTCGTCTTTCTGATTCGGGTTATTGAACTTAAACCCTTCATTCAGACCTTCTTTTGTGTAATCAAGCTCAGTGCCATCGATATAAACTAAACTTTTTGCATCAACGATGATTTTGACATCTTTGTCTTCAAATACTTCATCGCCTTCGTCTAAATCGTCGACAAATTCAAGAACATAAGCAAGACCTGAACAGCCCGTGGTTTTAATACCAACGCGCAGCCCTATGCCTTTTCCACGGTTACTCAAAAAGGCTAATACGCGATTAGCGGCTGCATCTGTTAACGTCACTGCCATAATAGTCTCTTACTTCGCTTGTTTACTCTTGTAATCTGCAATTGCAGCTTGAATCGCATCTTCTGCCAAAATTGAGCAGTGGATTTTCACTGGCGGCAACTCAAGCTCAGCACTGATATCAGTGTTTTTGATAGTCGCAGCTTCTTCTAACGATTTGCCTTTCACCCACTCGGTCACAAGGGATGATGATGCGATCGCGCTACCACAACCATATGTCTTAAATTTCGCATCTTCGATGATGCCAGCTTCAGAAACTTTAATTTGTAGTTTCATTACGTCGCCACACGCAGGTGCCCCCACCATGCCCGTTGCTACGCTTGGATCGTTCTTGTCTAAAGAACCTACGTTACGTGGATTCTCAACGTGGTCGATAACTTTATCACTGTAAGCCATAACTATTTCCTCACTACCTGCTTGCGGCTGGATTGTATCCAGCCAGCGGCTAAAACTTGCTTAATGGTGTGCCCATTCAACGCTATCTAAATCGATGCCATCTTGGTGCATTTCCCAAAGCGGTGACATCTCACGTAAGCGACCAATAGAATTCTTAAGAAGATTGACGGTGTAATCGATCTCTTCTTCTGTCGTAAAACGACCAATACTAAAACGGATAGAGCTGTGTGCTAATTCGTCATTACGGCCTAGAGCACGCAATACATAAGATGGCTCTAAGCTTGCTGATGTACATGCAGAACCAGAAGAAACCGCAATGTCTTTTACCGCCATTAGTAGACTCTCGCCTTCAACAAAGTTGAAGCTGATGTTTACAATACCTGGTACCGATTGGTCGATAGCACCATTAAAATAAACTTCGTCCATATCCATCAAGCCGTCCAACAGACGCTGACGGAGCGCACTAATGTGTGCATGGTCTTTTTCAAAGTCTTGCTTGGCAATTCTAAATGCAGTACCCATGCCCACGATTTGGTGAGTTGCAAGAGTACCTGAACGCATACCGCGCTCATGACCACCACCGTGCATTTGTGCTTCTAAACGCGCGCGTGGCTTACGGCGTACGTACAATGCACCGATACCTTTAGGGCCGTAAACTTTGTGGCCAGAAAATGACATAAAGTCTACTTTCAATGTTTGTAGGTCAATTAATACCTTGCCAGCACTTTGCGCCGCATCAACATGGAACATGATCTTGCGCTCACGACACATCTCACCGATAGTCGCGATGTCTTGAATAACACCTAGCTCGTTATTAACGTGCATTACGCTCACCAAAATAGTGTCTTCGCGCATGGTTGCTTCAAGCTTTTTCAGGTCAAGTAAGCCGTTATCTTCAACATCCATATACGTCACTTCAAAGCCTTGACGCTCAAGCTCACGACACGTGTCTAGCACTGCTTTATGTTCTGTACGAACTGTGATGATGTGCTTACCTTTCTTTTTGTAGAACTGTGCTGCACCTTTGATTGCAAGGTTGTTTGACTCTGTTGCACCAGATGTGAAAACGATTTCACGCGGATCTGCGTTGATTAAATCAGCGATATCATTACGCGCCTGATCAACCAGTTCCTCTGCTTGCCAACCGAAACGGTGTGAACGAGAAGCTGGATTACCAAAGTTACCATCCATTGTCAGGCACTGCATCATTTCGTCTGCAACACGCTGATCAACCGGAGCGGTTGCTGCATAATCTAGATATATCGGTAATTTCATTTATCTCTCCGCTTGACGTCAACCTAGAGTTGACAGCTCACTTGAATATTGTCTAATTGCTCGATAACACGTTTAACGTGCTTATCTTGCCGCGTTGCAACGGACTGTACGTCTGTATCGGCGACTAACTCGGCTAGGGAAATACTGTTTAAAAACTCTTCAATTCGCACACTTAAGTCAGACCACAATGAATGAGTCAGGCAGCGCATACCGCTTTGGCAACCGCCGCCTTCACCGTGACAACGTGTTGCGTCAACAGACTCGTCAACGGCATTAATCACATCACCGACGGAAATTGTGTGTGCATCACGGCCTAATAAATAGCCGCCGCCTGGACCACGTACAGAGCTTACTAAACCATGTTTACGTAGACGGGCAAATAATTGTTCAAGGTAAGATAGCGAAATCTCTTGTCGTTCAGAGATATCTGCTAGTGGAACAGGGCCAATACCTGCGTGTAACGCAACATCTAACATTGCTGTTACGGCGTATCTGCCTTTTGATGTTAGTTTCATGCATAGCCCCCGCTAATTTACCAAGCCGCAAATTTTAATTACTTGACTAAGATAGTCAAGTATTAACCAAGCATAATAACGGCTTTAAATCTGCAACCCTCGTATGCCTACCCGAAATACCCGAGTAATTTAATCAAGTATTATGGATATTGTAATTACCTGAGTATTTTAGTCAAGTATTAGTGATGAAGATTTATGCAAGATTTCACAAAGGGAATGGTTGATATTTAGACAATAGAAATGTAACAGTATTGGCGCGCTGACTTGGCCAATACTGTTATCTTGTTTAGTTTACTTGTTAGTGGATTTATCTATTGAGCTTAGGATCCCACGTAGAATATTAAGTTCTTGATCTTCCGGTCTAGCGCGGTTGAACAAACGCTTTAGTTTGGTCATCACCATGCCCGGATGCTGCTTGATGATAAAGCCGGTGTCATTCAAGGTATTTTCAAGATGCTCGTAGAATAATTCCATCTGCTTTGATGATGGGTAAATCGCTTCATCCACTTCTTCTGACTGCTTTTGTTGCGTGTCTAGGTATGTCATGCGAGTTTCGTAGGCCAAAGTTTGCACTGCCATCGCAAGGTTAAGCGAACTATATTCAGGATTAGCTGGAATACACACATGATAGTTGCACAATTGCAGCTCTTCGTTCGTCAGACCACTATTTTCACGACCAAACACAAGCGCTACAGGACCATTCACCGACTCAGCCACCAATTTTTGTGCACACTCACGCGGATCTACCATCGGCCATGATAAAGTACGCGAGCGCGCACTGGTACCAATAGTTAACGCGCAATCAGCGATCGCCTCTTGAAGCGTATCGACTTTAGTTGCCGCACCCAACACGTCGGTTGCGCCAGCCGCCAATGCACTTGCATGGCTGTCCACTTCACATGCAGGATCAACTAAATAAAGCTTAGATAACCCCATCGTCTTCATTGCTCTCGCTACAGAGCCAATATTGCCAGAGTGTGAGGTGTTCACTAATACAATTCGAATATCTTCTAAAGCCATTTACACGAGTCTCAAACAAAAATAATGGCGCAGTGTAGCATATCTCATTTGCGTTTATCCAAGCTCCACAACCAGAAATTAAAAACCTTTGCACAGCAACGGAGTATAAAAAACAACCAGACAAATTCACAATTGGTTATTTACTTTAGAGAAAAAACCGCTAGAATACGCCGGCTCAAAATGATCCTGTTCTTTTACAACCTAAAGGTAATGCTATGCATCCAATGTTGAACATTGCGGTACGCGCTGCGCGTAACGCAGGTAAGATTATCCTACGTGCAAGTGAAGATTTATCGCGCGTTGAAGCCACTCAAAAAGGCACTAATGATTTAGTAACAAACATCGATACAGATGCGGAATCAATCGTTCGTGACACAATTTTAAAATCTTACCCTGATCACTCTATTGTTGGTGAAGAATTTGGTCATCACGAAGGCAAAGATGCAGACTACCTTTGGGTTATCGATCCTTTAGACGGTACGACTAACTTTGTTAAAGGTATCCCCCACTACGCTGTTTCTATCGCGCTAAAAGTCAAAGGCCGCGTAGAGCAAGCTGTGGTATACGATCCAATCCGCGATGAATTATTTACCGCATCTCGTGGTCAAGGCGCACAGCTAAACAACAAACGTATTCGTGTATCTAAGTCTATTGAATTACAAGGCACTGTGCTTGCAACAGGTTTCCCTTTCAAGCAAAAGCACCACATGGACGCCTACCTAGAAGCATTCAAAGCATTATTCATTCATACCGCTGACATCCGCCGTGCAGGTTCTGCAGCACTCGATATGGCGTATGTTGCAGCAGGTCGTATGGATGGCTTCTTTGAAATTGGCCTTAAGCCTTGGGATACAGCAGCTGGTGAGCTGTTAGTAAAAGAAGCTGGTGGTATGGTCACTGACTTTGCAGGCGGTGCTAACTTTAACCGTAGCGGCAACATCATCTGTGGCGCACCTAAGCTCTGCCAAGCGATTGTAAAAGAAATTCGTCCAGTATTAACTGAGTCATTGTTAAAATAATAACTCTGACTTAGATGAAAAAACCCAAGCACTGCTTGGGTTTTTTTGTATCTGATTCAGTCTAAGAATAACAATAGTAAGAGCTAACTGTTATTCCAAACTCAGGTATTTAAGCTAAGCGCCGGATACCTACTTAATTTCCACACGGGCTGAGCGCATCACGATTTCATCGTTTAGCTCAATACCAAGCCCCGGCTCTTCTGACACGGTAAAGATACCGTTCTTAGGCTGTGGATCTTGCAAGCATAGCTCTCTGTTCCACTTTTTAATTGCGTAAGTATGGTGCTCGTGGATCAGGAAGTTTGGGATCGCGGTTTCCAAGTGTAGTGACGCTGCGGTTGCTACTGGGCCGCCACAGACGTGCGCCTGAATACGGATATCAAAGATATCAGCGTAGTCACATACCTTCTTAGTTTCCGTAAAGCCACCACATAAGCCAATATCTGGCTGCAGTACATCAATACTTTGATCTTCAAAATAAGGACGAACGCCCCAACGATTATACAAACGCTCACCACCAGCAATTGGCACTGAAGTCTTATTTGCTACCTTTGCATGTAAAGAGTGGTTAAGATAATTCACTGGCTCTTCATAATACATACAATCAAATTCTTCAGCGATGTCCGCAATTTGAATGGCCGATGTCGCGCCCGGTAAGCTGTGGCATTCAAAAATAATGTCCACTTCATCACCTACCGCTTCACGTATAGCTTTCATTCTTGCACGGTATAATTTCATTTCCGCGCGCGAGATAAGTTTAGTTCTATCGTAATAGGTATTGCCATCTTTATCGTACTGGATGGGGTCAACTTTAACCGCATCGTACCCTTCAGCAATGGCTTTGTGAGCCGCTTCAGCATATTCGTGAGGTTGAACTAGTGCTTTAAACTCGCTGTCCCAGTCAAACTGTAATTGTGAGGCATAGGTACGAAGCTCGGGATTCACTTTACCACCAAGCAACTGATAAACAGGTAGGTTTAAGGCTTTACCTTTAATATCCCAAAGCGCGGTATCTATTGCTGACATAGCCGCATATACCACAGGCCCGCCACCTAAACCCCAAAAGCTTTCTCTCAGCATACGCGACCATAGCAATTCGGTTTGAAAAGGGTCGTGACCAATCAAAAAGGCTTCAGCCATTTCTTTGATCATACTGGCCGCTGCGCTGTGACCGAGGTCGTATGCAAGCCCAGCTTCACCAACCCCTGAGATACCTTCATCGGTGTGAATACGAACAAAAACGGGTGTCCAAGCAGGTCTATCTGGACAATGAATATCGAAAACTTCGACGCGATTAACTTTCATGTTGACTCCTATTGAGCAAAGCTTGGGTCTAGGCGGTAAGCTTTACGAAGCATTGCAGGCCATGCTAATTGACCACCGGTGCTACCGCTATGCACGACATTCGCTTGGTTATAAATGTTATCAATAATGGGCTGTGGTACAGGTACCGCTTGTTGTCCCGTTGCTTGAATCGCAACTTGGATTTCGCATGCACGCTGTAAGTCATAAAAACGCATAAAGGCATCGCCTACCGTTGGTCCAACAGTTAAACCACCATGGTTCACGAGCAGCATGTGATTGGTTGTACCTAAGTCATCTTGCAAGCGCTTTTTCTCATCCATATTCACCGCTAAACCTTCATAGCCGTGATAAGACAGTGATGGTAAGGAGAACATACTATGCTGACTCAAAGGCAATAAACCACACTCTAGGCTCGCCACTGCAATCGTCTCTTTGGTATGGAGGTGGATAACGCAATGCGCATCTTCTCGCACCTCATGGATTGCACTGTGAATAGTAAAACCCGCCGGATTAATCTTAAATGGCGTATCATCAAGAATATTCCCTTCAAGATCGACCTTCACTAAATTAGAAGCGGTGACTTCATCAAATGTCAGGCCGAAGGCGTTTACTAAATAATGATCCGTACCCGGCAAACGCGCCGACATATGCGTATAAATTAGATCTCCCCAACGAAAGTGCTCAACCAGTCGATAGCAAGCGGCAAGGTCAACACGCAGTTGCCATTCTTCTGCGCTTACTTTGTCTTTTAAATTTAACTGAGGTAATTCGAACATGGGGATCCCTTATTTACTCCACATTTGGATGTATAGAAGTCTAAATTAGCTTAATTATATCTTCAACTAAAAACCACCGCGAACGGTGGCTTTTTATCATCTTTGATATCTAACTTTGATGTTATTCAACTTTAGATAGATACTCTGCAATCGCATCGATTTCAGCGTCAGTGACATTGGCAACCATCGCCTTCATCGCCGCTGACATACCATTATTACGTTTACCTGATTTGATATCTTTCATTTGTGCGGCCAAGTACTCTTTATTTTGACCATTTAGCTTTGGATACAGAGGCATGATTGGTGCTTTACCTTCTGCACCATGACAGGTTTGACACATCTTCGCTGTATACAATGCTTTACCATCTGCAGCCATTGAACTTGCTGAACCTAGTGCGCAAATTGCCACCGTAGTCCCTACTAGTAGTTTTTTCATCTTGCTCATATCATTACTCTTTTTATTGACGGTTAACGTTGTAAGTCAGTGTAGACTAAAGTTTGACCTAAAGCCTAATCACTACCACATCAAATCATCTGGGACTTCAAAGTCAGCGTAAGGGTCATCCTCATCCCCTTGCTGATTATCCTCTACGTGGAAAACGATATACTTCTCGTCTACCTCTGCAATCTTTCTGGCTGGTTCATCTTGTAACACGTAGAACTGTCCTTCTAAAACACAAATCGCTAAACGCCCCTTTGATAACGCCTTTTGTGTTTCTGAATTAACTTCTAACTCCTTCACCTTATTTTGGTATGTGAAGTTAAAGGTCACATTGCCGCGGATCTCATCTTGGTTATGATGCTCTAAGATCTGCTTCACGCGAGCAATTTGTTCTTTGTCTTTAAGTGTTTCTTGCTTCGCTTTGTTTAGCTCTTCGGCACGCTTTTGCTGCTCGAGCTTTGTTTGCTCAATATGTTTTTGAAGGTCTGTTTGGTCGCTCGTTGCGCCCTTTTTCTTTTTCTTCTGCTGCTTACGCTTTTGTGTTTTTGCAACTTTCGCTTTGTGCTCAGTTGTTAGGCCAGCTTTTAGCAACTGATCTTGCAGTGAACCCATCATGCAACTCCGTAAAATAGACTTTTCACTATTTTAACTCAGCTATTTCGATTGGCCAGAGAGGAATCGGTCAATCTAATGTAAAACTACCAAAATTATTTTTGCGCATCGTGATTTAGCGCAAAAAATTGTCATCTAGTTTGCTTTAATTTAAGCTGACTCATCGAAATTAAAAGCCTTATCACTTAATGCCTGTCATTCATCTATTGCTCTGCTCTGTTACCATTTTTTTTGTGCTTTATGCACCACAGCCACTGCTAGCTGAGTTTGCAGAGCTATTTAGCGTGTCGGCGTCCGATGCTGGCATGCTGATGTCAGCAACGATGCTACCTCTCGCTATCGCACCAATCTGCTACGGATTATTACTGGCAAAGTCCAACCCGCTACGCATTTTAAAATGGACTATGCTGCTATTGGCACTCAGCAGTTTAGCATTTGCTTCAATGACTTCATTTTCAGGGCTATTGTTTACTCGGTTAATTCAAGGGCTATTATTACCCGCGGCACTCACTGCAATGACGGGTTATATTGGCCAACAGTTTAGCGGCGCTCAACTGAAAACGAATATGAGCCTCTATATTGGGAGTACGATAGCTGGAGGCTATTTTGGTAGAACCCTTGCAGCCAACTTTGCAGCCTGGTTCGAGTGGCAAAATTTCTATTACCTAAACGCATTATTATTGATTGTGCTGGCGTTTAGCATTCGAGCCAGTAAAAATAAGCCACCGATAATACAAGCCACCAGGATCCGTGAATACTTAGCACCGCTCAAGCAAGCGCGCCTAGTAAGATTGTATAGCTCTGTGTTTTGTATGTTTTTTTGCTTCGCGGGCCTACTCAATTTTCTACCTTTTATACTGAAGTACGACTTTAATTTAACCGACCCCAGTAAAGTGGGCTGGGTCTATACAGGCTATTTAGTTGGCGCTTTAGGGTCTATCATTACGCCTTGGCTACAAGGTAAGTTTCATTCTACCTGGCGCTTTTTAGCTGTGATGTTCCTTATCTATGCCACAACCATTGCACTTTTACCCGTGGCGTCTATCTTCTTTTTTGTGATCTTATTTACGCTATTCTGCGCCTGTATGTTTGTGATCCATTCAACCGCTGCACCATTAGCCAACGGTATTAGTCAGGCTCCAGCAACCGTCACCAATGGCGCTTATGTTTCGTTTTATTATTCAGGAGGCGTGCTGGGCTCTTATCTTCCGGGTTTGATTTATGAGCAAGCTGGTATCACTTGGTTTTGTGCGTCACTTTTTATCGTATGTACAGTCGGCTTAGTGCTAAGTTTGAGAAACACAGTCAACCCAGTGAGGTGAGTGTCCAGTGACTTGCCAAAAGCGCTTTAGATCTTCGAGCGCTAACACCCAAGTTTTGGTATTCACTAGGGGATGGCACTGCCACAAGTGCGCAGATTGCAGTTCATTATCAAGCCATAATTCGACTTGTTGCTCGCTGTCGTTATGCAGTGTGAGTACTGACACACAGCCTTGTTCCACACCTAAATACTTTGCTAGCCTGTCCGTCGATGCAAAACCTAAGCGCGACACCCCTTGAGATTTAGACAGCGCTTTTAGATCTACTTGCTTATCTGCAGGAATAATAAAAAGAAAGTGTCGCTTACCATAGTTATCTCGGAGAAAGAGATTTTTCAGCCTCGTCCCCTTTCTTTCTAACTTTAGATTGTCAGCATCCAAACAAGTATGTAAAGGTGGATGCTCATAATCGAGATAGTTGATATCGAGCTGAGCGAGCCGCTCTGCAAGTGCTCTTGGATTGTTTCTGATCACAAACACTTACCTCGTAACTGAACGCTGCGCTGTCGCCAGTATACATCGGTAATTTTATGACCTCCGTTACAATAGTCCGCCTCAATCAAAGCCGGTTTTAATAAGGCCACGGCTTGCTCTTCTAGCTTGAGTTTTAGAGAGGGGGAATCTTCAATACGCTCAAACTCGGCAAAACGTTTTAGCTCTCTTCTTGATATTGGCCTACTTGAATCCAGCTCCATTCGAGGTGTTGCTTGTACCGTTACAATGAAAGCAAATTCTTTATCACCCGCTGGCGAAAGGCGCTTATGAAGAGATTGTTTTTCGATAATAAGTTCAGGCTCATCAGGCTGTGATGCACAACTTGCTAGAAGCCCAACGATGAGAATAAAAAAGATATGACGCAGAACCATAATTCGCTTAATTCGTTTTATTTTCAGTTCAGTGTAACAAAGACTATAAAAAAATAGCGAAATTTTTTGTCAGGGGTTGACGGGAATATAAAAAATGATTAAATTTCGCTTCGTCTACAGACGGAATGTGGGGCTATAGCTCAGCTGGGAGAGCGCCTGCCTTGCACGCAGGAGGTCAGCAGTTCGATCCTGCTTAGCTCCACCACTTTCCGCTTTTCTTACTTCTTACTTCTTACTTCTTACTTCTTACTTCTTACTTCTTACTTCTTACTTCTTACTTCTTACAACATTAAAACCCTAAACCAAAAAGAAAAAAGCCCAAGTCTTTCGACCCGAGCTTTGCAGTTACTTATGTCATTCTGTGTCTACCACTGAGTATGATTCTTCCATCTACTCAAGCAGCATCAGTTCATTATTCTCTGACTTGACCTTCACCATTCACTAAAAACTTTTCTGTCGTTAGCGACTCTAAACCCATAGGTCCGTACGCGTGCAATTTGGTTGTAGCAATACCGATCTCGGCACCTAAACCTAACGCTGAACCATCGCTAAAACGTGAAGAGGCGTTAACCATCACAACAGAAGCATCTACACCGCGTTGGAACAAATCGGCAGCAGCTTTGTCTTCCGTACAGATAACTTCGGTATGGTGACTACCAAAGCGATCAATATGTGCGAGCGCTGCATTAAAATCGGCTACCTGACGAACTGCAATTTCAAGACTTAAGTATTCTTCGCCAAATTCGTCATCGCTTAACTCAACTGCATTATCGAAATAGGCTATGGCTTGTTTACACGCATTAATCTTCACACCGCTTTCAGCCAGTACCGCAGCTGCCTTTGGTAAGAAAGTCGGAGCGATATCTTGATGTACAATTAACCCCTCTAGCGCATTACATACACCAGTACGCTGAGTCTTACCATTTAACAGCAGCGCCATTGCTTTATCGAGATCGGCTGCTTTATCTACATATAAATGACACACGCCTTTAAAGTGCTGGATCACTGGCACTGTACTATTCTCAGTGACGAAGTTGATTAGACCCTCACCACCACGTGGGATAATAAGGTCAATATAATCTTTTTGCTGCATCAGCTCCATTAACAATGCACGATCTGGATCTGGAATAACAGAAACCAGTGCAGCTGGTAGGTTATGCTTTTCAAGCGCCTGATGCATCGCTTTAGCAATTTCTAAAGAGCTCGCTAACGCTTCTTTACCACCACGCAAAATAACACCATTACCTGATTTAAAACACAGCGCACCGGCGTCAGCGGTGACATTGGGGCGTGCCTCATAAATCATGCAGACAACACCAAGTGGCACTCGCATTTTGCTGATTTTAATGCCATTTGGTCTTACGCCCATGTCTCTACGCGCGCCCACTGGATCATCCAATTGAATGATGGTCTCAATGCCTTCAGCCATGCTTTCAATACGCGCTTGGTTAAGCGTTAATCTATCTATCATGGCGTCACTAAGTTGATTATCACGCGCTGCAGCTAAGTCAGCTTCATTGGCTTTAATGATGGCATCGCTGTTTTCACGGATCCCTTTTGCCATATCTGCTAACACCGAATTTTTTTGCTCTGTAGATAATAGTGCTAACTGTTTCGCTGCTTTTGCAGCCTGTGCTGAAATATCTGTAATTAAACTCATGTCTTATGACTTCTCCAATAATGCAATATCTTGTTCTGAAATAACGGGCCCGATGCTATCTTGAATTCTTTCGCTGATCGGATTCTCTTCATGTTCAGTTAAAAAGTTTAATAGGCAGCTACTGTAATTCGTAGTCGCTTTGGCTAAGCGCTTACCGTCTTTACTCCTTACGAGTACGGTGTCACCAACAGAAAATTCACCTTTTACCTCAGTGATTTCATCACCACTTAACTGCCCTACCACTTGATTTTCGTTAGAGCCATAATCGCTGTCCACAACCAGCTCACCTTGCTCTGAGGCTGTGTGAGTCATCCAATGCACCGCTTCTTGCATTGGCTTGTCATAGGCTGTAAATACGGTCCCCGGATTTTTACCCGCCAACAACAATTCAAAAGTTGTTTCTTCAAAGCCGTTAACAATGTAAGTATCTATACCGTGAGACGTTGCCTTTTCAGCAGCTTCAATTTTGGTTTTCATGCCACCAGTGCCAACCTTACTTGTTGGACAACCTGCCATATCGTAGATTTCCTCAGTGATCTCTGTCACCTCTGAAATCAGTACTGCATCAGCATGTAAATTAGGGTTTTTGTTATATAAACCACTGACATCGGAGCAAATAATTAGCCCGTCGGCGTCTGCAGCCCCTGCTACCATGGCAGACAAATTATCGTTATCACCCACCTTCAGGTCGTCTGTGGTCACGGTGTCATTTTCATTGATAATAGGCAGTATTCCATGATCGAGTAAAGTGAATATTGTTTCACGAATACTGGTATATCGCTCCCTGTCACGCAGGTCGCCGTGAGTCAGTAATATCTGCGCCGAAGGGAAGTCGAAGAAACGGTCCCACGTAGCCATCATCTCGGTTTGGCCAGCTGCCGCCATCGCTTTTTTCACCGCAATGCTAGGCTGCTCTGAATTTGGAAATAAGTGCGACCCTGCCGCGACTGAACCTGAAGAGACGAGAATCACCTCGATACCTCGGGCTCGACAACGCACGATGAATTGCGCGATGCTGAGTAAATAACGGGATCGACACCCATCTTGCTCTGGAGCGATTAACGCACTCCCGATCTTGATTACTATACGTTTTGACTGTTTCATCGACATAAATTCCTGCATTAAATTAACCACCCACCCACGAGTTGGTACTCCAAATATCTCCTATTAGAAGACAACAGAAAGCGCAATGCATCGACCACAAAGTCGGCAAATAGATAAAACAAACAGACGTGCGACGGCGAAGACCTTGGTCCCATCATATCGCCACACATGCTAAACCCAGACGCAGTAACAATCGTTAACTGGCTGACATTTCACTAATAGAAGATTGATTGTGACATCAAGTACTTAACCCTTGACGTCGAGCCGCTTCCAACAGGGCCACCATGGTTTGGTGCGGCCGGAAAGGCTGTACCGCAATGAATAATTGCGTAATGAGTAGATTGTGAATGATGGCGCGATTTACTCCACGCCTTGAACGCTTATTACCTTAACGTAAGCACGGGTAAGATTGCAACCCTATCCCATGTTAATTATTTATGACGACCATAAATCAATTTTATAATACCTTATTTTCAGTAATTTATTCACTTTACCCTCATTCGCGCTGTGTTATAACTGGATGCTAGCTATACTGATAAAAATGTTGGGATAATCCAACCGGGGAGAATCTATGTCAGCAATCTACATTGCAGGTATTGCAGTATGTTCTGTAATAGCACAATGGCTTGCTTGGGCCTTTAAGGTTCCTGCAATTTTGTTTTTACTTCTTATAGGCCTTGCTTTGGGGCCATTTAGTGGCACCCTAGACCCAGATGCCTTACTCGGGGATTTACTCTTTCCCGTCGTCTCGCTTTCCGTTGCAGTTATCCTCTTTGAAGGTTCACTAACCCTCCATTTTAAAGAACTAAAAGGGATTGGTAAGGTCGTACGGAATCTCTGTTCTATCGGAATGTTGGCAACCTTTGCGGTGATAGCAACGACCGCTATTTTCGTGCTGGAACTTAACTGGCAAGTTGCCGCCGTTTTAGGCGCGGTACTTGTCGTGACCGGTCCAACGGTTATTGCCCCGATGCTCAACGCAATGCGCCCAGACAAGGATATAGATCGTATTTTACGGTGGGAAGGGATTGTAATAGACCCAATTGGGGCGCTCTTTGCGGTACTCGTATTTGAAGCCGTCTCTTTAGTTGGTGGCGAAGGTATCTTCAGTCATACCCTGTGGGCGCTCGTATCAACGCTTGGTGTTGGGATCAGTATTGGCGTCGCATCAGGTTATCTCACCACTTACCTAATAAGAAAAGAATGGCTTCCTTTTGAGCTTCACAAATTCGCTATTTTAGCGCTAGTGTTGTTTAGCTTTACGCTATCGAATCATCTGAGTCATGAGTCAGGTTTACTAGCCGTGACCATCTTTGGTATTTGGCTCGCTAACCAAGATGACTTGGAAATAGACTCAGTGTTAGAGTTTAAAGAAGATCTCTCAATGATCCTGATTTCGAGCTTATTTATCTTACTCGCGGCACGACTCAAGTTAGAAGATTTAATGCTGTTAGACACCGACGTCTTTATCTTTCTAGCTGTAGTATTATTTATTGCTCGCCCGCTGTCGATATTCTTATCAACGTTCAATACTGACCTACCGATTAAGTCTCGAATTCTGTTAAGTTGGATAGCTCCTCGAGGTATTGTAGCTGCAGCTGTAGGCTCAGTTTTTGCGCTGAGTATGACAAAGTCACAAATCGCGGATGCGGATAAAATGGTGCCGCTTATCTTCACCGTCATCATTGTTACTGTGGTACTACAAAGCTTAACGGCAACGCCTTTCGCGCGTCTTTTAGGCGTACGTCAACCCAAACCCAATACCCTACTCATCATTGGTGCAAACCATGTAGCTAGAGCAGTTGCTAAGGGCTTAAAAGACCAAAATGTTGATGTTTATCTTTCCGATCCCGCATGGGAAAACTGCAAGATGGCAAGAATGGATGGATTGCCTTGCTACTATGGTAACCCACAGTCGGAGCATGCTGAGCGTTACCTCCCGCTGACCAGCTTAAAATCAGTCCTAGCGCTTTCACCTAACCGTCACCACAACGCTTTGGGTGTACAGTACTTTTCTCACTTACTCGGCGATCAGTGTGTGTACTCGCTCAAGTCATCGACGAACCATGCCAAGGCAAACAAAGATAGCGCAACTTTCCTTTCTCGCCAAATCTTGTTTGGTGACGAAGGTAACTACGCCAAGCTAAGTAGCATGATGGCTAAGGGAGGCAAAGTGAGCGTAACTCGGATCTCAGAAGAGTTTAAATGGGAGCAGTATAAAGAGGTTAATAGTGAAGCAATTCCGCTGTTTGTGCTCACAGAGCAGAACAAAGATGAGGAACCTATGTTGATCCGTCCATTTACCTCTGACATGAAAAAGCTTCCAGAAGAAGGCGACCGCGTATTAGCGCTACAACCGCCTAAGTTAACGGTGCTTAAAGATCCTAACGCGAATAAAGAAGGCCAAATTGGTGCGAAACTTAGCAGCCAGCAAATTACTTAACATGAGGTTTGGATAAGGAATAAGTTAGCTTTACGGGCTTTATTTAGAAACAAGTAAAAGCGGCGTAAGTTACGCCGCTTTTACTTTCCACTCACAACCCACAGAAGTAATACCTATTGATTCAACGGAGTTATCCTAAACTCAGGTTATATAGGTAATCTAGCGCGCTGTACCACACTATCAGGCATTTTATCCGCCAATTGCCCTAGTGCTACCTGAATTCGCTTGTGCAGTTTTTTATCTGCAACTGCGGAATGGAACAACCATCGATAAGCATCTTCATAATCTCTAGGGCTACCATGACCTTGATTAAACACATCTACGAGTCTCAGTTGAGCGTTTAAGTTGCCAAGTGCCGCAGCTTCCCTCAGATAAGTTACAGCCATCGCTTTATCTTCTTGCACCAACTGGCCAACATCATAGTAACGACCTAATTGTTCAAGCGCCGCGGCAAGACCCTGCTCTGCAGCCCTTTTCATGTAATAAAGACCGAGCTCAACATCTCTATCAACACACACGGCATAGGCTAGCATGTCACCATAAAGAAATTGATACGAAGGTAGCGCCATAATTTCAGCACGCGCTTCAATATCTTTAACCAGCTGGCATTCATCCGCTTTAACCCGAGCAAGGTGTTGATTTTTTTCAATGAGCGCTAATAGCTCCTGCTGCGTATACAAAGGCACAGCTTCGATTGCCTCTTCTGCAGATACTTTGCTCTGTATACTGAGACTTAAGGAAACACTCAATGCTGAAGCTGCAAAATAACGAAGTAAGTAATTCATCGAAGACCCATCAAAGTAAAGCTGATTGTTTAACTATAGCAGGCTGCAAAGGCAACTTACTTGCTCTGCAGCAATATCGACACTCAAATTTGATTAAGCATTATCCGCGCCAAGGCGAAGTCTAATTTTATCATATGAGCAAACATTCGCTTATTTATCGGCAGGATGATGAAAAATTGTAGGGTAATGAACATAAAAAAAGCTGCCACAGCAGCTTTTTCTTTATCAATCGACAGCAGTATTATTCAGCAAAAGGATTGCGAACAATCATTGTCTCAACGCGGTCAGGGCCTGTTGAGATAATATCAATTGGCACGCCAGTGATTTCTTCTAAACGCTTGATATAGTTGATAGCGGCTTCTGGAAGTTGTTCAACAGAAGTTGCACCAAAGGTGTTTTCGCTCCAACCTGGCATTTCTTCGTATACTGGAGTCACTTTCTCGTAGCCTTCCGCAGCAAGAGGAGTCACATTAGTTACAGTGCCGTCTTCTAGCTGATAACCAGTACAGATTTTCACTTTTTCTAGACCATCAAGTACGTCTAGTTTAGTTAAGCAGAAACCACTGATGCTGTTGATTTGAACTGCACGGCGCATTGCCACTGCATCAAACCAACCTGTACGACGTAAACGACCAGTTGTTGCACCAAACTCGTTGCCTTTCTCACCTAAATGTTTGCCAACTGGGTCTTGTTTATCTTGACCATCGTAAAGCTCTGTAGGAAAAGGACCTGAACCAACACGAGTTGTGTAAGCTTTAACAATACCTAAAACGTAATCTAAGTGTAGAGGACCAAAACCTGCACCAGTCGCAACACCACCAGCTGTCGTGTTTGATGAGGTTACGTACGGGTAAGTACCGTGGTCAATATCAAGTAATGTACCTTGCGCACCTTCAAATAGAATGTGGTCGCCTGCATTACGCGCTTGATCAAGAAGCTCTGTAACGTCAACAATCATTGACTTAAGTACTTTTGCTACTTCCATTGCATCATCGTATGTCTTCTGGAAGTCTACTGGGTCTACTTTGTAGTAGTTAACCAAGGCAAAGTTGTGGAATTCAAGTACTTCTTTAAGCTTCGCAGCAAATTGCTCAGGGTTGAACAGATCGCCAACACGTAAACCACGGCGTGCTACCTTATCTTCGTACGCAGGACCGATACCACGGCCAGTTGTACCAATGGCTTTTTCACCACGCGCTAATTCACGCGCTTGGTCTAGTGCAACGTGGTAAGGTAAGATCAAAGGACATGCTTCGCTGACCAATAGACGCTCACGTACTGGAACGCCACGCGCTTCAAGCATGTGGATTTCTTTCATTAGTGCATCTGGTGCAAGTACTACACCGTTACCAATTACACACTTAACGTCTTCGCGTAATACACCTGATGGGATCAAGTGTAGTACCGTTTTCTCACCGTTAATTACTAGTGTATGGCCAGCATTATGTCCGCCTTGGTAGCGAACAACTAAAGAAGCCTTATCTGTAAGTAGGTCAACTACTTTACCTTTACCTTCGTCACCCCATTGGGTGCCTAATACAACGACGTTTTTACCCATTGCAAATTCACTTAGAAAAAATTAGGCGCAGATTTTACCAGAAAACCCTAGCCGAAATCACCCCAATTTGCCTAATTTTTCCGCTTTCACTGAGATTCATGATGTAAAGTATCAAGACAAATTACATAACTTATTGAAAAGGCGGATTAATCGCAGAAAATCAAGCTGCGTATTTTATTTTTATATCAAAAGAGCCATATTGTTCGGATTAATCGATAACTATCTCTTTGTTATCAAAAGTAAACTTTTATAAAACGCAAAAAGCCCAAAGGTTAGCCTTTGGGCTTTTAAAATATAGCTCAAGCTTGCTTGTGGGCGGTTAAGCTTGAGTCGCTAGCTTATAGCTCTAAATCATCTTCAACTTCAGCAAGACCTTTATCTTCCCCATCCTCAGGCATAATGACTGCTTGCGCTAGGAGCATTTCTCTTAACTTGCCTTCAATTTCGTTGGCGATCTCAACATTTTCTTTTAAGAACTTAATTGAGTTTGCTTTACCTTGACCGATTTTACTGCCGTTGTAGCTAAACCAAGCACCCGCTTTATCAACCAGTTTGTGCTTCACACCTAAGTCTATCAACTCACCTTGTTTCGACGTACCTTCGCCGTACATGATGATAAACTCAGCTTGCTTAAATGGTGGTGCTACTTTGTTTTTCACAACCTTAACGCGAGTTTCGTTACCAACAACCTCATCACCTTCTTTCACCGAACCGATACGACGAATATCAAGACGTACAGATGCATAGAATTTAAGTGCGTTACCACCAGTTGTGGTTTCTGGGTTGCCAAACATCACACCAATCTTCATACGAATTTGGTTGATGAAAATACACAATGTGTTTGAACGTTTAATATTAGCTGTCAGCTTACGTAACGCTTGTGACATGAGTCGAGCCTGCAAGCCAACGTGTGAGTCACCCATATCGCCTTCAATTTCAGCTTTAGGGGTAAGTGCTGCTACCGAGTCAATAACAACCAAATCAACCGCGCCAGAACGTACTAACATGTCACAAATTTCAAGCGCTTGTTCACCGGTGTCAGGCTGTGATACTAATAGCTCATCAACATTAACACCTAGCTTTTCGGCATAGATTGGGTCGAGTGCGTGTTCAGCATCAACGAACGCACATGTTTTGCCAAGCTTCTGCGCTTCTGCAATCGCTTGTAATGTTAGCGTTGTTTTACCTGATGATTCTGGACCATAGATTTCAACAATACGACCAGTTGGTAAGCCGCCGATACCAAGAGCAATATCCAGACCTAGTGAACCAGTTGAGATGGCTTCAATATCTAGCGCCTTGTTCTCACCCAGTTTCATGATTGAGCCTTTACCAAACTGACGCTCAATTTGTGATAGTGCTGCGTCTAATGCCTTTTGCTTGTTATCGTTCATTTGCTTCTCCAATTCAGCGTAATGACACCTAGTATACTGTATGAAATTACAGTATCAAGTAGAATTTTATGATTTTACCATCGCTATAGTGTTTTTTAATGCAAATTCAATAGCTTGAACTCTTACTTCGGACCTATTTCCAGTAAATACTTGGTGAAATGCCTGAACTTTTTCACTATTTGCAATAGCAAACCATACAGTACCTACGGGCTTATCAGCACTGCCCCCTGTCGGTCCTGCGATACCAGACACAGCAATAGCAACTTCAGCATGAGCAGCCTGCTGAGCGCCTCTGGCCATCTCCAAAACCGTTTGCTCACTCACGGCACCAAATTGCGTTAGGGTTTGTTGTGACACACCCAATAATTCGTGCTTAGCTTGATTACTGTATGTCACAAAACAACGTTCTATATATGCAGAGCTCCCTGGCGTATCTGTTAACGCATAACTCACCCCACCACCTGTACATGACTCTGCGGTAGTGATTGTTACGCCGTTATTCGTTAGAATAGCGCCCAATTGTGCCGCATATTCGGCTATCTCTTTGTAGTGCTCCATAGGAAAACCTTTTAGGTATCAACAATGTCGTCAGATCTATATTCAGAACACACTATAAACCAACAAACCCCAATGATGCAGCAATACCTGCGAATTAAAGCTCAGCATCAAGAAATCTTGCTGTTCTATCGCATGGGCGACTTTTATGAACTCTTCTTTGACGATGCCATCAGAGCGGCGCAGCTTCTCGATATTTCTCAAACCTATCGTGGCAAAGCCGGTGGCAATCCGATTCCAATGGCGGGTGTTCCCTATCATGCAGTTGAAAACTACTTAGCTCGCTTGGTACAACTGGGTGAATCTGTTGCTATTTGTGAGCAAGTTGGCGACCCTGCAACCAGTAAAGGTCCTGTAGAACGTAAAGTTGTGCGTATTGTTACTCCAGGTACCGTCACCGACGAAGCACTATTACAAGAACGCCAAGACAATTTACTTGCGGCGGTCTACCAACATCCAAAAAACTTAGGTTATGGCGTTGCCTACCTCGATATTAACTCTGGCCGATTTAATATCGTAGAGCTACAAACTGACGAAGCACTTAATTCCACGCTACAGCGCTTGCAGCCCGCAGAATTGTTATATCCTGAATCATTTCAGAACCTTTTAGTGCTAGAAAGCATTAAAGGCAGTCGTCGCCGTCCAGATTGGGAGTTTGATTTAGACACTGCAAAGCATCTACTTTGTCAGCAGTTTGAAACCCGCGACTTAGTCGGTTTTGGTGTCGACAATGCCAATATGGGTTTAATCGCTGCGGGTTGTGTCATGCAATACGTGAAAGACACGCAGCGCACTGCACTACCTCATATTCGCGCGATCACGCTCGAAAAGAATGAGCATGCAGTGATCTTAGATGCCGCGACGCGCAAAAACTTAGAGCTGACACTGAACCTCTCTGGCGGTGTTGAAAACACCTTAGCGCAGATTTTAGATAAGTCTTCAACGGCTATGGGTTCGCGTTTACTAAAACGCCGCATTCATACGCCCGTGCGCGAACGCAAAGAGCTCAACGCTCGACTCAATGCAATTGCAAGCCTTATCGAACAACAACTTTGCATGGAAGTTTACGATGCACTAAAACACATTGGCGATATTGAACGAGTCGTGGCTCGTTTAGCATTGTTTACCGCTCGTCCGCGTGATCTAACACGCTTAAGAAGTGCACTACAAGCATTACCGCCACTGCATGAGATATTACAAGATGCGACAGATGCGAGACTTCAGTCCATCATTTGCCATTCACCGGCATTACCTAAGTTACAAGATCTACTAGAACGAGCGGTTATCGACAATCCCCCCGTTCTCATTCGTGATGGTGGGGTGATTGCACAAGGCTACAATGCAGAGCTTGACGAGCTACGCGCATTAAGCGCAGGTGCCACGGATGTACTAGAAAAGCTTGAAGAAAGAGAGCGCGAACGCACAGGGATCTCGACATTAAAAATTGGGTATAACCGCGTTCACGGGTTTTATATTGAAATCAGCCGCGCCAATTCGCACTTAGTACCTGCAGAATACATCCGCAGGCAAACACTGAAAAATAATGAACGCTATATTATTCCTGAGCTAAAAGAGCATGAAGACAAAGTGCTTGGTAGCCAATCGAAAGCGTTGGCACTCGAAAAGCGCCTATATGAAGAGCTCTTTGAACTCATCGCTCCTTATATTGAACAATTGCAAGTCATGGCAGCGGCGCTTGCGGATTTGGACGTACTAAACACCTTAGCTGAACGTGCTCAGACACTAGACTATTGTAAACCCACACTTACCGAAGGTAGTGAAATTGATTTAGTAGACGGTCGCCATCCAGTCGTAGAACAAGTAAGTAAAGAGCCATTCATCGCCAACCCAGTAAAGCTCAACGATGAACGTAAAATGCTCATTATCACTGGACCAAATATGGGCGGTAAATCGACCTATATGCGTCAAACTGCGTTAATTGTGTTGATGGCACATATTGGCAGCTATGTACCGGCAAGCGCAGCCACCATCGGAATTGTCGACCGTATTTTTACTCGCATTGGTGCTAGTGATGACCTTGCTTCTGGGCGCTCAACCTTCATGGTTGAAATGACCGAAACTGCAACTATTTTAAACAACGCAACCGCCCAATCATTGGTGCTGATGGACGAAATTGGTCGTGGTACAAGCACCTATGACGGTTTATCACTCGCCTATGCGACAGCGGATTATCTCGCCAGCAAAATTGCAGCAAAAACACTGTTTGCTACCCACTATTTTGAGTTAACCGAATTGGCTGAACAAAAAGTCGGCCTAGTTAATGTGCATTTGGATGCCGTTGAACATAACGATGCCATTGCCTTCAAACACACTGTGATGGAAGGGGCTGCAAGTAAGAGTTTTGGTTTACAGGTAGCAAGCCTTGCCGGCGTGCCAAAAGCGGTAATTAAATTGGCTAAACAGAAACTCGCTTTGTTAGAGCAACATCAAAGTGTGGTTGGCGATAAGCCGACTCATACAGCCGCACCTGTGCAGCAGAGTCTAATGCTTGCCAATGAGTCTTCAGAGGTTGAAGCACTACTTGCAGATATGGATCCCGATGATATGACACCAAAGCAAGCTCATGCTTTGCTATATCAACTTAAATCTATGTTGTAGAAAGTAAAAAGCGGCTAAAAGCCGCTTTTTTATTGTTCACTCACAATTAGAACTTGTGGTTATACTGAAGACCAAAAATCATCGCGTGGCCTTTAGAGCGGAACCCCCACTCGCTTTTCGCTTTGTCAGTCTCGATAAAGTTTTGAGTCTTGCCTCGTAGTAAGCTGATACCAACATCAAGTGTTGCTTGATTTGGTAAAGTATACTCAGCACCAAAAGAGTACCAGGTACGGTCTGTATCTGGGATTGAAATTGACAGAAGGTTTTCATCCGCTGGAGATTCATCATACGCCATACCAGCACGCAACTTAACATACTCACTTAGCTGATAGTCAGCACCAACAGAGAAACGCAAAGAGTTTGAGAAGTTTTCTTCTTTAGTAAACGCAGACTGTGAAGTACCGATAATCGCTTTAAGTTCATCAAAGCTGCTCCAACCTGTCCAGAGCACGCTGTAGTGTAGTGAGGTTTCTTGGTTTAGTTTATGAGAACCCGAGATCTCCGCAATCGCAGGTAGGGTAACATCTACATATCCAGGAACAGATACGTTGCTAGTACCACCCATCGCAGTAGGTAAAGCACTACGGAAGTGGCCATCAAAAGTAATGTCAGTTTCGCTACGATAGTGGAAGCCAAGACGGTTGTTTTCATCAATTTGATAAGCTACACCAACATTCCAACCGAACCCCGTATCATCACCTTCAAGGTAAACAGCTTCAAGACTAGCTGGCTGACCTAAGTTGTTCGCGCCCAAGTTACGGATAATTTTTGCATCGGCATAAACATGATTAATACCCATAGCAACACTCCACTGCTCATCAACTTGGTATGAAGCGGAAATACCAGCATTAACTGTGACGATTTCAGTTTCACCCGCGATTTGGCCTGCAACATAATCCTTATCGAACTCCGTAGATAGACCAAACTGTGAATAGATACCAGCACCAATCGACCATTGGTCGTTATATTTGTGTGTTGCATAAATAGCAGGAATAATAGCACTTGGTGCGATGCTGTTGTCATTTAACGCTGATGCAGGGATACCATTGCTAGTACCTGTTCCCGTCAGGCTTACGTCCGGTTGAACATACATAGCTGCTACTGATAATTGCGTGCCTGATAGCTTACCCATCAATGCTGGGTTACGTGCAACCACTGACGCATCGTCGGCTGCAGATGCTTCACCCGCATAAGCACGACCAAGGCCAGATACGTTTTGTTCCGCAAGTTGGAAGGCGGCAGCTAGTGCTTGTGATGACGATAAAATCGCACCTGATGCGATAAGACCTAATAATACTTTGTTCATACTCTAATCCCCTGTGAACTAACCATTTCTCTTTGTAATGGCTAAAAAAACCAATTCGAGTAACACTGCGTAGCCGCACCGTGACCTTGCTCACCTAGCCAATATCCAGCTATGCCACACACACAACAAATTGGCAGAATAATAAATTTATGACACCCTACCTAAAAGTGGAGTAGAAATCTCCTTTTTTGCGACTTTTCGTTGATTAAGTGAACATATAACGCACAAATTACGCACTTTATAAACTCATCGGATGAGATTAATTACCAAATGATAATAATTACCAATATCATTGACGTACCGTCATCCCTTATATACACTCTTTAATCTGAGTGTGAGTCATTCTGTGTGCTAATCGTGCCAAGGAGAACAACATGTCGATAGCATTAATCGTTTGTGCATTGGTATTTTGCGGTCTCAGCGTTTATTGCCTGTGTAAAGCAAACTACTGTGCCTGTCGCCACGCGGGAGAGTGTGATAACCCGGTCAGCCAGTACTGGTTAGGTGCTATTGTCGCAGCACTGCTATCGCTGCTGCTAAACTGTGTAGCGTTACATTCGGAAAAGGGAACATTACTGTGGATATTAATGATGGCGAGCTGTATGACTGGTGCTATGCTCTCTGCAAAATGGCAAAACCTCAAAAGACGCTGTAAAAACGCTTTCTTCCCAGTCGCGCAATCCAAGCCTTAAATCAATAATTGATCTCTTAGCAATCGTGAGAGGTTAATTTGATAATCAAGCGGCCTAACGCTTGCGATCACTTTTATGTCTGACTCGCTTAAATCCAAATCTTTTGCCGTAACATGGTGGAGATGTTTGGTATTGTAAAACACACGTACAAGAGGTGCGGTGGGTGCATGTTTATTGCCTTCTAGTACCAGCCCTAATCGCTCGTTGGTCAGTTTAACAATAGTCCCTACGGGGTGAACCCCCATACACTTAATAAAACGCTGCACTAAAATAGGGTCAAATTGCTTTTTACTCGACAGCAAAAAGCGTAACGCATTAATCGGTTCATCAGCCTCTTTATGGTGCTGATCTGAGGTTATGGCGTCGTATACATCCACAATTGCCATCATTCTTGCTGCAGTACTGAGTGCATCTTCTTTAATCCCTCTGGGATAGCCAGTGCCATCTAAGCGTTCATGATGGTTGATGATCATGTCCAGCATAATAGGCGTAATACCAGACTCTCCTTTACTCAACCCCAATGACTGCGCCACATGCTTTTTGACCGCACGATACTCAAGATCGGTAAAATTACCCGGCTTATTGATCAGCCCCTGGGGTAACTTAGCGTGACCAATGTCATGCAACATCGCTCCCATGGCTAGCTGTTCAATGATGTGATGTTGCAAACCGAGATGCTTGGCAAATACGGTGATCAGAATTGCGCAATTGGTCATATGACGCCAATTGTAGGCATCTTTGTCTTTGATCCGAGTTAAAATCGCCATCGCATTTGAATTGCGCAGTACCGAATCGACGATGTCTTTACTTACCTCATTGATGAGGCTCATATCGACCTTCAAACCCGATGTTACATCCCCATATAGGCTTTGGATCTGACGGTTATTTTTTTCAAACTTTTGCATCGCAATAGCAAATTCTTGCTGCAAAGTTTGTTCTTTACTCACCGTTTTGGCTTTAGGTTTTGGCTTGCTGCGAGCGGTGGAAAGACTACCATCCATGCCATTTTTAGCGGCTGGTTCTTCAGACACTTGTGGCGTTTCAGTGACCGGTTCTGCTGGCTGTTGGTATTTCTGTGGTACAGGAATATCGCTCTGCGTAAAGTCGATGGTGAGCTCCAGTACCCCTTTATCAATCAGCTTTTGAATGATGGCTTCATCTCTGACCATTCCCCTAGATTTGATCTTAACGCCCGCGTCAGACTTATGCTTGTGAACATTATCCACAAACATTCCAGGTCTAAGATCTTCAATGGGAAGGACAATCTGCATGAATCGCTTACACTACTTAGTTAGCCAATGAATATTAATACCATTGAATGAGGTGAAACACCATCTATTCAGATTAAATTCACACAAAGGTATGGAGAAACCCAACCACTCAGAAAACGTTTGATAGTCCCGTGGGTTTCGAATACTAAGCATCTAGCTAAACCCTAGTTAAATAACTAACTACTCATTTTGAGGTTGAAGTATTCGTGAAATGTTGCAGGAAGGAAAACCCAACACCGTATACATGCTGGGTTTTATACGGTTGCTATTCTTGGAAATAAGTTCCCCAGCCGTCGTATTCAACGCCAGCGTCTAATGCAACCTTTTCTAACTTGTCTACGTCTTCCATGATGACGTCGGTATCCAGCTCGGCTTCTACGACAACATCGAAGCCCCAAATTTTACCACCGTCTTCGAGCTCAAGTTCAGCTGGCTCTTCAACATCATAGCCCAATTTAAATGCCGCTAATGCTGCAGCTTCCAGCTTGTCAAAATCCTCACTTACAAAGTGATGCTCTACTTCGTAAAGGGTTTCAGGGTTTGAACCGTCTTCTAGCAATGAAGAAACGATGTCTTCACTTATCTCACGCCAGTTTTCCATTATGTTAATCTCGCTTTTGCATCTAGTTCCGCTATTCTTTGAGCCATTTTAGCATGGATCTGAGCTGCGTGATCCCTCGCAGGCACTTCTGGGTCTAAATATTCTGGCTCTAGTATGTCGATATAGACCTTGCCATTATTCCAACGATTGAGCTTTATCTGCTCATGTGTTGAGCTCATGCATACGGGAATAATAGGTACTTTGGCGCTCATCGCAGTATGGAATGCCCCTGTTTTAAATGGTAACAGCCCGCGACCATAGCTTCTGGTCCCTTCAGGGAACATCCAAACCGATAGTTTTGATTCAGTAATTTTTTTAGCTGATTTGGTCAGTGTACCTAAAGCTTTAGAACGATTAGCTCTATCAATCAAAATATTGCCAGATAGCCAATACATTTGCCCAAAGAACGGGATCCACTTTAAGCTTTTTTTACCCATGCTGACGGTGTTTTTTGGCACCACGGCCGGCAGCGTAAAGAGATCATAATTATTTTGGTGATTTGCAACGTACATCGCAGGGACAACATGCTTAGCATCTTCATGCTCCGTGATCACCAACTCAACGCCTATCAACTTCGACATATAGCCATACCATTTGGCTATCGTATGCACATTGTTGGCATGAAAGGGGCGCGCAATACACAATAACAATCCGCAAATACCACTAACAATAATAAACACTGCTAATAAGAGAATTCGTATAATGGCAATCAATTTAACCACTCCAGAATTAAAGTCTCGCGCATTATAGTAAATTAAGCGAACACTTGTAAGCTCAAAATGATGATAGTGTTAGAGAATGCCAAAGGAGTAGGTGGATATGATAGTTAAGATACTGATCTGTCTATAGAAAATAAAAATGCCGCTGAGTAGCGGCATTTGACACACGATTTATCATTTTTGCAAAATTTAGCTCATTGCGTTTTGCAGCTTTTTCATCGCTGACTTCTCTAGCTGGCGTACACGCTCTGCCGACACGCTATATTTCTCAGCAAGATCTTGTAGTGTTGCCTTTTCGTCAGCAAGCCAACGTGCGCTTACGATATCTTGAGAGCGCTCATCAAGCGTTTTCAATGCTGCAAATAGGCGATTATGTGACTGCTCTTGCCACTGCTCTTGCTCAACTTCTTCGGCAAGGTCGCTACTTGTGTCTGTTAAATACTGTACTGGAGAGAAGTTACCCGCTTGGCTTTCGTCATCATCAGCAGATAGGTCAAAGCCCATATCTTGGCCTGCCATACGAGACTCCATCTCGCGAACTTCTTTCTCACTTACACCAAGCTCGTTTGCAACCGTTGTCACTTCGTCTTGGTTAAACCAACCTAAACGCTTTTTATTTTTGCGCAGATTGAAGAATAATTTACGCTGCGCTTTTGTCGTCGCAACTTTAACAATACGCCAGTTCTTTAATACATATTCATGGATTTCTGCTTTAATCCAATGTACCGCAAAAGATACGAGACGCACACCCACGCTTGGGTCAAAACGCTTTACTGCTTTCATCAATCCAATATTACCTTCTTGGATTAAGTCAGCCTGAGGTAGGCCATAGCCCGAATAACTTTTTGCGATGTGAGCAACAAATCTCAAATGAGACATAATGAGTTGCTTAGCCGCGTTAAGATCCCCTTCTTCCTGAAGACGTGTCGCAAGTTTTTTCTCTTCCTCAGCGCCAAGCATAGGTATTGTGCTTACAGATTGAAGGTAACCTTCAACACTTGCGCTCTGCTGCCCAGTTAGTGCTAATGCGTATAAATCTTTAGTCATGTTTCACCTCAGTGATAAACCGTTTCGTGTATATTTAGCACTCTAACATCTAGAGTGCTAAATGCAATCTACTTTATCTGATTTTTAAAATCAACCTTTTTAGAAGAACTTCAAAAATAAAAGATAACCAATTGAATATTAATGAAAATATCGAATTAACTAGGCTTCTTTTTACGATATTATTTTTTTATGACAGTGCTAAATTTAATTAGTTCTGATTGTTTAAGTGCTAAAATCTGATAGTAATTGGCAATCGACTGCTACACTTTAGCAGTCGATTGGTGTTTGTAGCGTTCAATCATACCTTTTCAGGTTCAATCTCTTTGATATAACGGTGTACAGAAAGAAAGGAGCCTACAAACCCTAAAGTAATCGCAGTGCCAAGTAGCACTAAAAGTTCATTCCCTGCCATTCCCTGAAGCACAAAGTTGCTTTGATATACCCCAACAACCGTAGATACGGCTGACTCCAGCCACCACAACATAAGAGCAACGCAGATAAAGGCAACCAAACCACCGACTATGCCATACCATACACCAGTCCAAAGAAACGGAGCCTGAATAAAGGTATTGGTCGCTCCCACCAGTTTTAGCACTTGGATTTCTTCTTTTTTATCCATGATGGATAAGCGTATGGTATTGCCAATAATCAAGATAACGGCGCTAAGTAATAGGAATCCCACGGTGATCACACTTTCTTTTAGTAACCCCAGTAGTGCATTTAGGCGCTCTAGCCATTCAATATCCAGCTTACCAAACTCAACCTCGCGCTCTTTTTCTAGCTTAGCAAGTAACTCTGTTGCTGCTTGGGGTTTTCTAAAACGGCTAACAGGCGTTACCAGTACAACATTAGGCAATGGGTTTTCTTCTAAATAGTTAAGCGCCTGACCAAAGCCAGACGTTGATTTAAATTCATCCAAAGCTTGGTTTTTACTTATCAGTACTACTTTTTCTATTTCTGGATAAAGTGCAAGCCGCTTCACCAAGGTTTGTGTCTGTGCCTCTGTCATTTCATCTTTAACGAACAATGATATTTCAGATGCCTCTTTAAACCCACTACTTACCTGCTGTACATTTTTCACTACCACATAAAGCGTCGCGGGCAATGTCAGGCTGAGTCCCAAAACTAGAATAGTCATTAAAGAGGCCATTGGCGTACGCCACATTTCCCCAAGGCTCTGTACACCTTGACGAATAATCATCAAACAAAAAAAGTAAAAATGATGAAATACCGACTTTTTACTCTGTTCAGCCTGATTTCCTCGTCCTTTAAACAGCAAACTCATAACGTGTCCTCCGCCAGTGGATCTTGTAGCATACGGCCTTGATTAAGCGTGAAGCTACGGTACTTCATACGTGCTATTAACCCTAAATCATGGGTAGCGATAAGAACGGATGTACCACGGCGGTTAAATTCTTCAAATAGGTTCAGAATTTCCATCGATAGTTCGGGGTCTAAGTTTCCAGTAGGTTCGTCTGCAAGCAGCAAAGGCGGAGAGTTAACAATCGCTCTTGCTATGCCAACACGTTGCTGTTCACCTCCAGATAACACACTCGGATGGCACTTTGCTTTATCAAGCAAACCCACCTTGTCCAAAGCGGCATGTACTCTTTTGGTGATCTGTTTATGATGGGTTCCTTCAATGACTAAAGGTAGTGCGACGTTATCAAATACGCTGTAGCGTTCTAGTAGGCGATGGTTTTGAAAAATAATCCCAATATCTCGGCGAACAAAAGGAACTTGCCGGTTAGATACCGTATTGAGATCGACACCATTAATGTAGACACGGCCTGCTGATGGCCTTTCCATCACGCTAACCAACTTTAATAATGTACTTTTACCTGCGCCACTATGGCCGGTTAAAAATGCAAGTTCTCCATTTGCAAGTTCAAAGCTAACTTTTTCCAGCGCTTTGTGCCCACCAGGATAAGTTTTGCTCACTTGCTCAAATTTAATCATGTTGGCCTCTTATACTTATTTTAACCATGACACTCAGTCCGTGGCATTGTAGCAATTCGGCAATCGAATAAAGCGGGCAAATTTGCCCGCTTTGTTGCAACTGATGTTTCTATTTATTCTTGACTGAACAATGCCTCGATAAAATCATCACTCTTAAAGGTGCGTAAGTCATCAATGCCTTCACCTACACCAATATATCGAATTGGCACCTTAAACTGATCCGCCACAGCAAAGATAACCCCACCTTTGGCTGTACCATCAAGCTTAGTTAACGTGATACCAGTTAAGCCAACCGCTTGATTAAACAGTTTTACCTGACTAATCGCATTCTGACCAGTTCCGGCATCAATCGTCAACATCACTTCATGTGGCGCATCTGGGTCTAACTTTTTCATTACTCGAGCTATCTTTTCAAGCTCTTGCATTAGGTTATCTTTATTTTGTAATCGACCCGCTGTATCCGCTATTAATACATCGATATTTCTCGCTTTAGCGGCTTGAAAGGCATCAAATACCACCGACGCAGAATCAGCACCAGTATGCTGGGCAACAACAGGGATGCTATTTCTTTCACCCCATACCTGCAACTGCTCTACTGCAGCCGCGCGGAAAGTATCGCCAGCCGCCAACATGACAGATTTACCTTCGCTTTGAAACTGTTTGGCAAGCTTACCGATTGTCGTCGTTTTACCAACGCCATTTACGCCGACCATTAAGATAACGAAAGGTTTCTTATCGGCAGGGATCTCAAGCGGTTGCTCTGCCGTTTTTAAGATCTCTGACATTTCTTTTTTCATTAGATCGTATAAAGCTTCACCGTCTTTTAACTGCTTTCTATCAGCAGCATCAGTCAGGTTATCTATCAGCTTCATCGTGGTTTCAACACCAATATCTGCCGTTAGCAATTGCGTTTCTAGATCTTCGAACAACTCATCATCGATTTTCTTGCCTTTGAATATCGAAGCAAAGCCTGAGCCGATATTGACCTTGGTTTTCAACAAGCCTTTTTTAAGACGGGAAAAGAACCCTTCCTTTTTTGGCTTTTCTTGTTCTTTAGCCAATTGTGCTTGACGTTCCGCCTCTTCACGCTCAGCTTGTTCTTTCGCAAGTTGTGCCTGACGCTCTGCTTCTTCACGCTCGGCTTGTTCTTGAGCGAGTTTTGCTTGACGTTCCGCCTCTTCACGCTCAGCTTGTTCTTTTGCTAATTGCGCTTGACGTTCTGCCTCTTCACGCTCGGCCTGTTCTTTCGCAAGTTGTGCCTGACGTTCTGCCTCTTCACGCTCAGCTTGTTCTTTCGCCAACTGTGCTTGACGTTCCGCCTCTTCACGCTCGGCTTGTTCTTGAGCGAGTTTTGCTTGACGTTCCGCCTCTTCACGCTCAGCTTGTTCTTTCGCAAGTTGTGCCTGACGCTCTGCCTCTTCACGCTCGGCCTGTTCTTTCGCAAGTTGTGCCTGACGTTCTGCCTCTTCACGCTCAGCTTGTTCTTTCGCAAGTTGTGCCTGACGCTCTGCTTCTTTACGCTCGGCTTGTTCTTGAGCGAGTTTTGCTTGACGTTCTGCTTCTTCACGCTCGGCTTGTTCTTGAGCGAGTTTTGCTTGACGTTCTGCCTCTTCACGCTCGGCCTGTTCTTTCGCAAGTTGTGCCTGACGTTCTGCCTCTTCACGCTCAGCTTGTTCTTTCGCAAGTTGTGCCTGACGCTCTGCTTCTTTACGCTCGGCTTGTTCTTTCGCAAGTTGTGCCTGACGCTCTGCTTCTTTACGCTCGGCTTGTTCTTGAGCGAGTTTTGCTTGACGTTCTGCCTCTTCACGCTCGGCCTGTTCTTTCGCAAGTTGTGCCTGACGTTCGGCCTCTTCACGCTCGGCTTGTTCTTTAGATAATTGTGCCTGACGTTCCGCCTCTTCACGCTCAGCTTGTTCTTGAGCGAGTTTTGCTTGACGCTCTGCTTCTTCACGCTCAGCTTGTTCTTTCGCAAGTTGTGCCTGACGCTCTGCTTCTTCACGCTCGGCCTGTTCTCGCTCTGCTTCTTCACGCTCAGCTTGTTCTTTCGCAAGTTGTGCCTGACGCTCTGCTTCTTCACGCTCGGCCTGTTCTTTAGCTAATTGTGCCTGACGTTCTGCTTCTTCACGCTCGGCCTGTTCTTTAGCTAATTGCGCCTGACGCTCTGATTCCTCACGCGCAGCCTGCTCCTTTGCTAACTGTTCTTGACGCTCCGCTTCTTGTTGCTCTTTGTCGGATTTACCAAAGCCCAACCAAGATAAAAATTTGTTTTTCTTTCCCATATTCACTTATGACCGTGTTAGATAAATTGCATAAACCCAAAGCAAAATGTTGATGATCTTGATACCATACTCGAAAACGCCAATCCGCATCAGCTTATTGCTTTTGCTTGGATTGATATCACACTTAATTTTGGGCTCGAAAGGCAAGCCGAGGATGGCAACCTTAGTGCTTAGACAAAATTGCGTGCAAGTGTACCATGTTCCGTAAGGATGAAAAATCCTGACACCAAGAACCTTTAATAAAGAAGCAAATTACGTCGCTATGAGAAAATCTAAGCCTAAGTCAAATACCCAACAGTCTGGTTTCATCCGCCTGATCAGTGGTAAGCATAAAGGTCGCAAGTTACCAGTTCATGATGTTGTGGGATTAAGACCAACAACAGATAGGATGAAAGAAACCGTCTTTAATTGGCTCATGCAGGACGTAAGAGACGCAAAAGTACTCGATTGCTTTGCCGGTGCTGGCAGTCTAGGATTTGAGGCTATTTCACGCTTTGCAGCAAGCGGAACCTTTATCGAACTTGATAAAACCGCGGCGACGCAGCTTAGCAATAATGCAACCTTACTCAAACTGAATAACGTTGAAATCATTAATACCGACGCGTTATCCATGCTGGCAAATAACCCTAAGCAACAGCAATATGACTTGGTTTTTATTGACCCACCCTTTCGCAAAGGGCTTGTGACTCCTTGTTGTGACTTACTTGAGTCACAATCTTGGCTCAGCGAAGACGCACTCATCTATGTTGAGTTTGAACAAGAGGCACAGCCTGACACACCAGATAACTGGCGAGTGATTAAAGAAAAACATGCAGGACAAGTGATCTGCCGCCTTTATCAGCGCTAAAACTCCTTAATAATTCTTTCATAAAGAATGAAAAAACAGCCGCTAGCGTATGACATGACAGGGCTGGTGTTTTTAGCTATAATTTAGGCTTTACATGCGGTCTTGCTTCAGATTACAATACCGCACCATTTTTGAACCAATTGGCTAGTTTTTAGCCAGATAGAGCTAAGCTCATTAATTAGGTAGGTGAATTTTTAATGCCAGTAATTAAAGTAAGAGAAAACGAGCCGTTTGACGTTGCACTACGTCGTTTCAAACGTTCATGTGAAAAAGCAGGTATCCTTTCTGAAGTTCGTCGTCGCGAGCACTACGAGAAGCCAACTGCTGAGCGTAAGCGCAAAAAAGCTGCAGCGGTTAAGCGTCACATGAAGAAGCTTTCTCGCGAAAACGCACGTCGCGTTAAATTATACTAATCAGTATTGGTCTTGTATCAATGAGCTTATTAGTTACGCTAAAAGACGCGCAAAAAGAAGCGATGAAAGCCAAAGAGAAACTTCGTCTTGGCGCGATTCGTGCGGTACTTGCTGAAATTAAACAGCGAGAAATCGACAACCAAACTACACTAGACGACGCAGGCATTACTGCGGTTTTAGTTAAGTTGGTTAAGCAGCGTCGCGATTCTTATACCCAGTATAAAGATGCAGGGCGTGAAGACTTAGCTGATATCGAAGCTAACGAAATTAGCGTACTTGAGACATTCCTTCCTAAGCCACTTAGCGAAGATGAAATTGTCGAGCTAATTGATGCCGTGATTGCACAAACTGGTGCGTCAGGCATGCAAGACATGGGCAAAGTAATGGGTGCGATTAAAGCTGAAGCTGAAGGTCGTGCTGATATGGGTAAAGTCTCTGGTTTAATTAAGCAAAGACTTACCGCTTAAGCCCACATACAATTGTATGATTGATAAGTGAACCGAGCCTTGCGCTCGGTTTCTTCGTTTTAGGCGTCATGCGTATCAATGCAGCGCTGATAGGATACCTTAATTGAATTAAGTTGATTTTTTCTCGTCGCTACTTGATATAATGCGCTCACTCACTAGTACAACTTCGGAACATAAATGAAAGGCAAAATCCCTAGACAGTTTATTGATGACTTGCTCGCAAGAGCGGACATTGTCGAGCTCATAGACGGTCGTGTGGGATTGAAAAAGGCAGGAAAAGACTATCAAGCCTGCTGTCCATTTCACAATGAGAAAACACCTTCATTTACCGTGTCACGTGATAAACAGTTTTATCATTGCTTCGGTTGTGGTGCTAATGGCAACGCAATTTCCTTCTTAATGGAATACGACAAGCTTGAGTTTGTTGATGCCATTGAAGAACTAGCCGCCCTATTAAACTTAGAAGTACCACGCGAAAATGCCCCGCAAGGGCCGCAGCGTTCAATGGAAGAGAAAAAGTCTGACTATGACTTAATGCTCCAAGCGGCTAAGTTTTACCAGCATCAGTTAAAACATCATAGCAACGCCACTCAAGTCATCGACTACGTGAAAAGACGCGGCCTGAGCGGCGAGACTGTGCAAAAGTTTATGATTGGTTATGCACCGCCTGAGTGGGAGTCATTGTGTAACCAGATAGCCCGTAAGCCCGAGCACAAACAACAGCTGCTTGATTTAAAATTAGCATCGGAAAAGTCAGCTGGCCGCCAATTTGACTTCTTCCGCGATCGCTTGATGTTCCCTATTCGTGATAAACGTGGCCGTGTCATCGCATTTGGCGGAAGGATAATGGGTGCAGATCAAGGCCCTAAATATCTAAACTCGCCTGAAACACGCATTTTCCATAAAAGTTTCGAACTTTATGGCTTTTATGAGGCTAAACAAGCCCATAAGCAATTAGATAAAGTGTTGATTGTGGAAGGCTATATGGACGTCGTTGCCCTAGCAGAAAAAGGCATTGATTACGCCGTTGCCGCATTAGGCACTGCAACCACAGCTGAACACATGCAAACTTTGTTTCGTAATACCGACAGAGTGATCTGCTGTTACGACGGTGACAGAGCTGGCCGCGATGCAGCTTGGCGTGCGCTTGACCATGCTCTACCTAACTTAAAAGACGGTAAGTCACTACAGTTTGTATTTTTACCTGATGGTGAAGATCCAGACTCATTAGTACAGCAAGAAGGCAAAGACGCCTTTGAAGCACGGCTAGAAACGGCAACCGATTATACGCAAGTATTGTTTACCAAATTACGTGAGCAATGCGACCTTACAAATGATGCAGGCAAATCCAAGCTGCTTACCGATGCCATTCCGCTCATTAGCAAAATACCCAGTGACTACTACCAAGAGAGCTTGTTGACTACTTTAGCAAGGTTAATTGGTCGTACCCGTGAGCAACTGAGCGCTAAATTGGCAAGTAACAAACAGCAGAATAAAATTGAGCGCCAATTTAAAGTCACGCCGATGCGCCGAGCAATTGGCTTACTGCTCCAACATCCACAGCTTGCGCAAACGATTGAATATATGCCTGAACTCGGTGAAATGGCGATCCCAGGTATTCAACTGCTGCTGAGTTTACAAATGTTATGTAACGATAATCCGCAAATAAATACAGCGCAGTTACTTGAACATTATCGCGACCAAGCTGAATTCGATGCCTTGAAAAAGCTTGCGGTGTGGCAACATGGCGTTGCTGAAGATAGGCTAGAAGACGAATTTAAAAATACTTTTCAATTTATTGAAGATCAGTGTTTAAATTATCGTCTAGAGACCCTATTAATAAAGGAGAAAACCGAAGGCCTAACAAATGATGAGCGGCTAGAATGCGCACTCCTTACCCAAGCGCTTAAACAGTAGAAGTTCTAGTCAATAGCAATTTTCGGTGCTATAATGTTCTATTCACTGCGTCATCAAAATTTAGCTGTTAAATAGCTGGCGCCTGTTGTATCAACTTTTCAGAGTGGAAGCAAATTTCTCTATGGATCAATCTCCTCAGTCACAACTCAAACTTCTGATTCAGAAAGGTAAAGAGCAAGGTTATTTAACTTTTGCAGAAGTTAACGATCATCTTCCACAAGACATCATAGACTCAGATCAGGTAGAAGATATCATCAGCATGATCAACGATATGGGTATTCAGGTCTCTGAAAATGCGCCTGATGCTGACGAGTTGATGATGCAAGAAACAACAACAGATGAGGATGCTGCGGAAGCAGCGGCTGCGGCTTTAGCAACAGTAGAAAAAGAAATTGGCCGCACAACTGACCCTGTTCGTATGTATATGCGTGAAATGGGTACGGTTGAACTTCTAACTCGTGAAGGCGAAATCCAAATCGCTAAGCGTATTGAAGAAGGGATCAACCAAGTACAGATTTCTGTTGCAGAATACCCTGAAGCGATTACTTACCTGCTAGAGCAATGGGATAAGTACGAAGCAGAAGAGATGCGCCTAAGCGACATTGTTTCTGGTTTCTTTGATCCTAATGCAATCGAGGAAGACGAAGCACCAATTTCAGCAACACACATCGGTTCTGAGCTAAGTGATGAAGACTTAGATGACGAAGATGATGATGAAGATGATGACGATGATGACTCAGAAGAAGGCGATTCAGGTCCAGATCCTGAAGAAGCTCGTGAGCATTTTGAACAACTTCGTACGCTGTACAATAAAGCGCGAGAAATTTTTGAAAGTAAAGGTCGCTCGCACCCTGATGCGAAAGCTGCAATTCAGGAAATCGGCGATCACTTCCGTACTTTCAAGTTAGTTCCTAAGCAATTCGACCGCATGGTAAATAACATGCGCGACATGATGGATAAAGTGCGTGTTCAAGAACGCATCATCATGAAACAAGCAGTTCAGATTGCCAAGGTTCCAAAAAAGGTTTTCGTTAAGCACTTTGCTAACAATGAAACCGATACCGCATGGATCGATGCTGAAATTGCATCAGGTGAAAAACACTCAGCAAAACTGGCTGAAGTAAAACCTGAAATCGAGCGTTGTGTTAACAAGCTTAAAGCGTTTGAAGATAGCACAGGTCTTAGCATTGAGCGTATTAAAGACATCAACCGTCGCATGAGTATTGGTGAAGCAAAAGCTCGCCGTGCGAAGAAAGAGATGGTTGAAGCGAACTTACGTCTTGTAATTTCAATCGCTAAAAAGTATACCAACCGTGGTCTACAGTTCTTGGATCTGATCCAAGAAGGTAACATCGGTCTGATGAAAGCGGTTGATAAATTTGAATACCGTCGTGGTTATAAGTTTTCAACATACGCAACTTGGTGGATCCGTCAGGCGATTACTCGCTCGATTGCGGATCAGGCAAGAACTATCCGTATTCCAGTGCATATGATTGAAACAATTAACAAGCTGAATCGTATCTCTCGTCAAATGCTACAGGAAATGGGCCGTGAGCCAAGTCCTGAAGAGTTGGCAGAGCGTATGATGATGCCTGAAGACAAGATCCGCAAAGTGTTAAAGATCGCCAAAGAGCCAATCTCAATGGAGACGCCAATCGGTGATGATGAAGATTCACATCTTGGTGACTTTATCGAAGACACTACTATTGAGTCGCCGATTGATTCAGCAACGATGGAAAGTCTTCGTGGCGCGACCAACGAAGTGCTGGCAGGCCTTACCGCTCGTGAAGCCAAAGTACTACGTATGCGTTTCGGTATCGATATGAATACAGACCACACGTTAGAAGAAGTGGGTAAACAGTTTGATGTAACACGTGAGCGTATTCGTCAGATTGAAGCTAAAGCGCTACGTAAGCTGCGCCACCCTTCTCGCTCAGATCTATTAAAGAGCTTTTTAGACGTTAAGGGCTAAAAAGTAGCAAATAAGATTAAGGCCGCTATTCAGCGGCCTTTTTTATACTAATTGGATTAAATAGGTACACACACATGGCTTGGATCCAAATCCGAATTTATTCAGATAAAGCCGATGCCGATGCATTAAGCGATATGCTTATGGATGTCGGTTGTCCATCTGTCACATTCATGGATAGTAAAAACAATCCCGTTTACGAACCAAAACCAGGCGAAGTCATCTTATGGCCTGAGACAACGGTGATCGGTTTATTTGAAGCGAACCATGATATGCAAGCAGTCGTTGACTTTGTCCAGTCACAATACGACAAGCCGTTAAACTACAAGCTTGAACAGCTAGAAGACAAAGACTGGGAACGCGAGTGGATGGATAATTTCCACCCAATTAAGTTTGGCGAGAGATTATGGATCTGCCCAAGCTGGCGTGATGTGCCAGATCCCAATGCCGTCAATGTGTTACTGGATCCGGGCCTTGCATTTGGTACTGGTACCCATGCCACAACCGCACTTTGCCTACAGTGGCTAGAACAACAAGACCTCAGCGGTAAAACGGTCGTTGATTTTGGCTGTGGCTCTGGGATTTTAGGAATTGCAGCGATCAAATTAGGCGCTGAGCGTGTGATTGGTATTGATATCGATCCACAAGCGCTTATCGCGAGCCGCGATAATGCCGAGCGTAATGGTGTTGCAGATAAACTAGAAGTGTATTTACCTGAAAACCAACCGCAATTCAGTGCAGATATCGTCGTTGCCAATATTCTTGCACAGCCGCTTAGAGAGCTACACGAAATCATTCTCGGCTTCTTAGGCGACAAAGGTGCCATCGCTATGTCTGGTATTTTAGAAGAGCAAGCGCAATCCGTCGCGGATGTCTACGCACCATTTTTAAACCTAGACAACATTGCCCAACAAGGCGAATGGACGCGCGTCAGCGGTGTGAAAAAATAAGGCTGCTAACTTAGCGCTGACAAAAGTACCAGCGGCTCAATGAAAGTTAGTAAGTTTTAACTGGTAAAGCCTGTAATTAACAGGCTTTACGCATTTTTTACAGCATAAATTTTCGACTCAAATTGTACCTTTAAAATTGTTTTTGCATAAATTTCGTGCAAATTATCTGGGCTCTCAGGTTGTTATCAAATGTCAACCCATAAAGTTCAAAAAAAAAGCAATTATGTTCAATTTATAACCTTTGATTTTTGCGAAAAAAACCGTAAACTTAGCGCCCCTTGAGGTAAGGCGGATTAAACTGTAGTGCGTATTGGTCCATACCAACTTGAAAACAATCTTATCGTAGCACCAATGGCTGGGATCACTGACAGACCGTTTCGACAACTGTGTCGACGTCTAGGTGCTGGGCTTGCGGTATCAGAAATGTTGTCTTCAAATCCAAAAGTGTGGAAAACCGATAAGTCGCAAAATCGCATGGATCACAGCGGTGAATCGGGCATTCGCTCGGTACAAATCGCAGGAGCGGATCCTGAGTTGATGGCGCAAGCAGCACAATTTAATGTCGCAAACGGTGCGCAGATCATAGATATCAATATGGGCTGCCCCGCTAAGAAAGTGAACAAGAAGCTTGCAGGCTCAGCATTGTTGCAATATCCAGAGTTGGTTGACGAAATCGTAACCGCTGTGGTTGCTGCCGTTGACGTGCCTGTGTCGTTAAAAATCCGTACAGGATGGGACACAGACAATCGTAACGGAGTTGAGATTGCTCGCATAGCTGAACGTCGAGGCATTGCTTCGCTAGCCGTGCATGGTCGTACAAGAGCATGTATGTATAAGGGCGAAGTTGAATACGCCACGATTAGAGAGATTAAACGTTCAGTATCTATTCCTGTGGTGGCAAACGGTGACATTACGTCTCCTCAAAAAGCGCGACAGGTGCTGGAATACACGGGCGCAGATGCCATTATGATTGGTCGAGCCGCCCAAGGTCGTCCTTGGATTTTCCGAGAAATAGACCACTATTTGCAAACCGGTGAACATTTGCCAGAACCTGAAATAGCAGAGGTTCGAGCAATATTGATGGAGCACTTAGTAAATCTTCATCAATTCTATGGTGAGCCAATGGGAGCGCGCATCGCACGCAAGCATGTATCTTGGTATTTGCAGGCCCATGACCAAGAAGGTCAATTTAGGCGAGTATTCAATGCCTTGGAGACGCCAGAAGCGCAAATCGAGGCATTAGAAGACTATTTTGAAACATTAGGGTGAATGAATTTATTCATCCTTCAGGCTAACTAAGAAAGAGACATAACGATGTTCGAACAAAATGTGACTTCTCCATTTATTACTAACGCTCATGTTCAGTCACAAGAGAAACCGCAACCTTTGCGCGATGCAGTTAAAAAAGCTGTACATCACTACCTAAAGCAGCTTAATGGTCAAGACGTACAAGACGTTTATGAGTTAGTTCTTTCTGAGCTTGAAGCACCTCTACTTGAAGAGGTTATGACTTATACTCGTGGTAACCAGACTCGCGCAGCGATCCTTTTAGGTATCAACCGTGGCACACTTCGCAAGAAGCTAAAAAAATACGGCATGAACTAAGCACTGCTGGTAAAATTTAGTTGATAAAAAAGCACCTTCGGGTGCTTTTTTATTGTTTAAAATTCAGCAGCTAGCGGACATTTATCCTTTTCATGTCGCACTTTTCTCATGTTTATCTCGCCTTTTAACATCGTCATCTTAACAATAATGCGCTAAAATACCGGCTTTCTAAGCTAGCCCTTAACTAATCATTGAGGAAACCTGAACCATCATGGATATACATCGTCCAATTCGTCGCGCCCTACTAAGCGTGTCAGATAAAACCGGTATCGTTGAATTCGCCACAGCACTTGCAGCTCAAGGCGTAGAAATTTTATCAACTGGCGGTACTTGCAAACTACTTGCAGACAACGGCATTAAAGTAACAGAAGTATCTGATTACACTGGCCACCCAGAAATCATGGATGGTCGCGTTAAAACGCTTCACCCGAAAGTGCACGGCGGTATCTTAGGACGTCGCGGTCAAGACGAAGACGTCATGACTGAAAACAATATTTCAGCAATCGATATGGTAGTAGTCAACTTATACCCCTTCGCACAAACTGTTGCGAAAGCTGACTGTAGCCTAGAAGATGCAATCGAAAACATCGATATTGGTGGTCCTACTATGGTTCGTGCTGCAGCTAAAAACCACAAAGACGTAACCATCGTTGTAAATGCGAATGACTACAACCGTGTCATTGAAGAAATGAAGGCGAATTCTGGCTCTACAACGTACAAGACACGTTTCGACCTTGCTATTGCGGCCTACGAGCATACCGCACAGTATGACGGTATGATTGCCAACTACTTCGGTAAAATGGTTCCTGATTATACTGAAGAAGCAGCTGAAGAAACCAAATTCCCTCGCACTATCAATATGCAATTCACTAAGAAGCAAGATATGCGTTACGGTGAAAATTCGCATCAAGACGCTGCTTTCTATGTTGAAAACAACATTGAAGAAGCATCCGTCGCGACGGCTAAACAACTTCAAGGTAAAGCGCTGTCTTATAACAATATCGCTGATACCGATGCAGCACTTGAGTGTGTTAAAGAGTTTGATAAGCCTGCTTGTGTTATCGTAAAACACGCCAACCCTTGTGGTGTTGCGGTAGATGAAAACATTCTTGCCGCCTATGACCGCGCGTTTAAGACCGACCCAACTTCTGCCTTCGGTGGTATCATCGCCTTTAACCGAGAGCTAGACGGCGACACGGCGGAAGCCATCGTAGCGCGTCAGTTTGTTGAAGTTATCATCGCGCCTAGCGTATCAGAAGAAGCCGCACAAATCGTTGCTGCGAAGCAAAATGTACGCTTGCTAGAATGTGGCCAGTGGTCAAACAAAACCACAGGTACTGATATTAAGCGTGTTAACGGCGGTATCTTAGTACAAGATCGTGACCAAGGTATGGTTGGTTTGGACGACCTTAAGGTGGTTTCAAAACGTCAACCTACAGAGCAAGAGCTGAAAGATCTACTGTTTTGCTGGAAAGTCGCTAAATTTGTTAAGTCCAACGCGATTGTTTACGCCCGTGATGGTATGACTATTGGTGTGGGCGCGGGCCAAATGAGCCGCGTATACTCTGCAAAAATCGCAGGGATCAAAGCCGCCGATGAAAACCTAGAAGTACCAGGTTCAGTGATGGCATCTGATGCGTTCTTCCCATTCCGTGATGGCATTGACGCCGCTGCAGCTGCGGGTATTACCGCAGTTATCCAGCCGGGTGGTTCAATGCGTGATGAAGAGGTGATTGCCGCCGCTGATGAAGCCGGAATGGCAATGGTGTTTACCGGCATGCGCCACTTCCGCCATTAATCAATAAAGCGCGAAACTTATGAGTTTCGCGCTTTTTGTTTCAGCTAATTTCCAGTATTCTGGCTACAGCATAATCATAACAGAATGAAGGAAGCTAACGATGAATCTAGGTATGAAATCTCTTATCGCTGCGGCAGTATTTACCACTTTAGTGGGCTGTAACGCGACAGAATCCAACTCCAGCCAAGCGGTACCAAGCGCGATTGCAAAAGCCGTTGCTAGCGACAATCGAGCTGAGAAAAATAGAGCCCGAGACCAGTATCGCCATCCAAGTGAAACGCTTGCTTTTTTTGGCATTGAACCATCAATGACCGTGGTAGAAATTGCACCTGGTGGTGGCTGGTATAGCGAGATTTTAGCACCGCTGGTTAAAGGTCAAGGCACCTATTATGCAGCGCACTTCCCTGCTGATTCAGATGTTGGCTACTATCAACGCTCATTAAAAAGCTACAAAGAAAAAGTAGCAACCAACCCAGACTATAGTGAAGTAAAGATCACAGAATTTGCACCAGTGACACACAGCAATATTGCACCAGAGGGTAGTGCTGACGTGGTACTTACCTTCCGTAACGTGCATAACTGGTACATGGGTAAAGGGGATGAAGGTGTACTTAGCGCGTTCAACGCGTTTAATAAGGCACTGAAACCTGGTGGCATTTTAGGTGTGGTTGAACACCGTCTGCCTGAGCACCGCCAACTTGATGATCAAAAGTCGTCAGGTTATATGAAGCAAAGTTATGTTGTTGATATCGCCAAGCAAGCTGGGTTTGAATTAGTTGCAAGCAGCGACATTAACGCCAACCCTCTAGACAGCGCCAATCACCCGAAAGGCGTCTGGACTCTGCCACCTCGCTTAGCGCTAGGTGATGAAAAAGCAGCGCAATATAAAGCGATTGGGGAAAGCGACCGCATGACCTTAAAATTCAAAAAGCTTTAATAGGAAAATTTCGCCATGAATGTACTAGTCATTGGCAGCGGTGGACGTGAGCATGCGCTTGCGTTCAAAGCCGCACAAAACCCATCTGTAAAAACGGTTTTTGTAGCACCTGGTAACGCAGGCACTGCGCTTGAGCCTAAACTCGAAAACGTGGCTATCGGCGTTGAAGATATCGATGCCTTGGTCGTCTTTGCGAAAGAAAACAATGTGCAATTAACCATTGTTGGCCCTGAAGCACCACTGGTTATCGGTGTGGTTGACCGTTTCCGTGACGAAGGCTTAGCTATTTTTGGACCTACTCAAGCGGCAGCACAGTTGGAAGGTTCAAAGTCGTTTACTAAAGACTTTTTAGCACGTCACGATATTCCAACAGCGGCTTATCAAACGTTTGAAGAGATTGAGCCTGCACTTGCCTACTTGAAAGCACAAGGCGCACCTATCGTCGTTAAGGCTGATGGTCTTGCTGCTGGTAAAGGGGTCATCGTGGCAATGACCGAAGCGGAAGCGGAAGAAGCTATCCGCGATATGCTTGCTGGTAATGCTTTTGGCAAAGCAGGCAGCCGTGTTGTTATTGAAGAGTTCTTAGAAGGTGAAGAAGCCTCTTTCATCGTGATGGTTGACGGCAAAAATGTACTTCCTTTTGCCACCAGCCAAGATCACAAACGTGCATACGATGGTGATAAAGGCCCAAATACAGGTGGCATGGGTGCTTATTCTCCTGCTCCTGTGGTCACGCCAGATATTCATGATCGCATCATGGCTGAAGTGATCAATCCAACGGTTGAAGGTATGGCGAAAGAAGGTCACCCTTATACTGGTTTCCTATACGCTGGTTTGATGATCACAGCGGACGGCACACCAAAAGTTATCGAGTATAACTGCCGCTTTGGCGACCCTGAAACACAGCCTATCATGTTACGCCTACAATCGGATCTTGTTGAGCTGATTGAAGCGGCTAACCGTGAAGAGCTAGATCAAACTGTGATTGAGTTTGATCCACGTGCGGCAGTAGGTGTCGTTCTGGCAGCCAAAGGTTATCCTGGTAGCTACCCTAAAGGTGACGCGATTTCTGGCCTACAAGTAAATTACGCTGAAGGTGAAAAAGTGTTCCATGCTGGGACTAAGCAAGATGGTGAACACGTCGTGACTGCTGGTGGTCGAGTATTATGTGCAACGGCCCTTGGCCACACAGTAACCGAAGCGCAAAAACGCGCCTACTCTCTAGTGAAAGACATTCACTGGGACGGTGTAGAGTACCGCACAGATATCGCGTATCGCGCAATCGCACGCGAAAGCTAATTCACGTTAAGCTTTGCAAGGCCAGCGCGACGCTGGCCTTTTTCATTTTTACACACTGCGTTTCTAAGTTTGTAATGGTATCCTACCCTTTTATGAGCATTTTTAGGGGCAAAGATGCAAGTACAAGGTACACTCAGCAAGTTAAAATCAGCGCTTGTTGAACCTATTCAATATCAATTACCCGTGGGTGATAACTTAGTATCGCTCAACGATTACTTTGGTAAATCCGTCACCCTTACCTTCACTGGCAATATATTTTGCAGTAGCTGTGGTAAAAAAACCAAAAAGAGCTATTCGCAAGGTCACTGTTTTGTGTGCATGAAAAAGCTAGCGAGCTGCGACATGTGCATTATGAAGCCAGAGACCTGCCACTATGATCAAGGCACCTGTCGTGAACCCCAGTGGGGCGAAGAAAACTGCATGATCCCGCACTATGTGTATTTAGCCAATACCTCAGGTCTTAAAGTTGGGATCACCCGTCATACACAGATCCCGACTCGTTGGATAGATCAAGGCGCAACGCAAGCACTGCCTATTTTTAAGGTGCAAACCCGTCACCAGTCAGGATTAGTGGAAGTGGCACTGGCTCAGTTTATTGCCGATAAGACTAACTGGCGCAATATGCTTAAAGGCATCAACCCTGAAATAGACCTCAAGGCAGAAGCTACTAAGCTTATCCCGCAGATCCAAGCAAAGCTCGATGAACTTGCCGAACTCTTTGGTGCAACCGCCATTGAAGTGCTTGACGAAGAAGTGGTTGATCTCACCTTCCCTGTAGAGCAGCACCCGAGTAAAATCAGCTCGTTCAACTTTGACAAAGACCCTGTAGTTTCAGGCGTGCTTGAAGGGATCAAAGGCCAGTACCTTATTTTTGATAATGGCGTGATCAATATCCGTAAGTTTACCTCTTACGAAATCACCTTCTCTGCCGAATAAAATGCATGCCAGTCGTCTTCTGTAAGTGGCTTACAGAAGACGTAACCTTGGATTGTATGGCAACCTAGCTTACGCAGATAACGTTTCTGTACAGGCTTTTCTACGCCCTCAGCTACCACTTGCAGGTTTAGCGCCTTTGCCATAGCCACAATTGCCGAAACAATTTCGCTGTTGCCATATTCATCGGGCACTTTAGCAATAAAACTAGCATCTATTTTTAGAATGTCGATGGGCAGCTTAGCCAAGTAACTCAACGCAGAATACCCAGTACCAAAGTCATCAATTGCCAGTTTTACACCCAGCTCCTTGAGTTTTTTCAAGGTATACTTAGCCTCAAGCAGATTACCAATAAAGCTATTTTCAGTAAGCTCAAGCTCAAGATGCTTGCCTTCGACGTTATGCTTTTTTAATGCCTGCGCAACACATTGACAAAGGTCACCCTGAGTGACATGTGACGCCGAGATATTGATCGCCAAGCGCCTAATCTCAATACCTGCGTGTTGCCATTTCGCCAAGTGCTGACAGGCTTTATCTATTACCCATTGATCTAAGCGAATAATAAGCCCAAGTTCCTCTGCAAGTGGAATAAATTGAGCCGGCGAGATCATCCCAAGACTTGGGTCACGCCATCGCAGCAAACACTCAACACTAGAAATGCGACTACTGGTTAAGCACTGCAGTGGCTGAAAGTGCAGTTCAAACTCATCATTCTCCAGGGCATTCTGAAAGCGGCTTAGCATGGATAAACGCTCAAATGAGCGTGCATTCATCGAAGCTTCGAATAACTGAAAGGAATTACGCCCTACTTCTTTAGAGCGATACATAGCAACATCAGCGTGCTTCAGCAACGTTTCTGTATCATGACCATCTTCGGGATAAATAGCAGCCCCCATCGAGGCCGTCGCAGCTACCTGCATATCACCAAGTTGAAAGGGGCTCGATAATGCCATCAATATTTGGTCTGCAAACTCAATGACTTCCGACATGCCATTCACTTCGCTCAGTAGCACAACGAATTCGTCGCCACCAAGGCGCGCTAACGTGTCACCTTCGTTTAGAATTGATTTTATCCGCTCGCTAACCTGTACCAACAACTCATCTCCGGCACTGTGACCAAGAGAGTCATTCACTTCCTTAAAGCGGTCTAAATCTATAAACATCACACTGAGTTTTTGCTTATAGCGGTGCGCTGATGCCAATGCCATAGAAAGTCTGTCGTAAAACAAGCGGCGATTAGGCAACCCAGTCAATTCATCAAAATAGGCTAAGCGAGCAATTTTTTCTTCAGCATTTTTGCGCTCCGTAATATCGCTAAAAATGGCTGCGTAGAGCATGTCGTCACTGTACGGCTCTCTGATCTCAATAATCGTGAGCCATTCAACATAAATCTCACCGCTCTTTTTTCGGTTGCAGATCTCGCCCTGCCAAACGCCTGTTTCTCTGAGCGTTTGCCACATGCTCTGGTAATACGCTTCGTCATGTAGTCCAGAGCTCAATATGCTTGGGTTCTTCCCTAACACTTCGTAATCTTTGTAGCCGGTAAGCGCACTAAACGCAGGATTGATCTGGATTATTTCACCTGAGCTCTTGGTGATCATGATGCCGTCGAGAGAAGCATCAATAATGCGGTTAGCTAGATAAAGGTTCTTTTCCGATTTTTGCAGTGCAATATCACGTTGTACTAAGACTTTTTCTAGTTCGCTACAATACGCAGTTTCAATTTCAGTCAGGACATTTTTGAGCGCCAATAGCCCTATCACTTGTTGCGAGTCTGGGGAGGTCACCACTAAATGACGAATGGAGTTTACCGTCATCAATCTGTAAGCGTCGAATAGGCTGTCTTTTGGCGTCATGGAGAGCATAGGGTAGCTGGCTAATTGCCAGCAAGGTTGACGCCAATCGGGGTTAAGAATGATATGAGCGATATCACGCTGAGTAATAATGCCATACTCATTTAATTCACGGTGATACACCAGCACTGCGGTAAGATTAAGCTCACGCATATGATTAATAACATCAGAGACACAGTCTTCACTATCTAAAATCACAATGCTCGAGTCAAAGTGCTGCTCAATTGGCCTAAAATGCAAATAATGGTCGAGTCCTTGGCTACGTACAATATCGGATAAAGAAACCACACCGCAAGGTAGATTATCCGAGTCAACCACGAGTAAGTGACGGATCCCCAGTTGGTGGAACTTGATCGTTGCCTCGCTCAAGGTTTTATCTATTTGAATTTTTTGCACCGGTGTTGTCATCACTGACCGGATCGGTACCTGCGCAAAGTCAGGGTCGTTAAAGTTGAGCTTAACGCAATCCGACTCAGTCCAGATACCAATGATGTCATCAGCACGGGTAATAAAGATCGAGCTCACTCTGCTTGCTCGCATTTGCGCAACCGCATCATATAGACTGGTTTGCTCATCGCAGCATAACAAGCTATTGGTAAATACTTCTTTGATCTGTAACTGACGTGAATCACCAACCATAAGCACACTCTCGCAATATTATTCCATTTTGAAGTATACTGGGCGCCACTTTTGATAACTTGACCAAGAACAAATTATGGCGATAAAAAGCTATCCTTTATTGCTGGTATTAGACCAAAGTATAGAGTTTATCGAAGATGAAAAAGCACTAAGAGATGCAACACATCTGATCGATAATGCGTCACTCAAACGTGTAATGCTAGTATACCCAAACGAACGCTGCAGCAATATACAAGATGCGCCCGTGCAATGTATTGATTTGAAATATTTAACCGAATTAGTGCAACAATATCTCATTGACGAAGGCCAGTGTTGCGTGAGCAAAATCCAACTGAGAAATACTCAGCAGGCTTTTGATTTACTTGAAAGTCTAAACTAGCAGGTTTCAACCAGCGCTTTTATATGTGTCACGGCGCTGCGGCCTAAAGAAGAAAGATCGTAGCCCCCTTCTAAGTAGGAAATAATCCCCAAACAGTCCGGTGCTTTTGCGAACTCAACCACTTGCTCAGTAAACCACTGGTAATCTTGTTCAACAAACTTGAGTCCGCCCATATCATCCTCCAAATGACCATCAAACCCTGCACTGATAAAAATGAGCTGAGGTTTAAATGATTGCAGCTTAGGTAACCATTGCTGCTCCACCAAGGCCTTTAAGTCTGCGCCATCCGCTCCCGCACTCAAAGGGGAATTGATAAGTGTTTGATGATTCTCAATCGCGGTATTCGGATAAAAAGGGTGTTGAAACAAAGAGCAAAGTAACACGCTATGATCGTCTTTGAAAATATCTTGCGTGCCATTACCATGATGTACATCGATGTCCAATATAGCCACTCGCTCTACCCCCTTTGTCTTGGCATAAGCGGCAGCAATGGCAACATTATTAAAGACACAAAATCCCGATGAAGTACTTTGATTGGCGTGATGCCCAGGAGGTCTCACAGAGCAAAACGCAGCGTCAAGTTTACCAGCAACTACCTCGTCCACCGCAAGTATTCCTGCGCCGACAGCGCGTTCAATTGCTTTCATAGAGTCAGGACAAAGCCAAGTGTCACCGTCTAACTCAGTTAACCCTTCATTAGGGATTTTATCCATTACTTCTTTGATCATGGCTTGATCATGAACCAATGCATAGTGTGACGTATCAGCTTTCAGCGCCGTTTTGTGTTCAATGGCGATATCAAGTCCAGACGCTAGCAACCGGTCTGATATCGCATCTAACCTCGCAGGACACTCAGGATGTTCCTCAGTCATTTTATGCTTGCGGCAATATGGATGAGTAATAATTGCAGTACGCATAACGAATATACATCCTATGTTAGTTTGCGACGTGGTTGATTAAAGTAGTTATCCTCTCACTATATCAAAGCCACAATAACGTAGCTTTGATACTTTGGTATATCTTAGTGCTGGATTTCTTTCGCTGTTAAATTCAAATTGTGGAAATCGAAACTAAAATCGGTTATTTCCGGATTAACATACTCCATCTGTGCAGACTCAACCCGTTGAGATTTATCCATCACAAAATTGATATAAGCATCTGCTTCAAGTAATGGCTCATCCCAACGTACCACAAAGGTGTTACCAGTAAGGTGCTCAAGTTTTCCCTTTAGGCGCTTAGTATGCGTAAAATCAATGCGCAGTTCCTTACCGAGCTTTTCCACCACGACATCGCCATACCAAGCACTATTTAGTGTCCCAGTGTAGTTGTTTAATGGCAAAGCAGGCTGTGGTTTTGCAACTTCGATTATCCCGGCTTTGGCATATTTTTCTTGTTGCGCCTTAAAGTAGTCATCGGCGATGATCTGGACCCAGTCTTTATCTTCTAGACCAAGCGCATCTTCAAACACTTCATTAATAATAGCGGAAAGTGCTGGGTATTTTTGTTGGTTTGATAAGACAACCACACCTAATTTCTTCTCTGGGATCATCGCCACTTGCGACACCATTCCTAAAATCCCACCGCCGTGACCCACTTTTTTATAACCAAAGTAGTCCTCTACCGCCCAACCAAGGCCATACCCTCTAAACTGCTGATGGTATACTTCTGCGGCTTTTCCTGATGGAATACGCGTAATGTGTGGATGCCACATTTGCACTTGTTGCTCTTGACTAAACAATTGTTCGCCAGAAGGTAAGCGACCCCCTCCAAGCTGAGTTTGTAACCACTTGGTCATGTCATCAACGTTAGATGCAATGGCCCCAGCACCACGAAAATCTTCTAGGTAGTTAACAAAGAATGGCGTAAGTTTGCCATCCATCGGAATATGGCCTGTCGCCCAATTGCTATTGTTAGCCGGGATCCGAGAGAATCCAGCCTTTGAGTCATCCATATCCAGCTTAGTAAACATCTCCTGCTCAACGAAATCACGCCAATCTTTGCCACTGACTCGGCTTACAACTTCTCCAGCAACAACAAACATCAAATTGTTATAAGCGTAATGGCTGCGGAAACTTGAATCAGGCTTGAGGTGTGAAATACCTGCTAGCAATTCAGGCATGGTTTTATCAGTATCAGGCCAGATCATAAGATCACCCGCACCAAGGCCCAATCCACTTCGATGACTTAACAAATCGCGGATCGTCATCTCTTGAGTTACATAACTATCGTAAAGCTTAAATTCTGGAATGTGTTTGGTGACTTTGTCATCCCAACTCAGCTTGCCTTGATCTATCAACATCGCCAGCGCTGCTGCCGTGAATGCTTTGGTGTTGGATGCAATACCAAACAAGGTATCCGCATTGACCTTAGCTGGCTTATTCAAATGTGTCACACCAAAGCCTTTGGTCATGACAACCTTGCCATCTTCTACGATACCAATTGCCAAGCCTGGAATATTAAACTTTGCCATTGCGCTTTTTATCGCAGTTTCAACATCCTGCTGGTTTACTGCCGCGCTTGCCTGTGCACTAAGAAAACTTGCTGCAACTAGGCCGGAGGTTAATAGCCATTGTTTTATTTTCATTATTTTTCCTTGGATTTTCTTGCCACAACCAATCACGATATTGCGAGTCATGCCTTGAGGTTTAAGTTCGTAGCATCACATTGGTAGATGGCTAATTCTTGTTGTTGTCTGTCACTATTATTATCTGTAACGTGTGATTGTGCCGAAATTGCTTGTAAATAGCTGGTCGGAAAACGATGCTCTTTTGCCCCGGCCAACACATGATGTACGTACCAATCGAAAGGTAATTGTTGTTCCACAAAAGTGTTAGCGATATAGCACCAGGCATCCACTATACTGCCATCTTGCCTTTCAACTGGTAAGCAATGGCAGGTGTAACGCTCCCCTTCAATGTCGTCCAAACGCGCTTTTTCTTGCTCATCCAACGCATACAAAACGCCATAAACATGGCTATTCATCTCTGTACTCGGCGCAATACTGCACTTGGCTGAACCATCGGTGCTCAACATGTCGAAAGTCAGCCGATAGCCGTGCAATTTACCTACTCCAAGCAGCTTCGCGTGTGGTAAGCGAGCAAATAAACGCGCAGTCGACATATTTGAACCAAAGCTAAAGTTAATAATGTTTTTGTTACTCATTACATCACCAATCTTACTGCAAGCAGTAACATGATCACACCGATCCCGCGATCAAACCAATGTCCTGCACGACGAAAGAATTGTCTTACCGTTGTTTTTGATAAAACCAATGATAAAAACGAAAACCAAGCCCACGTAGCCAACGCCATATAAACGCCGTAAAACAGCTGCACACTACTTGGTGTGGTTGGCTCAATCACTAAGGTAAAAAGCGATAAGAAAAACAGGGTCGCTTTAGGATTCAAGGCATTGACTAAAAAGCCTCGCTTTAACGCAGTCCAGTTAGACTCAGTGACAGCCTGCTCGTTGATACTTTCTTGCTCTGAATTGGGTTTTGCATACCTCAGCGCTTGAACACCAAGATAAGCAAGGTAAAGTGCGGCTAAGTATTTTACTGCAGTGAACAAGGTTTCGGATTGAGATAGCAGTAATGCAACTCCCAATAAGCAATAACTGACATGTACTAAAATACCAACACCAACACCAAAACTGGTCCAAAGTGCGTTTACTCTACCCTGCTGCACACTTTGTTTAAGCACTATCGCGAAATCGGGCCCTGGACTTGCGACGGCAAAAAAGTGTGCCAGTGCAATTAGGATAAATTCATCAAGATAAGCGAGCATGTACATGCTCCTGTAAGGCAAGTAAATCACCTCGCTCCGAGTTATCAATTAGGGTATTAATTTGCTTTTTCGCCTTTTTATACTGACTCACAAGATGTGACTTAAGATGCTTATGACCATCTTTCACCCCTTTAAAATGACAAACTAGGGCGTGCACAAATACACTCTGCTGCTCCGTCAGTGCAGCTTTTCGGTTGGCATATTGGTTGTAGCAAGAACCACACCCTCCTCTAAAGTGATATACCGTATTAGACACCATGATCCCAAAGCCAAAAAAGCTCGCCAGTACATCACAGGCCGCGTCTACTTGCGCTTCTCCACCAGGAGGTAACACGCCACGCTGTAAAATTAAGACTTTTGCCATAACACCTGCATAACTGGCGATCAAATCTTGCGGCTGATTTATTTGATTAGGATTATAAGAAATCAAAATAGGCGCAGCTGTGTCAGCAATGACCGCTTGCTCACCTCGCCAACGCCCTTCAATGTTAAGCTTAGTCATACTAGTCGACGCGAGCATCCGTTCAGGCGCAACCAAAGTGATTGGCCACTGTTGTAACCCGCATAGGATTTTACGCGGGAGAAAACCACTGCCGCCATCTCTTCAATACTGGATACCGGCTCTGGAAAACAACTGGAAGTCGGAGTAATGATCTGCGTTTCATTTAAAAAGTACTCGCCATCAAAGTGTTCAAATGCCCAGACAAAGGTATCAATTAACCATTGGGTTTCTTCATCGCTAAGCAAAGGCGAGACTTTAAATAAGGACAGCATGCTAATAATTCACTCTTTTCTGGAATAACCCCTGATAAATAGCATAAACTCTGAGTCTAATGCAAAAACATGGAGTTTCACATGCCACACTTTATTCTCGAACACTCACCTAATTTGCCAATTGAAACCGAGGCGTTAGTATCACAGGTGCAGCAATTTGCCTGTGCATGTGGCTTGTTTTCTCCAACTTCAGTCAAAACCCGTGCTGTTGCTTTTGAGCATTTTCAGTTAGGTGATGGCAAACAAGGATTTATTCACCTGCAAATCCATATGATGGCTGGTAGAACTGTAGAGCAAAAACAAATGCTGACGGAAGGTGCTTTGAAACTTTTGCTCGCAAAGGTCGGGGAGCATTTTGCACTCAGCGTCCACTGCTATGATTTATTATCCGACATTTACCGCAAAAACTAATTTATTATTCGAGTTGTTTAACTATGAAATTTCCATGTAGATTGGAGAAATTTTTGAGCCGCGTTGCAGAGATGCCACGAAGCAAGGTCAAAATTAATATTAAAAAAGGTCTAGTTACCGTCAATGGTAATGTCGTCAAAAAAGGCGATATCCAAGTCACCCCAGCCGACCATATTACTTTCGATGGCGAACGCTTACAGTATTTAGGTTTACGTTACTATATGCTAAACAAACCACAAGGTTATGTATGTGCAAATAGTGACGAATTACACCCAACAGTATTCGATTTAATCGAAGAACCTAACTTAAAAGATTTTCATTTTGCGGGTAGACTGGATATCGATACAACGGGTTTAGTACTGCTCACTAATGATGGCGATTGGTCTCATCAAATTACCTCCCCGAAAAAACAAAAGTTTAAAACTTATGTGCTAGAAAGTCGTGACGAGCTCACTGAAGAAGCATTAACACAGCTTAAACAAGGCGTAGAGCTACATGGTGAGAAACAAGCAACCCTGCCAGCAAAAGCAGAGCTTATTGATAAATTTGCACTACGCTTATCTATTTGCGAAGGAAAATATCATCAGGTAAAACGCATGCTTGCCGCTGTTGGCAACCAAGTAGTTGAACTTCATAGAGAAAATATAGCAGGGATCGAGCTTGATCCGACTCTTGCTGAGGGAGAATATCGCCCATTAACTGATGAGGAAATAAGCATAATTAATGCAACTTAGTAATCATCTTCAAGTAGTATGAGTAAATATCATCTCAAAATAGCCTTTATAAAGCATTAACCTACTTACAAACTCCCCCTAAACATGCTAAATCATGTAATGAGAGTATTTTTAGGGGGCGATCCTGTGTTTTCTAGTTTCACATTAAAAGCAAAAATAATTACCTTTGCCGCCGCAATATTTATTTCCTTACTTGCTGTAGCCTTTGTAGGCCTTCAAGCTCTGCGCCATGCCAGTGAAAGCGATAATATTGCGCGTATCAATCAGTTAATGAAAAGCACCGTTAATATTGTTAAACAATTTGAGCTGTTTGCAGAGCAAGGAAAACTGACGGACCAACAAGCAAAAGAAATGGCGATTCAGGTTTTAAGAGAAAATAAATACCATGACTCTGAATATGTGTACGTAGTGAATGACAAAATGGACTTCGTAGCGACACCTCATGATCCCCAATTGCACGATACTAGCTTTAACGACTTTAAAGATGCCGATGGCAAAAGCATAGGCAGCATGGTGAAGCGCTTAGTCGGCAACCAGTTTGATCGGATCATTACCTACAATTGGACTTCATTACGAGATGGAGAAATTGTCGACCTAACCTCCGTGGTGCAAAAAACCCCAGGATTTGGCTGGTACGTCGGCACAGGTATTAGTTATAAAGAAGTGAACGAGCGCTATTGGGATACCGCTATTTGGCTAGTGGCACTTTCTTTAGCAGTTGCTGTTGCATTAACCACCGCACTTGCGCGATTTGGACTATCACTCAACAATAAGCTAGGTGCCGAAATCAATGATGTACTCGCAATCGTAAAACACGTCTCACGAGGTAACCTCACGACACCAATAAACACCTCGGATTGTGAAGATTATAGTATTCTCGCAGCCATGGCCTATATGCAAGACGGATTGAAAGGGGTAGTTGAAGGACTCAAAGACGCAACCAAGGCGCTACAAAACCAAACATCAGACAGCGAAGTGCGCTCAGTAGAACTTGAAAACCTAACTCGCAGTTTAAACGCAGAAACTCAAATGGTGGCTTCTGCAATTACCGAGCTCACAGCATCAGCACAAACCGTTGTCGAACATGCAGAACAAGCTGCGAATTCGGTTCAAGAGGCCGAAAAGCAAGGTAATGCAGCCGACAAACTGACAGCACAGGCTGCGACTGAAATTGCATTATTAGAGCAACAAATTGACAGCGCTGGTAATAACATTCAAGTGCTAGATGAAGAAGTATCTAATATCGCCAATGTACTTACCGTTATCCAATCTATCGCCGAGCAAACCAATCTACTGGCACTCAATGCCGCAATAGAAGCTGCGCGAGCTGGAGAGCAAGGACGAGGCTTTGCTGTCGTAGCGGACGAAGTCAGGCAGCTTGCTCAACGCACTCAAACCAGCACAGAAGAGATCCGCACCATGATCACTAAACTGCAAAGTGCGACTCAGGATGCTAAAGCTTCGGTAAGTTTAAGTATTGCAACAAGTGAAAAGACGGTGAGTATGTCGTCTAAGGCATCCCAAGCGCTTGCGCAAGTCGCCGATTCTTTAAAATCTATATCACAGATGAGTCATCAAATATCTCAAGCAGCTAAAGAGCAACTGGATGCCGGTGAAGATACAGCCAAACGCGTCGTGATTATTTCTGATACCGCGTCCCAAACGGCTAGCGTCTCTGAAAAAGCACATAAAGCAACAGATACGATTAAATCATTATCCGGAAATCTGGAGCTTGAGATGGCTAAATTCAAGGTGTGAAAAATGATTTTATCCTTACTTTTCATACCATTAGAATAGTGTAAATATATCTAAACTATTATTTGAAAATTTTCTTTAATTTTTCATTCACCTTGTGTTTATTTGGTGTTAAGTTTGTACCTGTCGGGAGTGTCGGTTGAGTAGTCTGGCACGACCCTCCTGAAGTTGTGATATTCACAATAAAAGACCAATCCAATATAATTTGATCACTTGAAATTCAAGTGAGTTCAATAAGGACTATGATAATGCAAAAGCTAAATTTGAAAGAATGCAAAAAGGTTTCTGGTGGCAATATTTATGAGCCAAACGATCCTAAAGCAGCAAAAAGCGAAACTCCTACTGCAAATAATGAAGCTAACAAAAAAGATTAGCACTCACCTATGAAGAAAAACTTTTCATTAGGAGACTTACTCATTCCTTATGCTATTGTCGCAGTAGGCCTCCTAGTTCTGTATGATATTAGGTTTCATTTCTATCTCATTTACCTGTTAATCGTTTTAACGGTCTTTATTTTGGGTGCTCGATTAAAAGACATCAATATATGTGCTTTATCTCTTCTTGCTATCGTACCGTTCACCCTAGAGACTGCTGTTTTTTCCTCCGGTTTCATAAGCTTAGATTCGTCTAAAGATCAGAGGTTACTTCAAAATACTCTCATTTTTGGCGCACACTTTTTAATCGACTTAATGGTCGTATTCCCACTTACATACCGTGTGGAATTGACGAGAAAGTTATTTCCTAAATTCAAAACCCGCTATACGTTTGCCGATGCAATAATGCCTTGGTTAGCAATATTTAGCGTATGTATGAGCTTTGCTGCCTTAGTTGAAAATTACCTTAGAAATGCAAAAGGTGTGAACCTTACGTTCTTTTTCTACAGCTTTGACGTTAGCGGTTATTTGATATATAGCGCAAACTGTTTAATTTTGTTGATTTTAGCCGCAGTTACTTACAAGGAAGCGTATGATTATGCACTTCCAAGCCTGAGGAAAAAGAGATAGCCAACTCAAAAGTAAGGGTTTACTAGCTCAATACTATCGCTTTCAAGTTGCTTATTAAGACCATACTTTTGTTTTAAGGATTGTAACTCGCCAGACGCTTGAAGTTTGGCAAGTCCCTCTTCCAAAGCCGTTGCTAAAGCCTGCTTATCCTTATTCACAAAGAAATAAAATGCGGTTGAATACTCAAGGTGAAAATCAGGCACTATCATCAACTTTTCATTATTTTGCGCAATGAGCTCTGAATCAGCCTCGATTATTGAGCGTGGAAAATAATCCGCTTTTTTATCCACAATCAGATTAAACATAGTTTGATAATCGGAGATAGGTCTGACCTTAAGGCCGTTATAACTAAGAATTTTGGTGTCAGGCCAATCGTGCCCCTGAACCGCGGTAAAACGCTTTAAATCGTCAAGCGAGCGAACAGCCTTTATGGCTGGATAAATATCTTTATGAACAATCAGCACGCGTTTGCCGATAAGTCCATCGTATAAAGGGACCTTAATAGGAATAGCAATTTGCTCACGAGCTGGGCTGGTCATTGACCAATGTAAATCAACCTTACCTCGGCTTAGTGCCATTAACGTTCGCTGTTGATGAGGATGGATTTTGATGTGTTCAATTTGAGCTGAGTACTTCGCAGCAGCCAGTGCTTTTTCTAGTATTTCATAGAGATAAAGATCGCGATCATACAAGGTTCGCGCCTCTTTCGCGACATAGATTAACTCAGGAGCTTGCGCCGCGATAGAGGTGCTTTGAAACACCAGAGCGGAGATAATTACACTCAACTTTAACTTCATCGCACAACCCTCTTTTAGGGGAAACAATACTACAATCAAGAGTATTTTTACGGATTGCTATTACTATTGCGTAACTAAAAATATAGTCAACCAGCATTTTCCAGTCGTACAGTGGATACCGTCGGCTTGCGACGGTTACATACAAATAAATAGCTATTACGATAGCGCTTTGCTTCTTTCTTAGCATCGGTTGCTAAAGCTGCAACTTGGTGCGAATTTATACAGTGTTGTAAATCTGGTCTCACTAAACCAATCGATAAAGTGAGTAAAGGCACAAATTGCTTCTGCCCTTCACGATTTGTTGCCCAGTAACCACCAGCACTAACATGTTCAGGAGTAAAGAAGGCTTTTGATTTGAGTTCAAACTGAGTGATGATCTCATGACACAACACCTCTGCATCAGTATTATCGAACACCACCATAAAGTCATCGCCCCGATATGCCCAACGAAACTTGAGCTCTGCGCACATACATCAACCGTCACCTCGGCGAGTAGCTTAATTACGCTATCACCACTGGCATATCCATATAAATCGTTAAACTGCTTAAAATGATTAAGGTCGATATATGCAAGAGAAAAGTCATGATGTGAACGTAATCTTTGCTCTATTGCCTCATTTATCGCAACGTTTCCTGGCAACATGGTCAATGGATTGGCATGTTGAGCATGACGAATTTTTTCTTCTGTGATGTGCTTAAGTATGTCTCTCAATGGCGCTAAGCCAAGATAACGACCATCTCTTGTAATAATGATATGACGTCTAATATCAAACTCATGGTCGGTTATTTGCTTACTCACCGTATCAAGCTCTTGCTGCTCATCCACCACTAACGGCTGCTTGTCCATCAATTTAGTTACTGACTTCTTATCAAAAAGTGCATGACCATAAGGCGCTGCGAAAACCTCTGTTAGTTGATCTCTGTGTAGCAGCCCCACAGGCTCCCTAGCATCGTTAACCACAGCAAGGCTGGTAAGCTTGCGATCTTGTTCAAACAACCTGTGAGCATCGATACACTGCGTGCATTCGTGGATTGCATTGGCCTCTTTGGCAAGCCAACCAATTGCCATCGACTGTTCAAATTGATTGAAGGTCGTTTTGGATTCAGTATGTAAAGATTTAAACAGTGCGAGTTCTGTAGGAGGTTTGCGAGTTGGCTTTGCAAGTAAGAAGCCTTGTGCAATCACTATACCGAGCTGCTCAATAAGTTTCAGCTCTTCAATTCGTTCAATCCCCTCGGCAATGACTTGAGTACTAGTGGCTTTAGCAAGCTCAATAATAGACTTTAAAAACTCGCGTTTCACCACACTTTGGTCACAATGGTCGATAAAATATCTGTCGACTTTGACGTAGTCAGGGCATAACTCCGACCACTTTTTGAGACCAGAATAACCCGCACCCAAATCATCAATCGCAATTTGAAATCCAAGTTCTCGATAATGGGTAATTGTCGTTAGTAGCAGATTCGCGTCATCGACTTTATCTTGCTCAGTCACTTCTATGACGACGCGCTTAGGATCAAGCCCATACACTTCAGTAAGATGCCGTGTTTCACCCTTTGGATGGCTCGGGTCGAGCAACGCTTTTGGGCTAACATTTAAAAATAACTTACCGGGAAGATTGAGTGAGACGAATTGCTTAATAGCCGCTTCACGACAGATAATCTCGAGCTCTGACAAACGCTCCTGCATACTCGCAATCGCAAAAAGCTTGTCTGGAGATTCCAACAGCGAGCCGGACATGCCACGACTCAATGCTTCAAACCCTAAGATTTGGCGTTTCGCAAGATCGTAGATAGGCTGAAACAGTGTATATACCGCTTTTTCTTTTATTATTGTATTAAGTACTAACGTACGCGAAGGATCCACAGCATCAAGCTCACTGTAAAAGTATAATCGCGCACGGTAGCAACTATGTATGACAGATATATGTCAATCGGGTGAAATGTACCCAATTTGCAATTGAATGATTTTCAACCGCTTACTTCAGCGCTCTCTCTACCTGATCAAAGTGTGCTATCACTTCCACAATTTCCATCTCTGCGCTCTTATAATCCTCAGCGCCACTAAATCCTTTCATCGCAATCGCTTGCACAGTTGCTGGATGCACTAATAAATCTTTGGCATGGTAGCAAACTGGGTCGTCAAACTTGGGTAATTTACCATCTGCATGATAGCCCGTTTCGATCTCTTCAAGTGGTAACGTAGGAATGATATCAGCGGCTTTGTCCAAGGCATCCAGATAAGTCTGGCATTGAGGGTGCTTAGCTACAAATTCCTTTAGTAAGGTCCTAGAAAGGGTCACAAGGTCTGCTGATTGGGTTTTAAGTGCTGCAGCATCCTTTTCTATACGAATATCCGCAAGTAATGCCTCCGCTTGAACTTTGTATTGTGCTAAAGGTGAGGTTGCTTCTGTGGGAGCAGACTCTGTGCGTTGTTCTAATTCAGGTTGCTTAGAACAGGCGGTCATTAATGTTAATGCGCCAACCGCCATCACAAGTTTGTACATAAGTATCTCCTTTATTGATAACGATTATCATTATATACAAACGTCATTTTTTAGAAACAATAAAATGACGTGTTACAAGCAACAAAAAAGCGGCACAAAGGCCGCTTTCGATTATCACATCAATTTCTGTGATTAAGGCATAGCATCTAGGTCTGCACCTTCTTTTTCAACTTCTACCGGGATCAAATCTTCTTTGCTTACGCCCATTGCCACCGCAACTGAACTGGCAACATAAACTGAAGAATAGGTACCGATAAATACACCGAACAGTAAGGCCGTCGCAAAACCATGAATGGTTTGACCGCCCCATACAAATAGCGCAATCAATACGAGGATAGTCGTGATTGAGGTCACTAATGTACGATTAAGCGTTTGTGTCAGTGAAATGTTGATGATCTCTAGCGTGTCGTCAATACGTACTTTACGGAAGTTTTCACGAATACGGTCAGACACAACGATAGTATCGTTGAGTGAGTAACCTATTACCGCCAATATTGCCGCCAAAATCGTTAAGTCAAATTCCAGACCTAAGATTGAGAACAGCCCCATTGTCAGCACTACATCGTGGAAAAGTGCAAATACTGCACCCACCGCAAAGCGCCATTCAAAACGAAAAGCAACATAGATCAGGATACAGATAAGCGCGGTGAGCATCGCCAAGCCACCCTGCTCTTTTAGATCTTCACCAACACTTGGACCTACGAATTCAATGCGGCGCATAACCACACTTTCATCCGCTTGTTTCAGCGCTGCAATGAGTTGGTTACCCAATACTTCAGCTTTCACGTCGTCCCCACGAGGGGCGAGTCGTACTAATACCTCTTGGCTTGAACCAAAAAGTTGTACAGAGGCATCGGCAAAACCGCTTTCAGCTAATACACTACGTACCTTTGCTAAGTCTGCTGGCTGAGAAAATCCAACTTCAACTGCCGTACCACCGGTAAAGTCCAAACCAAAGTTTAGTCCTTTCACCATAAACGAGCCGATTGAAGCCAAGATCAACAAAACAGAGAAAGCCATGGAAAGCTTTCTTGCCGACATAAAACGGATAGTGCCTTTTAAGTTTAATAATTGCATGTCCGTCTCCTAGATTGATAGCTTAGTGATACGTCTGCCACCGATGATGGCATTAATAACTGCACGCGTACCAACGATCGCTGTAAACATCGAAGTAATGATACCGATAGCTAAGGTTACCGCGAAGCCTGCAATTGGACCTGTACCAACAGAGAATAGGATCACCGCAGCAATTAAAGTGGTGATGTTGGCATCAAAAATCGTACTAAATGCACTGTCGTAACCATGGTGAACGGCTTGCTGTGGACTGCGGCCTTCCGCTATTTCTTCACGAATACGCTCAAAGATAAGTACGTTGGCATCAACGGCCATACCGACGGTTAATACAATACCTGCAATACCCGGCAACGTCAGCGTCGCACCTGGGATCATCGACATCACACCCACAATCATAATGAGGTTAGCCGCAAGCGCCAAGTTTGCTACCAGACCGAAGCCCTTGTAGTACAGCAACATAAAGGCAAGAACAAACGCAAAACCAAGGACAACCGCAGTCATACCCGCTTCAATGTTTTCCTGACCTAGGCTTGGACCTACAGTACGCTCTTCAACGATTTGAATCGGCGCAACCAGTGCACCTGCACGTAGTAGCAAGCTTAAGTTGTGTGCTTCTGCAGGGCTATCAATACCGGTAATACGGAAAGAGCTATTTAAACGCGCTTGAATCGTTGCAACGTTGATCACTTCTTCCACTTTGATTGGTGGTAACGCTTTGCCGTTTTCATCTTTTTTGCCAGATGGTTTGTACTCGATGAAAACCGTCGCCATACGTTTACCGATAGCACGTTTAGTAAAGGCATTCATTTTTGCCCCACCTTTGCTATCAAGCTTGATATTCACCTGAGGGCGCTGATATTCATCCATACCAGATTGCGCACCGGTGATATGCGTACCTTCAAGAATAACGCGCTTTTTCAGCACAACAGGATAGCCATCTTTATGCGGGATCACTTCTGTACCAGGAGGAATGCGACCTTGTGCTGCTGCACGCACGTCGGCATTTTCGTCTACTTCACGGAACTCAAGCGTCGCCGTGGCGCCGAGGATTTCTTTCGCACGAGCCGTGTCTTGGACACCTGGAAGTTGAACAATTATGCGCTCACCACCTTGACGTTGAACATTTGGTTCAGCAACACCTAGTTGGTTAATACGGTTACGAATAATGGTTTCGTTTTGCTTGATAGCGTATTCGCGCAACTCTTTATATTTAAGGTCGCTGAGGCTTGAGAAGAAAGCGAGGCTATCGCTACTATCATTGATAAAGTCGTTACCCGGGTAACGCTTTCTCAAGAAGCTCATTGCTGCGTCTTTATCTTCTTCCGAACGCATCGTTACTTGTACACGATCACTATTCGACACTCGACGCACCGAGCGATAACGCAGTTTTTCATCTCGTAAATCGCTCTTAAAATCTTGCTCCATTTGCTCAAGCGCATTGTCCATCGCAGTGACCATATCCACTTCCATTGTGAAGTGAACACCACCACTTAAATCTAGACCAAGCTTCATTGGATTTGCACCTAAGTCTTTTAACCACTCAGGTTGTGCAGGAGACATATTGATTGCTGAAATGTAATCGTCGCTTAAGGTACCACGCAAAATATCTTGCGCTTTAAGCTGATCTTCAACATTTTTGAAGCGAACAAGAATTTGACCATCTTCTAACACAGAAGATTTTACAGCAAGCTTGTTCTTTTGCAGGGTTTCGTTAACTTGATCTAATACACTGAGCGTCGCATCTGCACCTTTTGTGCCAGACACTTGTATGGCCGGATCGCGACCATACAAGTTAGGTGTGGCATAAAGAATACCGATAGCTAACACAGCGAGAACAAGTAAGTACTTCCACATTGGAAACTTGTTTAACACTGGGCTATCCCTTTATTGTTATTCTTATAGAGATTTCATTGTACCTTTAGGTAACACAGCTGAAACCGCTGACTTTTGCACTGTCACTTCAGTTTGGTCGTTCAGTGCGATTACAACGAAGTCTTTGTCATCAGCAACTTTCGTGATTTTACCCACAAGTCCACCTTGAGTTAGTACTTCGTCCCCCTTGCCTAATGCACCCATTAGGTCTTTGTGCTCTTTAACACGCTTAGCTTGTGGGCGGTAAATTAAAAAATAAAATACCAGACCAAAAATACCTAACATGATCAGCATTTCCATGCCACCACCAGCTGGTGCTGCCGCTGCATTGCTTGCATGCGCGTTTGAGATAAAAAAGCTCATTTCACTTCCTCGTTTATAAATTAATTATTTTCTGTCAAACCAACGTCAGCCAACTCTGGCACCGGGATGCCGCGGCGCGCATAAAAGTCTTCGACAAATTCATCAAATGTACCTTCAGATAAGGCGTTTCTCATTCCTTCCATCAAACGTTGATAATAACGTAAGTTGTGGATGGTATTGAGTCGAGCGCCTAGAATTTCATTACACTTATCTAGGTGATGTAAGTACGCTCGAGAGTAATTCTTACAAGTGTGACAATCACACTCTGCATCCAGAGGACTGATATCCGTTTTGTGTGCTGCATTGCGGATTTTCACCACGCCACCGGTCACAAACAAGTGACCATTACGAGCGTTACGCGTTGGCATTACACAGTCAAACATATCAATACCACGACGTACCGCTTCAACCAGGTCTTCTGGTTTACCAACGCCCATTAAGTAGCGTGGTTTGTTTTCAGGCATTTTATACGCACATTGATCCAGAATATTGATCATGTCTTCTTTTGGTTCACCAACTGACAAACCACCAAGTGCATAACCGTCAAAGCCAATCTCTTCTAAGCCCTTTTGCGACTCTGCGCGAAGCTCTGGGTACATACCGCCCTGAATAATACCAAATAGCGCTGAGGGGTTGTCACCGTGTGCATCTTTAGAGCGCTTTGCCCAACGCAAGCTGAGCTCCATCGAGTCTTTTGCTTCTTTTTCTGTCGCTGGATACGGCGTACATTCGTCAAAAATCATGACGATATCTGACCCTAAGTCACGCTGTACTTCCATCGCTTTCTCTGGAGATAACATGATCTTCTCACCATTGACAGGTGACTTGAACAACACGCCTTCTTCCGATATTTTACGCATCGCACCAAGACTGAATACTTGGAAGCCGCCTGAATCGGTCAAAATCGGTTTATCCCAGTTCATAAAATCATGCAGATCGCCATGCTGCTTGATGATCTCAGTGCCTGGTCTTAGCATCAAGTGGAAGGTATTGCCTAAACAGATATGTGCGCCCGTTTCTTTCAGCTCGTCAGGGGTCATGCCTTTTACTGTGCCGTATGTACCAACAGGCATAAACGCAGGTGTTTCTACCACACCACGCTCAAAAATCAAGCGACCTCGGCGAGCCTTACCCTGTTTGCGATCTAATTCAAATTTCATTGTTACCTCGTTGTCGGAAAAACAGTCCAACCTTGACTAAAAAACGTGCTAAGCCAATGCTTAGGGCAGTGATCTTTCGATTCTACCAAGATTACCAGCGCAATTCTAATACCAATTATCTTAATTAAGTGTTCTATTTTGAGGCGAGAAAATCTTGTCGATAACACCGCTGCCGCGTCCTGCTCACGCCGAGGTACCTACGTCCTGTAGGCAAGGCAAAAATTTTGATATTTAGTTGCTCTAAATAAGAAATTTTTAACGCAATTAGCGTCAGATTTACTCCTTCAAATTGAGCAAGTGTTAAGACTAATTGGTATAATATTGGGATAAAAAACACAAAGTCCATATCAAGCCGACAACTTTACAACCATAAAACGCAAAATGCCCAGCAACACTGGGCATTTTAATAGTTGTATGGCGTGAGTTACTTATCTTGCTTTTGCAAGAACATCGCATCACCGTAACTAAAGAAGCGGTATTTCTGTTCAATTGCGGTTTGATAGGCCCTCATAATATGCTGTTGCCCTGCAAATGCACTCACTAACATGATGAGCGTTGATTCTGGTAAGTGAAAGTTAGTCACCATTGCATCTACCACGTTAAAACGATAGCCCGGATAAATAAAAATATCGGTATCACCATAAAGTGGAGCAATTTCACCGCCGTTTGCTTTAGCCGCAGACTCAAGTGAGCGCACCGACGTAGTACCTACCGCGATGACGCGTCCTCCTCTGGCTTTTGCCGCTTTGATTGCCTCCACGACTTCTGCTGAGACCTCGATATATTCTGAGTGCATAACATGCTCTTCCACCGAATCGACTCGCACCGGCTGGAACGTACCTGCGCCCACGTGTAAAGTAACAAAGGCCATCTCAACACCTTTGTCTTTTAGCTTGGCCATTAATTCATCATCAAAGTGCAGTCCAGCGGTAGGTGCAGCAACGGCACCGGGTTTTTCACCATAAACGGTCTGATAACGCTCTTTGTCTTCTTCATCATCCGGTCTGTCTATATAGGGAGGTAAAGGCATGTGGCCAATTTTATCTAAAATAGTCAATACGTTTTCTTCGCCTTCGAATCTCAGCTCAAATAACTCTCCGTGGCGCTGAACCATTTCTGCGGTTGCTTGGCCTTCAAGCTCAATCTTAGTACCAGGTTTTGGCGATTTGCTCGCTCTAACGTGAGCAAGCACAGTACGTTCATCAACAACACGCTCAACCAGTACCTCTAGTTTTCCACCACTGGCTTTTTGGCCAAACATGCGAGCAGGAATAACTTTAGTGTTATTAAAGATGATTAAGTCTTCTGGATTAATGAGTGTCAAAATATCTTTAAATACTTTGTGTTCTATTTCGCCACTATTGCCATTTAAGGTAAGAAGACGACTGCTAGAGCGTTCCTTCATTGGATGTCTGGCAATCAACTCATCAGGAAGATCAAAACTAAAGTCTGCTACGCGCATGGAAAGGCCTCATTTCTAAAAGTGCGCCAAGTCTAGTGCGGTGTTTTGGCGAAATCAAGTGCTTGTAACCTTGCGTAAATACCTTTAACCTAGCGAGTCTAAAACGGTACTCACCATGTAAAATTTTATACGGTGTGCACCTTTGTTTAGTGCGTTCTTTATTCTTTACGTTTAAACAATAACTTATCGCTATCGGCTATGATTTCCGAGCAAAGTTCGTGTCACTGTTTGATTATTATCAAGCAGCGGTTAAGTACGATTTGCTAACTTTAAGACAAGCCCAATGATTGTGTCGCAGTATCTGGTGAGGTTTTTTTATTGTGTCTAGACAACTAACGTTGCTCATTGTTAACGCCAGTGCTCACGAGCGTCAAGCCTTGACTAAAACTCTTAGTGTATTAGATGTCTTTACTATCATTGCCAAATCTGACTCTCAAGATGCCCTAAGCTTACTGAAGACTCAAGCTGTAGATTTAGTGATCACTGGCTTGGATGTCGGAAAGATTGACGGCTGGCGATTCTCGCGCATGATACGCTCAGGTTTGCTGACGACGCCAAAGAATACGCCCATCGTGCTTATTCCACCAACTTATTGTGAGCGCATAGCCGAAACCACCGCCCGCAGCTACAGTATTGATGCCGTGCTGCCATTTGAGCGCCAAGATATGTTGCCTCAAATTCTGGCCAACGTGTTGTCAACGCATTTAGATAAAAGCAGTCGTCTCAACTTACTCTTGTTAGAACCCAATCAACAACGTGCGCAAAAAATTTGTGAGCACTTATCGCACAATTTCGTTTGCACACATGTGAGTTCAGCGGCTAGCGCTTTATCGCTATTTCTACAAGATCATTACGCCATTGTTTTAATGGACACTACGTCTGATTTATCAGGTTCCGCAGAAAGCTTAGTCGACAGTATTCTCAAACATCGTCCAAGCCAAGCCATTGTAACCATTATTGACAAACGCGATGCCGACCATGCCGAACAACTATTATTGTTAGGTGTTACCGACTTTGTTCGAGCGCCATACGATATGCCCTTTTTAAGCAAAGTATGCGACCATGCGGCGCGGCGAGAAGATTTTATGGTGAGCTATGCCGAGTTTGCTAATAAAGTTGAGCAACTCAGTCGCAGTGAAAGTCGCTATAAGGATTTATTCTCTGCGCACCAACGGATCTTGCTGCACCTTAGAACAGTAGTCGTTGAATTGGATCTAGAAGGCGCGATCCGCTTTATAAACCCTGCATGGGAATACCTCTCAGGCTATGGTATAAAGTCGAGCCTCAATACCCAGCTCAGCAACTACATAGCTAAAGAAGACCTCGTTTTACTCAAAAAGGTTATTCGGGAAATTCAAAGTGGCGTAAGGCAGCATGCGCAAGTAGAACTTCAGCTCAGCCATAAAGCTGGACACCTAGTGTGGGTTGAATGTCGCCTGCAACTTATCAAGAATACCTCAAGTTCGGTCGCCATTACTGCAACACTCGATAACATTCACGAGCGTAAGCAAGCTGAACTGCAACTTAGACACTTAGCACTACATGATACGCTTACGGGCTTACACAATCGCTACTACTTTGACCAGCAATTAAATCAGCTGTGTAATGAAGTAAAGTCTGCTGAAGATGTAGAACATGCGCTAATTTACATCGACTTAGATCACTTTAAGATCATCAATGACAGTAAAGGCCATCAGCAAGGAGATATTGTTCTCAAAGAAGTATCTGAGTTGTTTGGCGACAAAATAGGTGAAGAGCACCTCACTTTCCGTATTGGTGGCGACGAGTTTGCAGTGCTGCTTAAGCACACCAATTTACTTGATGCTCATATGTGCGCTGAAAGCATTTGCATGGCTATCGAAGAACATAAATTCCATTTTGAAGATAATGCATACTCTCTCAGTTGCTCTATCGGATTAACGCAAATTACCAATGAAAATGCGGATCCCAGCGAGTGTTTGAAACAAGCAGACATAGCCCTTTATATTGCCAAAAATCTCGGCCGCAACTTGGTGCATTGTTATAACAAAGAAGATGAACAAAACCAGACACTGCAAACCGGTTTAGAGTGGGGTCATAGCGTTAGACAAGCGCTCCAGAACAACAGCATAGAACTTCACTATCAACCGATCTGGGATTTCAAAAAGGAACAAATAGCCTACTATGAAGCACTGCTCAGGTTAAAGATCAGCGGTGAGACAATTTACCCAAATCAGTTTATTCCTGCATTAGAGCTACTTAATGATACATTTTTGATGGATCAATGCGTGATCAGAACAGCCATTAAAGCACTGGCTGAACATGAGATCCTGAGCCAAGTGGCGATTAACTTATCCGCTCATTCATTTTTAGATGAACGACTGCAGCCTCATATTCAAGCCTGTTTAAAGGAGCACCAAGTTTCGGCTAATCGCGTTATTTTTGAGATCACAGAATCTGCCAGTATTAACAATCTCAACGCAACTCAGACGATGATCAAGAACCTAAACGATCTTGGCTGTCATTTCGCTATTGATGATTTTGGCACAGGCTTCAGTACTTTTAGCTACTTAAAACAGCTACCCGCACAGCATGTTAAGATAGATGGCTCCTTTGTTCGAGACATGCTCAACGACCCAATTGATCTAGCACTGGTCAAAGCTGTAAACGATATTAGTCACTCATTAGATAAGTGTTCAGTTGCCGAATATGTCGAAAACAAAGAAATATTTCAAAAACTTAAAGAAATAGGTGTGGACTATGGACAGGGTTACTTTATCTCCAGACCGCTCCCTATTGAGCAACTAGCGAGCAGTGCAAAAACTATTTTATCTCTAAAAACAGCGTAGTAACAACTTTATACTAAAGGTTACTTTTACTTCTTGCAAAGTCCACTATAATTAAAGATATCAGTTTAAAATGTCACCAACTTTTAAGGTAACACCTTAATTTTATGGACATTCAAAGGAATGAGTTACATCTTGCTATGGACTTCAAGGGGTAAATTATGCTGTCATTATCACTGTTTTTATTACTTGCAAACTTGCTCATTGCTTATCAATGTTATCGTTATGCCAACACAAAAGGATACCCGGTAAAATTGTTTACGGGGCTTGGTTTACTACCCTACTTTAATCTAGTGGTTTGGGTTTACTTACTCTTTTTACCAAATTTAACTACTGCAAAAAATATAGAGCAGGCTTAATACAAGCAAGTGTAGTTCCTTTACTAGTGTAAGTTCCTTTATAAATAAAACAGCATGTAATCATGCTGTTTTACCCAAAGCTTAGGTTAACTAAAAGCGATAGCTAGTTACTGTCTCGGCTAGCTCCTTAGCCGTTTTATCACCTTTAACACATTGCTGCACCAAGGATTTTGGATAAACAAATATCTGTTTGTTGTGTGAATTGCTGAGCTCACTGTAAATAAAGCTTATATGCTCATTTTTAGGTAAACTCCTTAAACCCGCACCATAGTCGCATAAACTTCGAGCTAAGCTGGTTACTAGCATTTTTTCAAGTGCCAGCTGCTTTTCCGCTTTCTCTTTCGCGCGTTTGACTCGAGAAGCCTCAAGACTCGCTTTCAGCTTATCCTTAAGGTCTTTTAATTCCGAATCCTTAAGCGAAAGCTTCTCTATGCGCTTCTCAACTTCTCTCAATGACTCGGTAAATTCTTTTACTTGATCTTCACTTTCATGCCTTTTTGCAAATTCCAACTCCGCTTTTTGGCGCTCAAGCTCCCGCAATTGAATTCTATTCTCTCTTTCTTGCTCTACGGCTTCGCGGACCTTCTCGGCTCCTGCTCTCACCTTCTCAGCAGCATCCGAGTAAGCTTGAGAAACAGCTTCTGCTATCGGCTGCGAAATCTCGACCTCCGCAATCGCCATATCAAATTCCGGCAGTTCAAATTCCCCTATTGCAGCCACATCATCCAAATTTTCGATGTGAGAGATCCACTCCAAACGGTGCCGACGTTTTAAAGCGAGTTCAAATACAACCCCCTGATCTTTCAAATAATAGCCTGAAACGCTACGGACTTGATCTTGCGTGTCATGCTGCAGCGCACTCACTAATACGCGCTCAAAAATAGCGACCTCGCGCTTTAGTGCTTCGTCAACAGCTTGAGCCTGAGCGAAACTTGTAGAAATGGCAGCGACAGCGCCAAAACAAAGTGGAATTAACTTCATGGTTTACCTCGATACTGTGCTAAATTTTGTGTCGGTGCTTGCTCTACTTGCTCTGCTAATTCATTCAATTGCAGCCTAAGTAGGGCTTGATCTTGTGCTCTTTGTGCCTGGATCAGATCAACGAGATTATTCATTGCCAAACTGCGCTCTTTACGATTTTGTTCAACCACTTGCGTGGCTAACTTAGCGAGCGTGGCTTGATCTATTGGCTTTGTCTCATCAAGTTTTGCAAGCATGGCCTGCATAGCGCTTTGCTGCTGTGCCAGTTGCGTTTGTTGAACATTCAACTGTTGATGCAAGCCTAAATTCTGTAGCCAAAGTCCCGAGACACCAAGCCCAACAACCAGCCAAGCTGCGACGGCAGCAACTGACCAAGAGCGAGTTTGGTGTTGCAAAGTGAGCGGTGAGGGAGGCGTTTGCTCTTCGAAGCTAGCAGCACGCTGTTGCCAAGTAGCTGCAGCACTCATCATTTCTCGATATTCACTATCTTCCTGAAGTACGGCCAACTCGGCCTCAGAAAGCACTTTGCCATCCAACCATTGCTCAAATAAGTATGCTAATTTAGCCATGATTTTGCACCTCTAGTTGCCCTTTCATCTTACCTAATGCACTGTATAGCCTGGCTTTCACCGTATTACTTGATAACTCAAGCTGCAGCGCAATTTCATCAAAGGTGTAATGCTGGAAAAACTTTAGTTCCACGACAATTCGCTGCTCAAATGGTAATTGTTTCAACGCGATATATATCTCTTCATTACTTTGTTGCTGCACTATTTTGGTGTCAGGTCCGTGTTGTGGTGCCTCTGGCTCTCTACCTTCAATCGATTCAAACTTATGCTTTCGCATGTGATCCACTATCCTTGCATGGGTAATTTTAAATACCCAAGTCGAGAACTTAGCATCACCATTAAAGGTATGCAGATTTCGATACATACTTAAAAATACATCCTGAGCGATATCTAGCGCGTCTTGCGGGTTACCAACGAGCCTTAGGCATTGATTATAAACACGGCTATGATGCTGGGCGCAAAGCTTTGACCATGCTCCTTGATTGCCTTGCAGTGCTCTTTTTATTAATTGTTTTTCGCTATTAAAAAACACGCAGTTCACTCATCCAATCTATTCACTAACTATTAATCGTAGCTGCTGCAAAAAAAGTTGTAGAGACAGGGAAATTTTTTGAAAAAAAAGCACCGCTAAGGTGCTTTTTCATAATCGTTACTATTACTGCGACTGACATTGGCCACTGATATAGCCACCAACAAAATCGCTAAACAATCTAAAGTCTCTGATCCGCCCCGTAGTACGACGCCAAATCAGACCAATTTCACGATATGCATGATCTTGTGGTGGCATGGCAACTAAAGGTTTCCCTTCCAAAATCCCCGCATTGATCGCCATTTGGGGTAAAAACGTCACGCCATTTTTGTATTCCACCATACTTAATAAAGTATGCAGGTTTGCCGCCTCAAATGGATTGATGCATGCGCTACGATTTAAATGGCAAGCGCTAAGTGCATGTCCCGTCATACAGTGCTCTTTTTCGAGTAAAAATACACTTTGATCAGGCAGCAGGTTAAAGTCCTCTATCGGCTCTGGTACGCTGTACTCTGCATGGCGAACCAAACTAAAGTGGTCTTTTGCGAGCACTTGAGTATGAAACTTATCAGTTCTATATGGCAACGCCAACATTGCCATATCAATATGACCATGCTCTAGCTTATCCAGTAAGTTATCACTGGTATCTTCAACCAGTACTAAATTAAGCGCTTCAAACTCCTTTTTGCACGCCTGATAAAGTGGCGCAGCAATAAAACTCGCGATAGTGGGAATGATCCCTAACGTCAACTTGCCAGACAATGGATTTTTGTAGCTTTTAGTCAGCTCTTTAACACTCATCGTGTCATCGATAATTTTCCGCGCTCGTTCAACCACTTCTTCACCAATATCGGTAAACATTAGGCTGCGATTTTCGCGTTCAATTAGCTGACACCCCAATGTCTCTTCAAGGTTTTGTATCGCGCTACTTAGCGTCGATTGACCAATAAAGCATGCTTCCGCTGCACGACCAAAATGTTGGTGCTGGTGCACCGCAAGAAGGTATTGTAGTTGTTTGATACTAGGTAAATTCGTCACAAGCTTTACTCTTAATTTTCAACAGCACAAATAAAAAGACCCCAACACCAAAGGTGTTGAGATCTTTTCAAGCTAAAAGTCTGTCTTTTTGAAAAGTACGGTTTATTTTTATACGCCGAACACTAATCTCAAAATATAGAATATAACAATAGCAAGGGCAGCACCAACTGGCAACGTAATTACCCAAGAAACTACGATGTTACGAATAACACCCATGTTTAATGCCGCAATACCACGCGCCATACCCACCCCAATACCGCACCAACTAAGGTTTGAGTTGTAGAGATTGGTAGGCCTGTGCCTGATGCGATTACTACTGTTGAAGCAGCGGCAAGTTCAGCTGCGAAACCACGACTTGGAGTAAGGTGTGTAATACCTTCACCGATAGTCTTGATAACTTTCTTACCAAGAATCGCAAGACCTGCAACAATACCTAAACCACCTAGCGGTAAGATCCACCAAGCAAGCGCCGCTTTCTTAGCAATTTCACCGTCGTTTTCAACAATGTTTACCACTGCAGCTAATGGACCAATTGCGTTAGCAACGTCATTAGAACCATGCGCGAATGCCATACAACATGCCGTTAGTACCATAAGGATAGCGAATACTTTTTCAACATTGTTGAACTGCATTTGCTTGTCAGCATTGGGATCCATTTTCAACTTAGAAATCGCAATCTTACCGATAACAGCAATGATAATAGCGATACCGATAGCAAGGGCAAAACCTTCGAATGTGCCAAGCTTGATACCAATATGCTTAAGGCCTTTTTTGATTGTAACCAAAGACATGACAAAGCCCGCTAGACCCATGTAAATAGGCACAAAGCGTTTGGCATTTTCTAATGGCTTATTGGTATCGAAAATGAGCTTTTGGGCACTCATGAAGATGAGATAGGCAATAAAGCCAGAGATGGCAGGGGTAACTATCCAGCTACCAACAATGCCTGCAACTTTACCCCATTGGATTGCTTCGCTGCCTACTGCCACTAGCGCAAAACCAATAATTGCACCAATGATTGAGTGCGTTGTAGATACCGGCCAACCTAGCATTGAGGCCATTAATAACCAAGCGCCCGCAGCAAAAAGTGCAGAGATCATTCCCAGTATCATCAGTTCAGGAATATCTATGAAAGGAGTAGAGTCTATAATCCCTTTACGGATCGTTGATGTTACTTCACCACCCGCAAGGTAAGCCCCTGCGAATTCGAAGATCATAGCAATAATAATTGCTTGTTTGATGGTAAGCGCTTTTGAACCTACCGAAGTACCCATAGCATTCGCAACATCGTTTGCGCCAATACCATAAGCCATAAAGAAACCAACTGCTGCGGCAATTAAAACCAATACTGTGCCGTAGGATGCAATGATATCCATAAGAAACCTTACTTTATTTTAAAAGATCGATTTTTATTAACGAGCTAACATCAGCTCAAGACGTGAACCAACGCGCTCTGCGATATCTGCAAGCCCACCGACCCATTCGATGATCTTGTATAAGAACATCGCATCAATTGGGTTAAGCTCGCTTTCAACAGCGCGTAACTCTCGACGAATTTTAATTTGCATATCGTCGGTATCTTGCTCGATGGCATCAAGCTCAACTAGCATTTTTTCAACTAAAGTGACTTCGCGGCCTCTAAAGCCTGTCTCAAGCAGTTCATCAAACTCATTAATCGCTTCTGATGCTTGTTTAGTTGCGTCCACACAACGAGTGACATAAGCAAGAAAATCTTTTTGAATGGATTCAGGGATGACCATTTCGCGACCGATAACGCGACCTGCGATATCTTTCGCTTTATTGGCTATCTTATCTTGGTGGGTGATAAGTTCCAGTAAGTCAGTCCGTTCTACTGGCATGAATAAACCACGAGGCAAATGTAAGCGTACTTCACGCTTTAGTTCATCTGCTTCACGCTCTAGGTTGCGGATTTCAATGCGAATTGCATCCGCTTCTGTCCACTCCCCTTTGAAGACATGGTTAAAAAATGGGATCAAAGCCGCACTGGCTTGATGGACTATTTTTATATGCTCTTCAATTGGCTTAATAGGAGATTTAGCAAATACTCCTAAAAACGCGTTACTAGGCATAACTGACCCTTAAATCATATTTGTATGCATGTGCAAGGTGTAATTTTACAGCATTGCGCGCTGTTGTGAACGGTTTTATTTCAAGTTTAGATGAACTTACTATGAAATTGCGCGCCGAAAGCGCGCAACTAGTTGATAAGCGTCACAAGGTTTTTGCGATATCTTCTTGAGATGTATGACGAATATCTTTGCCATTTACGAAATAAATCACGTATTCCGCAATATTCTGACAACGATCACCGATACGCTCTAATGAACGCACAGACCAAATTAAGTCCATAATTTTTGGAATAGAGCGAGGGTCTTCCATCATATAGGTCATAATTTGACGCGTTACAGCTTCGTATTCACGATCCACTTTGGCGTCAGCTTTATGCACTTCAAATGCTTTTTGTGCGTCCATACGGGCAAACGCGTCGAGCACATCATGTAGCATTTGCGACACTTGGCGACCCATATTGTCAATATTCACTAATAGGTCTTGCTGATCTTTGGTAAACGAGTCTAATGCAACCTTAGCAATACGCTCAGCTTCATCTCCGATGCGTTCAAGATCTGCAATCGTTTTTGCGATGGCAACAACCAAACGCAAGTCACTGGCTGCTGGCTGTCTTTTCGCGATAATACGCGTACATTCTTCGTCAATATTCACTTCCATCGCATTGACTTTGTAGTCGTTCTGACTAACTTTTTTCGCTTTTTCAGCATCATTGTGATTCACCGCATCAAGCGCAGTGTTTAGTTGCTGCTCTACCAGTCCACCCATACTGAGTACGTGATTTCTTACGTTTTCTAGCTCTTCATTAAAGCGACCAGAAATGTGCTTATTAATATTGTGTTCCATTATATTCTCCTCGCAAGCTCGCCTTAACCGTAACGACCTGTAATATAGTCTTCTGTTTTCTTCTTAGACGGCGTGGTGAATAAGGTATTGGTATCTGCATACTCAATTAACTCACCCATATACATAAACGCAGTTTGATCAGATACACGCGCTGCTTGCTGCATGTTATGTGTAACGATAACTACAGTATACTTGTTTTTCAGATCGTTAATGAGCTCTTCGATAACCAATGTTGAAATCGGATCGAGTGCTGATGTTGGTTCATCCAATAACAATACTTCGGGTTCAATCGCGATAGAGCGAGCAATCACCAAACGCTGCTGTTGACCACCAGATAAACCAAATGCACTGTCGTGAAGTCGGTCTTTTACTTCATCCCAAAGCGCGGCGCCACGGAGTGACTTTTCAACCACTTCGTCTAACTTACGCTTATCTTTGATACCTTGCAGGCGCAGACCATAAACCACATTCTCATAAATAGATTTAGGGAAAGGGTTTGGTCTTTGAAATACCATACCTACGTTACGGCGCAGTGCCGCAACATCTACGCTCTTGTCATAAATGTTCTGTCCTTGAAGGTTGATTTCTCCTTCGATACGACAGCTATCAACAAGGTCGTTCATGCGGTTAATACAACGCAGTAACGTTGACTTACCACAACCTGATGGACCGATAAATGCGGTTACCTGCCCTTTTGGGATCAACATATTGACGTTGCTAAGGGCTTGTTTATCACCATAGTAAAGATCTAGGTTTTTGATCTCTAGTGCGGTGAGTTCTGGACTTAAGTTTGCTAAATCAAGCTTGTTGTTGCCGTTTGCTTGATTGACTTCTGGCGCTACTGTAATCATGTTTTTACCTATTAAAAATCTTTACTATTAATGCTCTAACGATCTGAATTTTTCGCGTAAGTGGTTACGAATACCAATCGCTGTGATATTCAGTGCAATAATCACCGTAACCAGTAGGAACGCGGTTGCATAAACCAAAGGTCTAGCAGCTTCAACATTCGGGCTTTGGAAGCCAACATCATAAATATGGAATCCTAAGTGCATAAACTTACGATCCAAGTGAATATAGGGGAAGTTTCCGTCAAGCGGTAGTGTTGGTGCCATTTTGACTACACCAACCAGCATCAGAGGAGCTACCTCACCCGCTGCACGAGCAACAGCAAGAATAAGACCCGTCATAATTGCCGGACTCGCCATTGGTACAATGATCCGCCATAAGGTTTCTGCTTGAGTTGCACCAAGCGCCAGTGAACCATGACGCACTGAGCTTGGGATCCGAGACAAACCTTCTTCCGTGGATACAATAACCACTGGCAAAGTAAGGATAGCAAGTGTAAGTGCCGACCAAATTACCCCTGGTGTACCAAATACAGGACTTGGCGCAGCCTCAGGATAGAAGAGCTCGTCAATTGACCCACCTAACATATAAACGAAGAATCCTAGACCAAACACCCCATATACTATGGATGGAACGCCTGCAAGGTTGATGACCGCGATGCGGATCATCTTAGTCACAGCGTTCTTTGCTGCATATTCATGAAGATAAATTGCGGCAATAACACCGAATGGTGTCACGATCACTGCCATCAACATAACCATAAATACCGTACCAAAGATTGCTGGGAATACCCCACCTTCGGTGTTTGCTTCACGCGGGTCATCGCTCACGAACTTACTGATTTGTACTAAGTAATGACCCACTTTGGCAAAAAAGCCCATGTCATTTGGAAACCAAACGTCCAACACTTGGTACAGAGGTAAAGTCACTTCTTCACCACGCATGTCACGTACCACAACTTGGTCACGCTTTGCCTGCTTTCTTAGCTCAAATAAACGTTTTTCGAAGACTTTGTAATCTTCGCGTAGCTCAGCACGGCGTGCATCTAGCTCTGCTAACTTTTCTGCTGTCAGTTCATTATCAAGCTGGTACGACTTTTCTTTTAAACGTAGACGTTCAAGCTCATAGTTAATGTGCCCGATTTCGCTATTTTGTAGGTCAAGCGCTTCGTCATTAAGGTCAACGGCACGCTCAACAAGCTCATGCAGCCTTTCAATTGGCTGGTCAGTTACTACTTTACCGTCTTCTAAAACGCGGGCAACATAGCCATAGAAATTACCATTTTTACTACGCTCAAATACTGCTAATTCTGCTGGAGTAGACTGGCTTTTGATGTCTGTTGATAATACCCAACGGAAATCAAGCTCTACATATTCACGATTACCCGTTTTAACGAGCAAACGCTCAATTTGATCGCTGTTGTAGCCTGAAAGGTCAAATCCAGCTGCTTCAAGGCGCGATTTTGGTACCATCTCGCGATCGTATATTTCACCAATTACCGTTTGCTTAGCAACCGAACCATCAAGATGCATCTCAACAACTTCTGATGGCCAAAAGAAGCTCAGTCCTTTCCACGCTATCATTGCAAGTAGTCCAATTACAGAAATCAAACTAATACTGACCGCGCCACCTGTCATCCAGATCCACGGAGAACCTGACTTAAACCACTGTTTTATCATGTCATGTCACTCCAATTACATTGAGCTGTACTTTTCACGCAGCTGCTGACGAACAAATTCAGCAACGGTGTTAAATACGAAAGTAAAAATAAACAATACAAAGGCAGCTAGGAACAGGATGCGATAGTGAGAGCTGCCAACTTCAGACTCCGGCATTTCCACCGCAATGTTTGCAGCGAGCGTACGCATACCTTGAAAGATACTCCAGTCCATGATTGGCGTGTTACCGGTTGCCATCAATACGATCATGGTTTCACCCACTGCACGGCCAAGACCCATCATTACTGCAGAGAAGATACCGGGACTTGCAGTAAGTAATACAACACGAACCAAAGTCTGCCACTGCGTAGCACCGAGTGCCAATGAGCCATTTGAAAGATGCTTAGGTACGCTAAATACAGCATCTTCTGCAATAGAGAAGATAGTAGGAATAACCGCAAATCCCATCGCGATACCCACTACCAGCGAGTTACGCTGATCGAATGTTAGCCCTAACTCATTGGTTAGATACTGGCGCACATTACCGCTAAATAGCCAAGACTCAACACCAGCGCTCATGGCAAATGAAATCCAGCCGACGATCAGCACAACAGGGATCAGCAAGATTGAATGCCAACCTTCAGGCACAAAGTGTCTGACTTTTGCAGGTAACTTAGTCCAACCAAATGCCGTTGCAATCATCGCAATTGGTAATAGCACCAATAAGGCAACCACTGCAGGTAGATGAGTTTCAATTAAAGGCGCTAACCAAAGACCAGCCAAGAAGCCCAAGATAACCGTTGGTAGTGCTTCCATTATCTCTACCGTTGGTTTCACCACGCGGCGCAATTCACTCGACATAAAATAGGCGGTGTAAATTGCTGACGCTAATGCGATTGGCACGGCAAACAGCATGGCGTAAAGCGCCGCTTTAATGGTACCGAACGAAATAGGTACTAATGAGAATTTCGACTCAAAGTCATCACTCGCAGAGGTTGACTGCCAAGTATAAGCAGGCTCCGGATACCCTTCGTACCACACTTCTTGCCACAGTGCAGACCAAGTAACTTCAGGGTGCTCATTGTGCAGCTCTACCACCGTTAACGTGTCACCGGCTAGTAACAAAGCCGCATTAGCGCGCGGCGCTACTGCAAACTTCTGTACTACTTTATCTGTGACTTTACCTTGCCATAAGTGCGCTTCACTGGTGGTGTAATACAAACCTAACTGACCATTTTCGTTGGTCGTGAAGAAAGTACGGCGATAGTATTCACTGAATAGTTTGACCTGTTTGCTCTTTGGTGTTTCAAAAGAACGGATTTTAGCAAACTGGCGTCCATCATCGGTATTGACTTCAAACCATTGTGAAACCTCACCATTGTCGTTAGCAAGCATTAACGAGTTTGCGCCCGCTAGTAGGTTCATATCGACTAAGTTGGCATTTTCCTCGTTTGCAGCAAGCAATTGGAATAACTCAACTTCAGAAGCATAGCGAGAGTCAAAAACGTAAACTTGGTTTGCTGAGCGAACAAATGTACGCGACGTATCGGGAGAAATAAGTAACTCATCAACGCGGCCATCAATATCTAACTCAGTACGCTCAACGGCCCACTCAACTTCTCCAGTAAACATGTTTTCTTCCGCAACAAAAGACGCAAAAATCACACGTTTATCCGCAGTTTGAGCAACTACCGCTGTTTTGTCTTCGAAGTGACTAAAGGCAAACTTACGAATTGCTTGCCCTTGTTCATCAACAATCAGTTGCTTCGCATTGAGTGGATAACTTAAGCGAGGGGTTAAAACACGTTGATTACCAGGGAAGCTTACCGTGAACATCGGCTTCACTAATTGTACCTGACCATTATCCAGACCGAATGCATATTGCCCTAGGAAAGGCGCACTCTCTGCAAATGATGTGATATTACCGTCGAGTGCAACATCTAATGTATCTAGCAATTTACCAGCGCCTTCACCTTTGATTTGGTAATAATCTACCGTTCCTTGGCTACCGAGTAAGTACGCAATTTCAGTTTGTTCTTCTACCCCTACTCCCAAATATGCTTTGTCTTGTGTAAGCTGAATATCCATACGCTTTTCAACCTTTGCCGATTCAAAGATTGGTTGAACAACATACAATAAGTAGAAGAAGATAAGTAAAAGTGCGACTAAGACCATTACTCCACCAGAAGTAATGCCAAATTGTGCAAACCTGTCTTTGAAGAGACGGCTTCTATCCGTTTTAAAGGATGGCTTTTGCGGATTTGAAGTCATCAATATACCCTTTGGTTTAAAAATTGGGGGTATTATATTTCATCAAGATGACAGTTGTGTTACACCTGAGACACTATTGAACTTTCTTCAATTGGCATTAGCCATCAAATTCATTATGAGAATAATGGAACTAATCGGCTCAAAAAATGCTCTGATTGTTAGCCTAGAGTAAATACATAAATTTCGTTGCATTTCTTTACATTAAGTGTTTATGGGCACTGGACAAAGTAAGTTTTTAGACTAGTCTAAATCATGCGCCGAATTCGTTTTTTCGCCTACGGGCGCCACAAAAAAAGAGACATGATATGAAGCAGTTAATATTAACACTTATAGGTAAGGACCGACCGGGTCTCGTTGAGGAAATCTCTTCCACTATTCTTTCCAACCATGGCAATTGGTTAACCAGTAACTTAAGCCACCTTGCCGGACAATTCGCAGGCATCGTGCAAGTTGAGGTTGCCGAAGAACATTTGCAAGAAATACAAGATGCGTTGCATAAATTGCCAGGGTTAGACGTTAGCGTTGAATCAGGCGAAAACTTGCCAGCACAGGATGAGCCAGATACATTAAATTTAATCATCACAGGTAACGATAGACCGGGAATTGTGCAAGAGCTTGCTACGGTTATTCGCCACAAGGGTGCAAACATCACACACTTAACCTCAAAACAACGTAGTGCACCGAACTGGGGACTGCCTATTTTCAGCGCTTTCGCAACTGTGACTTTACCTGCTGGCACGGTCAAGGAAAACGTAATTGAAGCACTCGAGTCAATCACCAGTGACTTGATCGTGGACATAGAAGAAAGCTAAAACCTACACTATACTCATGATAGTTGAATGACAAACACGACAGGCGCGTTGTGTTTGTCATAATTATGTCACACACCCTGCTTAAGCTGTAAAAATAAGCTGTACCTATGGAAAGAACCATGCAGGCCGTATCTCCAGAGCATAAAACTATCACGTACTTTGCCAAAGAATTAAGCTGGCTCTCTTTTAACGAACGCGTTTTACAAGAAGCCAAGGACCCAACCAACCCGATCATCGAGCGGATCCGGTTTCTTGGTATATTTTCCAATAACTTAGATGAGTTTTTCCAAGTCCGTGTTGCGGATGTAAAGCGCCGTATCTTATTAAATAATCTGCCTGATACCAATTTCGATGAAGATGAAGCGCTACTTGCTGACATTCAAAAGAAGGTGTTGGAACTTGGCAAAAAGTTCAATGCTATTTATGACCAGATCCTCATCGATTTAAATGAGCATCATATCCATATTAAGCAACCTGATGCGCTGTCTGACTTCCACAAAAATTGGTTGGCTAACTACTTTAAAGACCAAGTGCTGCCTCACCTATTACCAATGATGATTAACGAAAGTAAGGACTATTCGGACAACATCAACGACACTATGACTCACCTGTTTGTGGAGTTAAATGGTGAGAAGCAGCACCATGCCTTTTTGGAAGTCCCGACTGACCGTCTAAATCGTTTTGTCCAGCTACCACCAGAAAAAACCCGTCGACATAAAACGATTGTGTTGCTTGACGATGTTATTCGATTCTTTATTGCCGATGTGTTTAAAAGTTTCTTCAAATTTGACCGCATTGACGCCTATTCGATGAAGCTTACTCGAGACGCTGAATACAACTTAGATGATGAGCTTGAAGAAGGTGTGTTGGATACCATGTCCAAAGGCCTCAAGCAGCGCTTGTATGCCGAACCCGTGCGCTTAGTGTATGAAGAATCAATGCCGGAAGAAATGATCAAGTTGATGAAAAAGCGCTTAGGAGTAACAGGCCAAGATGCCATGATCCCAGGTGGTAGATATCGCAATTTCAGAGATTTTATGTCTTTTCCAAACGTTGGTCGTGGTTACTTAGAAAATAAGCCATTGCCGCCACTTAAAAGTGCTGCCTTTTCAAAATATAGCAGCGTCTTTCGCGCGATTTCAGTTCAGGATATTTTACTGTATTACCCCTACCATACCTTTAATCACATGCTGGAATATATCCGCCAAGCGGCGTTTGACCCCAGAGTGACACAAATAAAGGTCAACATTTATCGCGTGGCCAAACAATCTCGTTTAATCGCTTCACTGATCAATGCAGCAAAGAACGGTAAGAAAGTCACCGTGATGGTTGAGTTAAAAGCCCGCTTCGATGAGCAAAATAATATTGAGTGGGCAAAACTCATGAGTGAATACGGTATTAAGGTCATGATAGGCATACCGGCGCTCAAGGTACATAGTAAGCTTTGTGTGGTTCACCGCAGAGAAAAAGGCAAAATCGTAAAATACGCTCACATAGGTACGGGTAACTTCCACGAAAAAACCGCCAGGATTTATACTGATTTCAGTCTGTTTACCAAGCACCCTGATATCACGGAAGAATGCGATAGCGTATTTCGCTTTATTGAGAGTAGTTACCTGCCGTTTAGATTCGAGCACTTGATGATTTCGCCTATCAACGCGCGTAGCCAAATTCTAGCATTGATCGATGAAGAGATAACCCATGCCGAGCAAGGTCGAACAGGTAAGGTAACAATTAAGATCAATAACTTAGTTGATAAACAACTCGTTGATAAGCTGTACGAAGCATCGCGTAAAGGCGTCAAGATCCGCCTCATCGTACGCGGCATGTGTGCCCTTGTGCCCGGTATAGTGCAGTTTAGCGATAATATAAAAATCATAAGTATCGTCGATCGTTTCTTAGAGCACCCGCGAGTGATGATTTTCGACAACAACGGCGACCCTAAAGTCTACATTTCCTCTGCAGACTGGATGACTCGTAACCTCGACCACCGTGTTGAAGTTGGCACCCCCATTTATGCCGAACATTTGAAAAAGCTGATTATCGATATCATTGAGTTGCAATTTAAAGATCGCACTAAAGCCAGAATTATTGACGCCGAACAGAAGAATCTGTACGTTCGCCGAGGTAACCGTAAAAAAATTCGCTCTCAGATCGCGATTTATGACCATTTAAAAAAATGGGAGTTGCACCAATTAAATGAAGCGAAAGAATAACCGTTGAGGAAGAATATATGCGCGACTACCCTTCTATTGCCGCAGTGGATTTAGGTTCAAATAGTTTTCACCTTGTTGTAGCAAGAGAAGTAGATGGTCGCCTTCAACTCCTCCATAAAGAAAAGCAACGCGTTTACTTGGCTGCGGGCCTTGATGATGATTTCAATTTAAGTGACGACGCGATAGCCCGAGCATTGGATACGCTCTCGCAATTTGCGACGACACTACATGATTTTCCTAAAGAGTCCGTTCAAGTAGTAGCGACCTACACGCTACGAAATTGCAAAAACCTTAATTATTTTCTCGCTAAGGCGAAACAGGTTTTTCCATATCCAATCAATGTGATTTCAGGCCAAGAAGAAGCTCGCCTTATCTACCAAGGTGTCGCCAATCATGAACATGATAGTCATAACCGTTTGGTTATCGACATTGGAGGTGGCAGCACAGAGTTAGTTATTGGTCAGCACCTTACGCACAAACTGTTAAGTAGTCGCAATGTGGGCTGCGTAACCATGCAAAAAGCCTACTTTTTTGACGGAAAGCTATCTGCAAAGCGATTCAAAAAGGCAGAAATAAAAGCAGAGCAACAAATTGAGAGTATTACCGCAAGCTACCTAAAACTCGGCTGGAATACCGTTATCGGCACATCTGGTACCATTAAAGCAATTGCTGCTATGGTTAACGAACTAACCCAAGCCGATGAAATTACCCTGCCTATTTTGGAGCAAATTAAACAGCTATTTATTGATGCTGGGCACATAGACAATATTTCCTTAAAAGCACTACCTGAGGAGCGAAAAACCAGTATTGCAGGCGGCCTTGCTGTATTGATAGCACTATTTAGACAGTTAGGGCTCGAGCGCATGCGCCTTAGTGAATATGCATTGCGAGAAGGTTTATTGTTTGAAATGCATCAAACTGACGAGTTTGATATTCGCACCCGCACAATTAACACGTTCAGCGATCACTATAATATTGATAAGCAACACGCCGAAAATATTTGTGAAACCATCAAACTATTTACGACTCAACTAAAAGCGCACTGGCAACTATCCTCTTATGATGTCGAAATGTTATGTTGGGCAGCAAAACTCCATGAGGTGGGACTCGCCATAAACTCTTCTGGCATGCATAAACACGGTGCTTATATTGTCAGACATAGCCAACTTCCTGGCTTTACTCAAGCCCAGCAATTAAGGCTAAGTGCACTTGTACGCTTTTATCGAAAAAAGATAAAAACGCCAGAGTTAACAGAGTTAGTCAACGAAGAGCTAACACACTTTAATCGTATTTTGGCGGTGTTTCGCCTCAGCGTCCTAGTGAACCAAAAGCGCCAACAAGACCAACTTCCCGAGCTAAGTATCACAGCTGTTGATAACGCTTTGATACTTCACATTGCGGCTGAGTGGCTTGAATCACACTCGCTGTTTCAAGCAGATCTCGAGCAAGAACAAAACTATCTAAAAACAATCGGTATTCAATTTAACCTGAGATTTGGATAAGTATTACCAATAGCTAACTATTGGAAGGGAATTCAACGCCATTAGCGCTTAGATGGGCAGCTAGAAAGGCGCTAATTATCCGCAACTCCGATTACTTACCTTTTCACTTTGCCAGGTAAGAACTACTGTTCATCACCTGCCACAATAGAAAGGATCTCATCTGCATAAGCTCGACTAGAAAGCGCCATATCATAGAGGTAATTGGTCGGTGTTGCTGGTCTGATAGCTTGTAAAATAAGCTCAGCTTCTCGCCAATCGTTGCGCTCAATTTCGAACGCTAAACGTAGCGCTCCACCAAGTAAGCCTTGATAACTCAGTAACGCACTGGAAAGCGAATCATCGAGAGAAAACTCCGCTGCAATAACAGAAAGCTCAACATCAAGGATCACATCTAGGATGGACATAAGACCAAGCAAATAGCCAGTTTCCGACATTTCTTCGCCACCTGGCATTAAGAATGTTTCCACAAACTTGGCACGAGTTAAGCCCATTCTTGTCAGCTCACTGGGTTTATCTGAACCCAATTCGCTCAATGCCAGTATTTTAACAAACTGCCTAATTGCGTCTTCGCCTAAATACACAACAGCCTGAGAGATAGACTTAATTTCTAATCTATCTTCACCGGCTTTAGCATTCGCAAGTTTTAGCAATCGTGCAGTTAAACTCAGATCTTTGCTTACTCTTGTTTGTATTTCTTTGAAGCATAAAGATTTTTTCGCCGTTGCTTGTAGCAGCTGAAACACCACCATTTTCGATGGTTCAACGTTGCCATGGTTGAGCATTTCAGGTTTGGCGAAAAAGAAACCTTGGAAAAAGTCTGCTCCAGATGATTTGATGATCTCGAACTCTTCTTTTGTTTCGATACGCTCAACAATGATTTTAATATCCGGATACTGGCGCTTGAGCTTTTTTACCGCCATATTGGTTTTTATAATTGGCTGCTCAACCTCAATTTTGACGAATTCCATGAGTGGTAGCAACGGATCCCACTTTGACGTGCCGTCGTAGTCATCCAAAGCAAATCGATAGCCTTTCTCTATTAACTTAGTCACCGTATTCACAAGAGAAGGGATATTTTTAGAGCGCTCCACAATTTCCACCACAAGCTTCTGTGGCGCTAATAAGCTAGGTAATTCTTGCAGTAATGATTCGTCGGATAGATTTATAAAAGCGAGCTGCCCCGCAGCCAAACGCTCTACACCGATAAACATTAAGGAGTTAAAAAACATTCGCCCAGTCGCTTGCCCATCGCTTACCCCAACTGGGAAAGCATTGTTATCTGAGTCTCTGTAAAGCAACTCATAGGCAAAGACTTCTTGATCTGGCCGCAAAATGGCCTGTCTTGCAATATACTGCACTGCTGATTTACGTATTTCAGTCACCGGACCACTCATTAACATTCGTATCCTTTTTTAGATAAAAGGAAACCACGTGTCTCGGAGCGTATAATATGGTAACGCCCCGAGCAATAAAAAGTTTCGCTATTTTACAACACGTATAACCAAAAGTTACCAACTTATTAAACTAAGTCCTTATAAAGAGTAGGCTTTTAATTCACAGAACGCCAGTGGCTTGCCTGTCTAAGAAAAGTTAAGCTAAGATGAGTGCATGAAGCAAGTTTTGATCGTCTGGTTATTCGCCTTTGCCGGTTTGACTAAGGCTGAACAAGTCCCCTACTTAAAGTACAGTTTAAGTGGCTCGGGCAGCTTTTACCCGTATTTTACTCACAGCGAAGATGCACCAGGGATCCTGCCCGAAATGGTGGAAGCCATTTTGGTAAAAGCAAAGATCAGAGGCGAAAACCTGCTTCTCCCAGCGAAACGCACCAACTTTTATCTAGAGAAGCAGCAAATTGATTTTGATATCATCAGTCCAGATTGGCTGAACGAGCAGCAGAGGCAAGACGATAGATTTATCTATTCAGACCCCATCCTACCTATTAAAGAATATATTGTTACTCGTCAATCTCAACCACCTATATTAACCCTAGCGGGTATCGAAGTTGGTACAGTTAGAGGCTACTATTACCATGATGACCAAATATTCGAGCGGGTTGATTTTGCATCCGAAAAAGAGTTGCTGCAAGCCCTAAACCTAGGCAGGGTTGAACATATTATTATTGGCGATTTACCCGCACTATATTGGTCTGAACAACTTGGCATTGCTTTTAGCTTCAATCAACTACATTCAGAAGGGATGCTGCAGCTGCGGTTGTTAGGTAAGCATCATGGATTACTTAAGCGGATAAATCAGGCTATCGCACAGCTTAAACATTCTGGTGAAATCGAAAAAATAGCACAGCAGTATATTTCACAACTACCAATACATGCTAAAGGTGGCAGATAACATCTGCTCTGGACATAGATCAAGTTAAATGCATAAATTCTTCCCATAAATTGAGTATCAAGTGACGCATTTGGTATAATGGCACTTTTACAGCTTGGGAAATCATTATGACTATCGCTGCCGCGCTTGCTGAGCGCAGTAACAATCAATGTGAGCTCTGTACCTCAACGGATGGTCTCGAAGTATACGAAGTGCCACCAGTCGCCGAAGCACATTCTGACAAATGTGTTTATCTTTGTAGCCAGTGCAAACCACAGGTTGAAGGTCAACAGGATTTAGAAGCCAACCATTGGCACTGTTTAAACGATAGTATGTGGAGCCAGGTTCCTGCCGTTCAGGTTGTTGCCTACCGTATGCTTAAGCGCCTTGCGCCAGATAATGGCTGGGCTCAAGATGCATTAGACATGCTGTATCTAGAAGATGAGACTCGAGCATGGGCTGATCAAGCACTTGCAGAGGATGACGACCTTGTCCACCTAGATAGTAACGGAGTGAAGCTCAGCGCTGGTGACACAGTGACTTTGATTAAAGACTTGGATGTCAAAGGTAGTAGCCTAGTTGCAAAACGCGGAACTGCAGTACGTAACATTCGCCTTTCGCCTTCAAACCCAGAGCATATTGAAGGCCGTGTAGAAGGTCAAAACATCGTTATTTTAACGAAGTTTGTTAAGAAATAACTAGGCGCCCTAAGATAAACTGCTAAGTGTCTTCACTGTCTTATCAACTGGATAGCTTAGCAGTTTATTTCTATTCTTCGACTAATTGAATGCTGCGATAAAACGCACCATCATCCTCAGCCAATAGCGCAACCAATTCAGGCAACACTTTATCCATGGTTTTCTTTAAGGTCCAAGGCGGATTGATCACCATCATGCCAGAAGCCGTCATGCCTCGCTCTTGGGTATCTGCACGAGTAGCAAGTTCAAACACTTGAATATTGCGCACTCCAGATTCAATCAGGCTCGACTCCATTGCATCAATGCGTTCACGCTCAACAACAGGATACCAGATCATATACACACCTGAATCAAACTTTTTGTGTGCTTTTATGATGCTTTTGATCGCAACATCATAATCAGATTTAATCTCATAAGGTGGATCCATCAGCACGCAGGCTCTGCGTGAAGCTGGTGGCACCAATCCTAAAAGCCCTTTAAAACCATCACTACCAGTTACTCGCAGTGACTTTTTATGTGCTGTATTTTGCTTTAACAGCTCCAGATCTTTTGGATGTAGCTCAAAAAACCAGCCGTTATCCTGACGACGTAAGAAGTGTTCCGCCACCTTAGGAGAGCCGGGGTAATGGCTTAGTTTATCGCCTTCGTTAAAAGACTTGATTAATGCAACATAATCACTAATCGCTGACACTGATCCTGAATAATTCCATAGCTTAGCGATGCCTTGAAGGTACTCCTGAGTTTTTTGTGCATCATTGCTCGCCAGCTCAAAAAAGCCAGCACCAGAGTGCGTATCCACATAGTCGTACGGCTTATCTTTTTTAGTCATGTATGACAACGCTTCTGCCAATACTAAGTGTTTGATCACATCGGCAGGGTTTCCTGCATGAAAAGAATGTCGGTAACTGAGCATAACCCCGCCTTGATAAAAATAATAACAACACAGGTAAATAAACCTGAGCTAAATTTGAGCAATGATTCATCAATTTTTAACTTTAGACTGAATCACTTCTGAACAAAATATTCCAATATCGGCATTATCTCTTAAAAGTTGAGAAAAATCAGTAGAAAGTCGCGTAAACACTAGCATCCTTAGCCGCTTTGTTTTACATTTGCATGACAAATCACAGTCATATGAGCGCATTTATGAATAATCAGGATCTCCAAAAACTCGACCAGTTGATTGACCAACTTTTGAGCCAAAATAACCAGTTAAAATCGGAAGTTTCGGCACTGAAAGAACAAAATCAAAAACTCATCGATGAAAATGAAACACTACAGCTTGAAATGCTAGAAAGCGAAGAAAAGCAAAAAGAGTTTAGTTCATCTTTATCTGGTCTACTTGATAAGTTGCAAACTCAACAGGCTAGCTAATGTCTGAGCAGAATAACCAAGTAACAGTGACGTTACTTGGCAAGTCACATCAATTTGCATGTGCGCCAGATCAAGAGGAAGCGCTGCATAACGCCGTGGCGCTTTTAGACCGACGTGTAGAAGAAATGCGTAAACGCTCAACCGTTCGCAATGATCACAATGCGTTACTACTCGCAGCCCTACACCTTTGTCATGATTTACAAGCATTGGAATCAAAGCAACAGCAAAACGCAGAGTTCGTTTCCACGCTCATCGACAAATTAGCGCCGCCAGCAGGCGAATAATGCCGACATACTGGATCAACCCTATCTTATTACGTAGCACCTCACTAATTTGGGCTATCGTTTTATTGGCGGCGAGTTTTCCAAGCACCGCCGCCAATCCTAACCAGTTCCACAAGGTAAATGATTCGGTTTATTTTATCCAAGGAAAAGCTCGCGCTTTGCAGCCAAACCAAGCGCTGGTTATCGGCAAGCAGTGTGCGCTACTGGCATCCTTACATGGTGATCTTGTCACCACCGAGGCCTTGATTATTGAATTAAAAAAGCACCTCACCGTCCCCCTTTGCTACGTGGTCTCTCTGCATTCTGATATCAAACAAGATACCAGCATCGTGCTACTCAAGCATGCTTATCCAAATTTACAATGGCTTAGTCCTACGACAATATCAGCCAACGCATTGACGACAGCCTTTCACTCACAACTTGAGCTTTTCAGCCAAAGCATAGTGCTCAGTGAAAACCGCATCGCGTCTCTTGAGTCAACTGAACAACCAAAGTGGCAAAAAAAAATTGCACTAGCAAAAAACAGGATTGCGACATGGTCAAAGCTCATCATGCAAGCACCATCAAGCAAGGTCATTGGTAACGTACCTGAAAGCGTGGAGCTAGGTGGTCTGATGGTTGAACTTACTCAAGTCACGGGTTTTAGCGGTCATGACATCAGTGTTTATCTGCCGAAATATCGGGGCTTGATAGCAGGTTATAGCGTGGATCAGATTCCACTTGCACATTTACCGCATACTACGCAGTGGCAACAAACTATTACTCGCTTTAATCGCTATGCACTTGATTGGATATTGCCGGCAACGGGAAAACCCTATCGTCCTGAAATGCTGACCACTCCAGCACAGTTTTTGGCTTTATTAGAGCTACAAGATAGTCAACAAGCAGTTGAAAAAATTGGTGTTTTATATCCAGACAAACACATGCAGCAACGCGCATTATTACAGTGGCAACACTTTCAGCAGCAAAGAAATTTTGAATAAAACTTAACCTCTCGGTATAGTTAAAGGATGAACAGAGTATTAATACAACTGAGTGGGTTAATATTATTAGCCGTGCTCTCAGGATGTAAAAGCAGTAGTAGTCCACAGGTGAGCAGGCAAGCCATTTTGTCGGCTCTCACTCAAGTGCCCGCAGAAAAGCCAGTCACGCCTCCTGCTATAGTTGAGGTAAAACGACCCAAAGTCACTACCGTTAAAGCCCCCTCAGAGACGATGATTTATGGCAACACATTCGGAAAAAGCTCAGTTTTAATACCGCATCTCACCCAAGGTTAGATAAGCGCATAAAATGGTATTTATCACAGCCTAATTATCTCAATGTGGTAAATAGGCGCGCCGCTCCCTATTTTTATCACGTAGTAAAAAAGGTAGAACGCAAAGGCCTTCCTATTGAAATCGCCTTGCTCCCTTTTGTCGAAAGTGACTTTAGACCAAAGGCCAAATCACAACAAAATGCTGTTGGGGTTTGGCAACTAGTGGATGCCACTGCCTACCATTTCGGCGTCAAGAAGGACGAATGGTATGACGGTCGGCAGGATGTGTTAGCATCGACCGACGCCGCGCTCGACTATTTGCTGTACTTGCACGAGCGTTTTGATGGCGACTGGCTACATGCGCTTGCTGCCTATAATAGTGGTGAAGGGCGGGTCAAGAAGGCTATCTCAAAAAATAAAAAAGCTGGAAAGTCGACCCACTTTTGGCATTTAACATTACCAAAAGAAACCGCGGACTACGTACCCAAACTCTTAGCGCTCAGCCATTTACTAAAAACTTCACCCAAGGGGTTTAAAATACCGAGTTTGCCCAACAAGGCCACCACGTCAGTACTTGATATTGGACAGCAATTTGATGTTAACCAACTGGCTAAGCTCAGTGGTATCAAAAAGCGTCAGTTATACGCACTCAACCAAGGGTTTTTAAAGCATAGAAGCTCTCCGAATGGTCCACATAAAGTGCTACTGCCATTATCTGAACAAGCATTATTGAAAAGTGCATTTTTCAGAGAAAACTTCAGTCAAGGCTACACAGTCAAAGCCAACGACACACTCTACCGCGTCGCATTAAATGCGGGGATGAGCGTAAGTGCATTAAAAGCACTAAATAACAAGACCACTGATTTGATCCGAGTTGGTGAAAAGCTTTTAGTTTCCGAGAGTAATGAGCAATTAGACTTACTCGTCGACTATGACGTGAGCCCTTACATTCAAGAAATAAAAGCCAAGCCCACACCTCAAGTAGAACATCATCACACCATAAAACAAGGCGAGTCACTGTGGACTATCAGCCGTCACTACAAGGTCGCGGTAAAAGATTTATTAAATTGGAATTCACTCACTGCACAAAGCCTACTAAAACCAGGCAAAGTGTTAATGGTGTTTCTACCAGCCTCTGCTACGCCAAAAAGCAATAAGACTCAACCTGCTGGCTCATCAATCTCCAGCATTGAAGCGATCCAATCAATTCTGCGCCATGGTAATCCAAAACAAGGTGAGAGCCCAAATTAAAAGGATAGACTTGCGTCCAAGAAGCGCACTCACGTAAACTACAGGCTTTAAAGGTGGATACTAAATGGCGTCCCCAAATACTATTTATTAAAGGTTTACTTATGCAAATTGCAAAGAACACAGTGGTAGAGTTTCATTACACACTTCATGAAGGTGACAGCCAAATCGAATCAAGCAAAGAAGGCGAGCCACTAAACTACCTACACGGTACTGAAGGCATGCTACCTAGTCTTGAAAGTGAACTTGAAGGTAAAACCGGTGGCGATAGCTTTACGGTAACCTTAACGCCTGAGCAAGCTTACGGCGAATATCAAGAAGGTCTAGTACAGCGTATTCCTATTAAGCACCTTCAAGGTCTTGGTGACAGCAAAGTTTGGAAGCCAGGCATGACTGCTATTGTCGATTCAAACCAAGGTCGTCATCAGGTTAAGGTGGTAAAAGTAGGACGCTTTAATGCGGACTGTGACTTAAACCACCCATTCGCAGGCAAAACACTAACGTTTGATGTTGAGATCCTTTCTGTACGCGAAGCAACTGCAGAAGAAATTTCACACGGTCACGTACACGCAGCTGGCGGCTGCGGACACTAATGATGAACAAAGTTGCCATCGTTACAGGTGGCAGCTTTGGCATTGGCGCCGCCATTGTCAACAAGCTGCTATCGCAACAATACACCGTTTATAACCTCGATATTCAGCCCAGTGAACAAGGGATTTTTCGCCATTGTGACGTCAGTAAAGTCGCCGATGTAAAAGCAACAGTTGCAGATATAGTCGCAGAAACAGGGCAAATAGATGCGCTCGTTTCAAACGCGGGGAAACATCTGAGTGCAACAATCGAAGATACCGACGAAGCCACATTTGACGCCCTTTTTGCATTGAATGTGAAAGGCGCTTACGCTGCCATTCAAGCCGTATTACCAAGCATGAAGTCACAAGGTAGCGGTAGCATCGTATTGATGTCGTCGGATCAGGCGGTTATTGGTAAACCTAACTCCTTCGCTTATAACCTGTCTAAATGTGCGCTTGCTTCGATGGCGAAAACCACAGCATTGGATTACGCCAAATTTAACATTCGCGCGAATGCAGTGTGCCCAGGTACAATTGAAACTCCGTTATTCCATCATGCCATTGATAGTTACTGCGCGCGCAGCGGTGCAGATAAAGCAGAAATCGTTGCAGAAGAAGCCCAGTTGCAGCCATTGGGTCGATTAGGGCAACCGCAAGAGGTTGCAGCACTGGTCGCTTTCTTACTAAGTGAGGATGCGAGTTTTATCACAGGTAGCCTACAAAGCATTGATGGCGGTTATACCGCACAGTAAAAAGGAATGCGTGATGAGTCTGAGAATTATTGATAGCCACCTACACTTTTTCGATTTAGCGTTAGGGCAATATTCTTGGCTCAAGCACAACCCGCCCGCTTGGCCTAATCTGGAAAAAATAAGACAGAATCATACCCTTACAAGTCTCCACCACCATTCACAGTTTACACTCGAAGCCTTAGTGCATGTGGAAGCCGGTTTTGATAATCAAAACCCCATCAATGAATTACATTGGTTAAATCAGGAACTAGGCAGCTTTCCTTTTAAAGCCGTCGGTTACGCATCCATTAACGCGACTCCTGAGCAATTTAGCGCTGCCATAGAGCGTTTAGCATATCCTAAGCTAGTGGCGATAAGAGACATCACAGAAGGCATCGATAGCCAACGTTTATCCGCGCCTTCAGTGCTCGAAAACCTCACTTGTCTTGCCGAGCATGGACTACATTTTGAGGCCCAGTTAGAATTTAAGCAAAGCGAAAAAGTCGATCTGTTATTGCAACTTGCAGAACAAAAATCTGGCCTAAAAATCGTATTTAACCATGCTGGGTTTATTGACGCCACCAGCCCTTGCAGAGATATTTTGAGGCGCATTCGAGCGCTCAACAACGTCATGATTAAGTGCTCTGGCCACGAAATGTTAGCAAGCCCGCTGACACTCCCTGAATGGCTTACCCACTTAATCACATATGCGGGAGAAGAGAGCCTAATGCTAGGTTCAAATTATCCGGTTTCTCTCATGCAAAAAAGCTACTGGCAAATATGGCAGGATTATTTAGACGTGATAGGCATATCGTCCACTTGGCATAAACTCAGCCGAGATAATGCCAAAAACTGCTATGGATTATGAGCGGATCTGAACCAGATCGTAAGCAACCAGCTCAGGTACTATGCGCTGCAGTTTTTCTTCCGTTTGATCTAAGGTGTTTAAGCACTCGCAATATTCTTCAGCTTTCTCTTCTAACTGGTGGGCTTTTTTCTGCAGCGATTTATCTATTTCTTTCGAAATAATCTCCATGCGTTGACCCATATCGTTAATGCGATCTTCGATATTCCCTTCGCGAGATTTAAACGCATCCCCTAAAGAAACTAAAATGGATCCCAACGAGCCATGAACAGCTGAGTGAATTTTTTGACTGATCTCTTTAGTAAAGAAATCATCAATTTTAGAAAGTGACTGTGGTGCGATAAAGAAGAAATCGTCTCCACGCTTAAACTTATCCATCAGCGCACGCTCAACGTATTGCAACTGCGTTTTGAGCACTTCAGGCTCTTTGTCGGACATCCCCTCAACCACTTGCTCAATCGCACTTAATCCGAGGTTTACGCCATCGGTCGCCAGATTAACCAGTTCAGGAACGGTATCCCGTATTCCTAAAGAATACTCGCGCACAACTCTCTCCCCTTCCTGATCTAACTCAATCCAGCGGCCTAGAATAAAAAGCTGACTATCATTGTTGATTTGGATTCGGGTCTGACCATCATCAACGATACGAATTTCGTTGTCAGTGATAATAAGGCCATGCCCAAGTTCAACATCGCACTTATTTGTAGCATGTGCAGAAGACGCCAGTACGGCACAAGACAAGGCTATCGCGCTGAGTAATCGATTCATATGGCCTCCTATGTGCAGAATGTAAGACGGGAAAGGGGTGCTTCAGGAGAGTACCAAAAGATCAAACAATCCCAAAGCCATTTTAGACGGATGAAAGTAACAAGCTATGTCTGATTGACAATATTAGAGATTCCTGTGCATTAGCATCAAAAGCAGCAGGAAATAAGGGCTATTGATAGTATCTCACCAATCTGACAAAGGCATCCGCGGTTTTAATGGTTGGATTATTTTTACCATCCGCAAACTGATACACCCAAGCAAACTGAGGCTCGCTAGTCTGAGTCGTTGCCGACCAGTAATTATTACTTTTGGTCGTTGGAAATACCGTTATGTTTATCGCTGGAGTCACACACTCGTGATACACAATGCTGGCAAGCTCTTTAACATTAGGCACTTGCCAATCTGTAAATCCTGCAAAATCGTCTTCGTTGGCAACCACTAATGCCTGTTGCCAAGTGAGTTGCTGAGCATTGTCTTCACAGCTTTGAGAGGTAGCGTTGTAACTTTGCCCAAAGTTGCAGCGTTGCCACATTAGTCCCGTTTGACTATCAAGCACTGTGCCGTTGCTGTTTATCGTATAGCGACTGGTATTAGAACCTGTACCAACGCAAGTTTGCGCCTGGCAGACAACAGAAAATGACAACATGAATAATGTAATTGCAATAATCTTCATACGACGCTCCCTAAGGGTTCCTTACTAATCTAACAAATGCGCTGCTAGACTTTTCTACTGCAAAATCATTGCCCGTATCCATGTCGATGACATAAGCCCTTCTAAGCATGCTACCAGTACCATCTAAACTCGACTGCAAGGTCCAGTAATAGCGATGACCAAGTGTAGTTGTGCTAGGTAAGTGAGGGAAAAGCGCTTCATCTATCACAGCAGAGCTTGCACTGCCGTAATCTAGTAGTCCAAGTAGTTCCATATAAGTCGGTAAGCGCCAATTGTTACCACCACAGTAACTTTGCTCTCCAACGGCAGGATTATTCACTTCATCAATCAAAGCTTGAATACCACAATGACTATCCTGTGGGCAGGTTGTATTTGCTGCGGCCTGCACACTCCCCTCAGCAACCGCTCCGTCTACCTCAACATACCAGGTATAACTATTTTGTGCGTTACGAGAAGAAGTGTTTGGTAATGTACCTGCACTTGCTTCTTTCACTTCCCAAATAAGCCCTGTGACGTTATCACGAACGCAAGCAAAGTCCGTAGCGTCATCAGGCAATTCATCCGCAAAGCGATTTAGTTTGGTGAAGTCAAAACCTGCTCGACCACTGCCCTCTTTCGCCACCTGAGTGGCAAAATAATCACGTCCACGCTGCGCATCTTGAGCCGTAAACTGCGTCATACTACAGGTGATCACATCCGTATTGTTATAACACGTTGTTTGGCCACTGTCGTTTAGTTTACCTAATGGCTTTTTCTCGATATCAATGCGCACAGTATCGGTAGCAGAGCGGTTTTGCGAGTCAGTAACCGTCAGCTCAAATTCCACTTGCGACAAAATATTTTGATCGGGAGCATCGAAGGTTGTTGAACACCCAGTAGCAGAGCTCAACGCAACCTGAGTGCCCGCCGTCACTTGTCGCCATACACACTGTTTCTGACCGGAAACAGTGTCGCTGTTTGAGCCATCAAGCTTGACCTCATCAAACTCTTGCACCTGCTGGTCGCTCCCTGCATCTGCCACTACTACGCTCGAATGCGCTAGTAGCCCAAGGGTAAATTGGGTACTGGCTTGTCCGCCTTCATCATCGGTAACCGTCAACTGCCAGATTGATGACAGAGAAGTGGCCAATAATGGATGTACAAAAGATAAAGTAGCCGTATTCAAACCTGTAGGCTGTATTGTTGTGGGACCACTTACTTGCTGCCATTGATAAGCAACCACTTGTCCATTTTCGTCTGGGTCGGAAGAGCCTGCGGCACTAAGGGTAATAGTATCTTTATATTTGGCTGGCAGTGTTTCCGGTGCGGTTTGGCTGATACTTGGTATGGGTAATTGATTGTTAGATTTGACAGCAACCGTCACTTGGTCACTTGCAAGACTGCCGTCAGGCGCAACATAATCGACCTGAATGAGTAAATTGACATCGGCTTTGATATCCGGCGCAACAAAAGCTGCTTGTTGCTCGGTGATTGGGAATTCACTGATGTTAGCACCAGAGATCACCTGCCAGTTAAAGGTACCGCCTGCAGGTGATGCTTGTGCATTCAGGGTGACTTCTGTTTTTTCGGTCACTTGAAGATCAGCACCCGCATTAACCGACGCGCTGACTTGACTCGGTTCATCACTACCAGAGCCCCCACCGCAACCCGTTAATATTAACGCAAGTACAACCCAACTTCCCTTGAATGCATTCATATTATTCCTTGTGAATTATAGATAACTATCTTGATGTATCCGCACAAACAACTTAGTGCCAACTTTACTGTAATCTATTTTGTATTCTCGACCATCTAAAGCCTGAATAAACAACAACCGCTTTACTTCACCAAATACATCAATACTCGAAACGTGGACGACTTCTAAGTAACGCTCTTTGGCCTCTCTTCGATTTCTAGGCAGCTCTTCCTTAAAAGGCACCAAACCATTTGCAGTCACCTTGATTTTTGGGTGTGTTTCACCATTCACAATCACAAGATCTAACTTCTTCTCTTTGTGAATAATGGTATTACGCCCACTTTTAATATAGGCCGTTTCTAAGCTCATATTGGTGTATCCTGTTACATCTTCAGTAGGTGGTTTGTTCTTCTAACAATGCTTTTACCACCTCTTTAGGGTTAAGTTTCCAGCGGTTTAACATGACTGAAAATTGCCAAATATCCCTGTCTAAGGCAGTCGCGGGAATCAATAAATCATATCCCGTCACTGTCTTTAAATTATCCATCCGGTTTGCAAACATTGCCATTAAACCAGTATATTCCTTTCCCGCCTTGGAGCGAAAAACGGTTTCTTCTATCAACCATTCAGATGGGCAGTTGCCATTTTCGCAATGCATTTTAACAGCTTGTAAAAAAATATGCCGCTGCTCGATCAATAATTTACCCGCAAGTCGAGGTGTTAAATTTAATAAAAACGCATCAATATCATTAAGTTTAATACCAACTGCATTTAACTCAAGTGTTTCAACACCTTGTTGAACTTTGGGAATGCCGCTGGAGTGGAAGTTTACAATGGATAGCGGCCAAGCTCCATATTTATGCACATACCTAAGCTCTTGTTCTGTAATGTATAAACTAAAGTATGGTTGCTGACTTTTGAGAAAGCCAACAAAAATAGCCACTAACATGGCGCTGGCAAGAAATATTTCTACAATAGTAATAGCAGTACCACGCAAGTTGACAAAAAGCATGATAACAACCAATCCAATTGCACCAACCAGCATAAATTCAACGCCATTTCGATCAGCGGTTGCACGTAGTTTTGCTTCAAGCATGGGTATACCAGACATAAAAGATGTACATGATGATCGCCCATGCGACTAATTTACGTATTGTGATACACCGTTTACATGAATGACTGCTTTTCATAATATTTAATTTAGGTACAAACACTTAAATTGAATTACATTTTCGTTTAATGCACAAATTTACAGGATATGCCGTCGACTTTGTTAGCCTTTAATTTTGTAAACTAGAGACAAATTATAATCTGGGTCACTTTTATGCGTCATCAATCAGGAAAAGCACTGTTTCCTTTTATCATTGTAGTGCTAGTCGTCATCAGCGGCTATTTATATTTACCAGCCTCGGAAGGCAAAATGAGTGGCAACTCGACACCCGTAACCTCCGTTCAAGCTCATACTGTAGCTAAAGAGGAGCGTATTATTGCTGTTCACTCTATTGGTTCCGCTAGAGCAAATCAAGCAATCAACGTGAGTAGCGCCCAAAGCGACTATGTGGCAGCCCTATATTTCGATGACGGAGACGTAGTAAAAAAAGGTGACAAGCTAGTCCAGTTGCGTGATGCGGAAGAGAAACTCGATATCGAAGCGCTGAAGGTGACGCTAAAAGAAGAAATTAGACAACTAAACCGTCTTAAAGATCTTGCAAAAACTCAATCGGCAGCTCGCTCTCAACTAGAAGCGCAATCAGCGAAGGTGGATACCTTAACCGCACAATTGGAAGCCACCAAAACAAAACTCGCTGAGATGACCATTTATGCTCCATTCGATGGATTATTGGGTACTCGAAATATCTCCATTGGTAGCTTCGTTAACAACAGTACTGTGATTACCACGTTAGACGATATTAGTATCATCAAAGTAGATTTTCAGGTCCCAGAAAAATACCTAGCGCAACTACAGCTTGGCATGCAAGTGAATGCACAAAGTGAAGCTTATCCAGAGCAGGTATTTTCAGGTAAGGTTTCTCATATTGATCCGCGTATTAATGAACAAACTCGCTCGGTACGAGTGACAGCGAGCTTCACCAATCTAGATCATAAACTCCGCCCAGGAATGCTGCTACATATGGGACTTGAACTGGCTCGATTACAAGCCCTTGTGGTGCCAGAAAAAAGCATCATTCCAAGACAAGATAAGCACTTTGTATTTGTCATTGACGACCAAGGTAAAGCGCAGCAACGCGAAGTACACCTGCAAACTCGCTTTAGCGGCTGGGTGGCGATTGACGAAGGGCTGACAGAGGGACAACAAGTGATCACGGAAGGCGCCATGAAGATCCGCTCAGGCTCAAAAGTTGCGGTAAAGGGGTAAGACGACGTGAGAATCACTGATACGGCGGTTAAGCGCCCGATCTTCGCGATCGTCATTAACTTACTGCTGCTAACATTTGGCTTAGTGGCATTCACTATGCTACCTCTGCGCGAATACCCTGATATTGAAACCCCGATAGTCAGTGTAAGCACTAACTATACAGGTGCGTCAGCGGAAGTTGTAGAAACCAAGATCACCCAAGTACTAGAAAACCGGATTTCGGGGATCGAAGGTATTAAAAGCATAAACTCCAGTAGCCGCAACGGTAGCTCTAATATCACGATCGAATTTAATATCGATCGCGACATCGACGCTGCCGCAAATGATGTGCGAGAGCGCGTTTCTCGTGCGCTGGATAGATTACCAGAGCAAGTCAGGCCGCCTGAAGTATCGAAATCAAACAGCGACGAAAGCCCTATCGCTTGGTTTGTACTCAACAGCGAAACCATGGATACCTTGCAGCTTTCGGACTACGCCCAACGCTTTATCGTTGACCGCTTGGCGGTTGTTGATGGCGTATCGAATGTGCGTATTGGCGGTGAACGTCAATACGCCATGAAGATCTGGCTAGATCGAAAGGCGATGGCCGCTCGTGGGGTCACCAGTAGTGATATTGAACAAGTGCTACGTAGAGAAAACGTAGAGTTACCCGCAGGTGAAATAGAATCCGTAGACCGTGATTTTTCTGTTCGCATTGCCAGAAGTTATAAAACGCAAGAAGACTTTGACAACCTAGTGATTAAGCGTGGCGAACAAGGCTATTTGGTGCGACTTGGTGAGGTTGCGCAGGTGGTACTTGAAGCCGCTGATGACGAAAGTACCTTCCGTGGTAATGGTAAAAATATGATTGGCCTTGGCGTTGTAAAGCAAGCCAAAGCCAATACGCTAGAAGTGGTCGACAATGCCCGTAAAGAGCTTGAAAAAATAAAACGCAACCTGCCTCAAGGCACTACCATAGAAGACAGCTACGATTCTTCTATTTTTATCCGTGAGTCCATTGCTGAAGTATACAGCACACTTGCGATTGCCATGGCGTTGGTGGTACTCGTCATCTACATCTTCCTTGGCAATATCCGCGCTACGCTGATCCCTGCTGTTACCGTGCCAGTTGCCTTAGTTGCAACCTTTATGTTCTTACTGGCCATGGGATATTCTATCAACTTGCTGACACTGCTTGCACTCGTGCTTGCCATCGGCCTTGTGGTCGATGACGCCATTGTAATGCTTGAAAATATCTACCGCCGCATCGAGCTTGGCGAACCCAAGTTACTGGCAGCGTACCGTGGCGCGCGTGAAGTAGGCTTTGCCATCATTGCAACAACGCTGGTTTTGGTTGCCGTATTTATTCCCTTGGTCTTTATGGATGGTCGTATTGGTGCCCTATTTACCGAGTTTGCCTTTGCTGTTAGTGCTGCAGTGCTGTTTTCCAGTATTACCGCGTTGACCTTGTCTCCAGCCCTTTGCTCCAAAGTATTAAAACCAAGCAATAAAGAAAACCGCTTTAGTCAGTGGATGGACCGTCAATTTGGTCGACTTGAACAGGGGTATCGTCGAGTTTTACAAGACAACTTATCGCGTAGATACAGCCTGATTGTGATGTTGGCACTGGCGGGCTTTACCAGCTATAGCCTGTTTAAACAGATCCCGTCTGAACTGACACCAAAAGAAGACCGTGGTACTTTCTTCGTTATGATGAATGGCCCAGAAGGGGCAAGCTACGAAAATAACTCGCAAAATATGGCAAAAATTGAAGAGCGACTGCTTCCTTATGTAGACTCAGAGGAGCTTAGCCGCGTGCTTATTCGCGTGCCTGGTTGGGGTGGTCAAGGCGGTGTTGCGATTATCGGCATGCCAGACTGGGATGAGCGAAAACGCTCTACTTGGGAAGTCATGGATGAGATCAGCGGTAAAATGCAGGATGTTACAGATATTCGCGCCTTTGCTATTATGCGCCGTGGTATTGGCGGCGGCGGTAACTCACGCCCCATTGAGTTTGTACTGCAAGGTAACGACTATGACGAGTTGGCCGCATGGCGCGATCGCATTCTAGAACGCGCACGTGAAAATAAAGGACTGGTTCGCCTCGATCACGATTACAAAGAAACCTTCCCACAGTTTTTGATAAGCATTGATAAAACCAAAGCCGCAGACTTGGGCGTGTCGGTGAGTGCCATTGGTCAAACGCTCGAAACCATGCTGGGACAACGTCGTGTTACCACCTTTATTGACCGCGGTGAAGAATACGATGTGATCTTAAAAGGCACCAAAGCCGATTTCTCTGCCCCAGATAATATTTCTGATATTTATGTGAAATCTCGTAGCGATGAGCTAGTGCCGTTAGACAGTTTGATCACCATAAAAGAGGAGGCCACGGCTTCTCGATTAAACCGCTACAACCGTATGCGCGCAATCACTATTACAGCAAACCTCGCTGGCGACTATACACTAGAACAAGCCCTCGACTTTTTAAATACAGTTGCCGCCGAAGAAAATGATATCGACGGTGCCATCGACTACAAGGGCGAGTCGCAGCTGTTTTATGAAGGCGCGTCAGCGATGACCTATGTGTTTATTCTGGCGCTCACCGTTACGTTCTTGGTATTAGCCGCACAGTTTGAAAGCTTTGTCCATCCACTGGTTATCATGCTCACTGTACCGCTGGGTTTAGTTGGTGCGATGTATGGGTTATTTATCACCGACAGCACGCTAAACATTTATAGCCAAATTGGTATCGTGATGTTGATTGGCCTTAGTGCCAAAAACGGTATCTTAATCGTAGAATTTGCTAACCAATTGCGCGACAAAGGCATCGCCTTCGAACAAGCCATTGTTGATGCCGCAGCACAGCGGTTAAGACCTATTATTATGACCTCGCTAACGACCGTGATGAGCTCTATCCCGCTTGTGTTTGCAACAGGCCCTGGGTTCGAAAGCCGCATGGTGATCGGTGTCGTGATTTTTGCCGGTGTTAGCGTTGCCACCATTTTGACCTTGTTTGTTATCCCAACTGCCTATACTTTACTAGCTAAGAAGACGCAATCTCCAGAAGAGACAACAAAACGTCTGGAAGAGCAGTCGAAACAACATCCTGAGCAGGAGGTATAATGGCGAATTTACAAACCGCAACTTTTGGTGGTGGTTGTTTTTGGTGTATTGACGCGGCATTTCGTCGCGTCAATGGCGTTGAGTCAGTGCAATCAGGTTACGCAGGAGGCCACACAGACAACCCAACCTATCAAATGATATGTCAAGGAGACAGTGGCCATGCAGAAGTGGTACAGCTACAATTTGATGCCAATATTGTCAGCTTTGATACTTTGCTTGATATGTTTTTTACGCTGCATGACCCAACACAGCTGAATCGCCAAGGCAACGATATTGGTACTCAGTACCGCAGTGTGGTGTTTTATCATGACAAGCAGCAACAGCAGCAAACCCAAGATTGTATTGCTCAGCTTCAAAGCCAGTTGAGTGAAAAGATAGTGACGGAGGTGAGCCCAGCCCCTGAGTTTTATCCTGCTGAGCACTATCACCAAGATTATTACACTGAAAACCCAAATCAAGGCTATTGCAGCGTGATGATTGCCCCTAAAATTGCAAAATTTGAAAGCCATTTTGCGGCAAATTTAAAGCACTAAACTTGTTTGCCGAACGCAGTAGATTGCGTTCGGCACACGGCTTACGGCAACATAGGTATAGCAAATACATAAAAGCTAGTGCGGCCATCTTTAATCCGCAAATGCCCACGCATGACTTCCATTTCTAGATTCGCAGTATCACCAGGTCTTAAGGTATCTAAGCCTTTAAGCGGAACCACACCTGAATTGATTAACTGTGCGTTGTGTTTAATGACCTGCGGAATATCTTCGCTCATATCCACACCTAAGAACTCAAACACATCAATCACAATACGGCTAAATTCAGTATAAAGCTTGTCAAAAATCCCCGGAGTCAAGGTGTCTATCAAATCGAGGATCCACGGCAACTCTACTTTTGTCGTCACCACAGGCTTAAAGCTAGAAATTAAAGGATCCAGCTCAAGTTGCTGGGTACGTACATCATACTTACCTTTTATGGTGACATTTTCGTTGTTAATATAGACATGGATATAAATATTCATTCCAAGCTGCTTCTTACGAAACTTAGCGTAAGACTTCAGATCGAAGCCATCGATCAGCACCGGCACTTTATTTTGCGCATCGACTCTACCTGCGATTTTCATATGCATGGTGCCGTAGAGGCTAGTGGTGTGGCTCACTTTATTTGAACTAGATTGCGCGGCAATATTGTTGACAATATCAGTCGTCAACTCTTTGTAGTTATGTTCCACATTCGAAAATTGCTGATGAATGATATCTGAAACCTGCGTATACATTTCCTTTGGACCTTGGCTAGACGTTGTCCTGCCAGTAGACCAACACTCGCCACCGGTATAAATCACAGGCACAGATATAGGCGTTAGGTGGTCGTTGCCAGGATGACGATAGTACATCATGCTTCGGATCCGACTACAGGTTTGCGATGGCGCGTTAAACCAAGCGAAATCGCCCGTCATTGATTGTGTCGAAAATTGAGGTTCAAGCTGGTTTTTAGGTAGTGAGGCTTGTGCTGATGTGACAATCCCAAGCGTGAGTAACCCAAATAATAGTGACTTCATGTTCTTTTCCTTAAGGTAGTAATAATACAAATAAAATCTATTATCAACCACATATAAGGCAGAACACCAGTTACAAATGTAATGTAACTAAATGATAAATATGAAAAGTGATCCATTACTCAAGATGGATCACTTTGGGTATTGAAAAGCTGTTAACGTATTAGAAGCTGTAGCTCACGCCAACGTAGGCTTGTCTGCCTGGAGGTTTATAACCCAGTAAAGAGCCATCTTTTGCTTCGCCCGCTGTGGCATTGAAATAACGCTTATCGGTTAAGTTTTCAATTCGGCCATTTAACTTGAATCCATCGAAAAACGTATAGTTAGCAGCTAAGTTAAACAGCGTATATGACGGTAAAGTCACTGTATATGCACCTTCAGCTCCCCATACTTTATCGTCGCGATTACCTCTATGAACTAAGGTCAGGGTTGCGTCGACATTTTCCCACTCTTTACTGACTGAATAAGTTAAGGTACGTCTCGCTCTGCGCTGCAATTGCTTGTCGGTGTCAGCGTCTTTCGCACTCACATAGCTCGCATTTACCGTATGCTCGATACCAAAGTTATCTTCAATTTCGATAGAAAAATCAGCACCTTCAAAGTCGGCACGCTGAACATTGTAAGGGATATATTTCCATTTATCATTTTGCTGATAAACGATTTTATCGGTAATACGATTATCGTATACCGCAGCTTCCACACGGAAGTTTTTGCCGCTCCATGTGACAATAACTTCGTTATTAGTAGCTTCTTCCGGCTTAATATTTGGGTTAGGTAAATAGTAAGGACTATCAATCACAAATGCCTGTGATAAAGAAGGTGCTCTAAAAGCAGTTCCATGATTTAACTTAACACTCAGGCCATCTATGAGTTGCTTGCCTACAGCGACCGTATAGGTGTTTGCACGACCATGAAAATCATAATCATCCGTTCTCAGTACAACCTCTGCTAGCCAATTTTCGTCATTGTAAAACCCACCAAGTGCTAAAGATAAGTTATCACGCTCAGGCTCTGAAAAAGAGGCGGTAGAATCACCAACATCTTCATTCAAAAAGGTAAAGTTACCCGTGAAGATCAAAGCTTCAGTTAAACTATATTGCGACTGATATTCAAATTGGCTGCGTTTAGTGACATAAGCATTGTCGTCGGCGCTATTACCGATCTGAACATTTTGTTCTTTACCTAAGCTGTATGACGCGCTTTGGCTAAACTTGTCAGTACGTCTTTTCCACGCCAACTTATTAGTGTAGTTATGGAAACGGTAAGCGTCACTACCAAAAGAGTCATACTCCCCCTCTCCTTCACTGTATTGTGAACGCAAGCTAAAAATGCCGCTTTCTTCATCCCCATACTGCACATTTAAACCGGCATTACCGTTATAATATCCATCACGGTCATGGTTTTTTGTGATTGCAGCTTCAGGATCTTTCTCTATCACATCATAGCCATCGGTATGGGTGTAACCCGCATTAGCTGCAATACTAAACTTGTCTTTTTTGTAATTCACCGTCGCTTCGGTCTTGGAGTAATTGTTACTCCCTGTCGTAAGCGCGATAGTATTGTTATTCCCTTCGCGACTAATAATATTAATCACGCCAGCAATGGCATCTGAACCATAAATCGCAGCTTTGGCACCACGAATGATCTCAATTCTTTCGATACTATTAAGTGGTAAATTAGTGAGCGAATTATCACCGGAGTTTGCATCCGTCACTCGAACCCCATCGATTAACACTAGCGTATGCTTAGCATCGTTACCGCGTAGGAATAAACTCACGCTTTGGCCAAAGCCACCGTTTCTAACCGCTTGAATACCAGCGACATTATCAAGTAGCGATACGACATCTTGAACATTGCTTTTTTCAATTTCAGCACGATCTATAACCGTAATGGCAGACAATGCGCTTTCTAGAGATTGTTCAAACTTATTGGCAGTAACAGTGATATGTTCAACATTTTGATCAGCAAATACTGAAAAAGAGAGCGCCGTCGCTATCGCCGCGCTTAGAGCAGTTTTATTTAACATGGTTTCCCCTAACTTGTACCCACCGTACAAGAACACAAAGTGACTGTTTCAAGGCCGGTCTCCGGGCTCAGTAAATCTGCAGATTGGCAGTTCACTCTACCGTTGCGGGGGCAGCGCTGGCATAGAACCGATCCAAACTAACCACGTGTAATAAACTGTCTTACTCAATTTATTATTGATTAACGCAATTAGATGTTCCCTTGTGTTCGCACCAGTTTCCCGATTATCTATACACTTAGCAACCACACTAGGTTGTGTACAGCACCTTGAAAATGCGAGGCTATTGTCTTGGGTTTCGGAATGATTGTCAATGGACGTCTAGAAATCCAAAAGTGCCATCTATGCACTTTTGGAACGAAGGAAAGCGTAACTAGGGCCTGTTGACCTTTGCTGTTTGATTTTTGTTCTCCTGAGTGTGTTTTGATCGCGACGCTCGACTTGTCGCCTAGTAATCTAGGCAAAAGTTGAGCAACAATGAACAAAGCGCACTCAGGGGAACCCAAAGGGCAGCGCTTGATTGGCATTTCTACTGTATTATCGCCTAACTTACATAGAATAACTATGCTACGCAGGCTCTGCCTTGCATAAATACCAATCAAACTGCTGCAAAAACAAACTTGAAAGGTCAACAGGCCCTAGTCGCGGAAGTTTTTGAATTGAAATGGCTGACCAAGCTCACCGGTGCGAACTAATTGCATAGTTTCTTGCAAATCGTCACGTTTTTTACCCGTTACACGTACCGTATCGCCTTGAATTGATGCTTGAACTTTAACTTTTGAGTCTTTAATCAGCTTAACCAGTTTTTTCGCCATCTCTTTGTCGATACCTTGCTTTAACGCCACCTTACGCGATACGTATTTGCCAGAGCGCTCAATATCTTTTAACTCGAAGCTTGCTACATCAAGACCACGCTTTGCCGCTTTACCCACTAGCATATCGAACAATTGCATAACTTGCTGTTCTGCTTCCGCTTTGAGGTTGATCATTTCACCGCTTAGCTCGATTGACGCATCTACGCCACGAAAATCAAAACGCGTATCAAGCTCACGAACCGCGTTGTCTACGGTATTTTTTGCTTCTGTCATATCAATTTCAGATACAATATCAAATGAAGGCATGCTTCTCTCCTAAAGTCATTTTGGCTCGATTATAGCAGTTTATGCTTAATTTGAGTTACTTTAAGTTTTTAAACAGCTTATTAGGATGTTCACCCAATGGACAGTTTTCGATGGTATACTGCTCGCTTAGTCATACAGAAGTAGGATGTATTGTGACACGGCGCGTTTATAAAGCTCTTTTGATTATCTCCTTAATTATATGTACTGTGCTATTCGCAAAGGAAATTAGCTTGTCTCCAAAGCTGTTTCCAAATATCGACAAAGTGGCGCATTTTGGTGTCTTTTTTGTACTTGCGTTCATCTCGCATCATGCTTTTAAAGTGAAAGTATGGACACACATCGTGCTACTGTCCTTATATGGTGCAGGAATTGAGTGGATGCAACATACACTGCCGTATCGCCAAGCATCTACCGCTGATTTTTTAGCTGATTTAGCCGGTGCGGTCAGTTATTTTGTTCTATTTTATATTTGGGCAAGTTGGCGCAACAGAAAACATGGCTAACATACATATTTTAGGTGAGGGGGCGATAGGATTACTGCTCGCCCAGCACCTTAGTCAATCTCATCAAATTACGCTGATCACTCGAAATAAACGCGCGGCGACCTATCGCTATCAAACAGCAAGTATTCAACAAACCATCCCATGCAGCACCAAAACACTTGCAGAACTCCCTGCCAGCAGTATAGATACGATAATCATTCCCGTTAAAGCATATCAAGTCATCGAAGCACTCCGAGCGCTTCGCCCTGCACTTTCAAAAAATGGCACGCTAATCCTTAGTCATAATGGCATGGTAGATTGGTCTGGTGAGTTAGCAGCGCTTGAAAAAACACAATCCGCCTACTTCTTAAGCACATCCATTGCGGGCTATAAAGTCGCAGACACTGTGCACCATACAGGACAAGGTGCAACTTGGTTTGGGCCGTTAAATTCACCAGCTGAATGCCACTACCAGCGCGTATTCTCGCAACTGTTTAGCACATTTGAAAATGCCCAAACCACGTTTGATATCATGCCAACGCTTTGGAAAAAGCTGGCGGTTAATATTGCCATTAACCCATTAAGTGCATTGGAGCAAGTCGCAAATGGTCAGTTAAGACAGCCCAAATACGCAGCCCAAACCCTTAATTTAATGAATGAAGTACAACTAGTGGCTGCAAGTACAGGCGTAAACTTAGCGCTTAGCGAGCTAGTCACGCTTGCTTACACCGTAATGGCGCAAACTGCAAACAATCGCTCTTCAATGAATCAAGATCTCGCGAATAATCGACGCACAGAAATTGACGCCATGTGCGGGTATATTTGCGAGCTAGCAGCGAAGCAAAATATCGATGTGCCGTTTAATCAACAGTTACTCGAGGAAGTGAATAAGCGCTGGCAGCTAGCGCGACAATAAGCTTAACTTCTCGGCGGGTAAACCGCCTCCCACAAAACTATTTACACAGCGAATTAGGGATTAAGTATGATGTCGGAGCGTCGTTTTAAAAGAATGAACGAGGAGCGCGTGGACGCGCTTTGATATGAATAGTGAGACTTACAAAAAATACCTAGTAAACAAATAAGCAGGGATAAATAAGCAATAACAGGCAACCTATAACCTCCCCACAAAAGCGTACGTTGGGTAAATCCTAAAGTCTCACCCAACGCTTGTTAACATGCTTTATTCTAAGGGCGGTACACCTTGACGTTAGCATAGCCATTTTCATGCAGAATAAGTGCTTGTAACTGGCTCATTACGCCTTTCGAACAGTACAAGTAGTATTCTTTGTCCTGTGGTAAGTCGCCAAACTTAGTGGCTAATCTAAAGAAAGGTAAGTGGATCACCTGTGCGCCATCTAGCTCTAGAGGGTTGGCATCTTCCTCTTCTGGAGAACGAATATCTAATACCACCGCATTGTCTGGTAATTCACTTACCGACTCCGCTTCTTTCACTTCTTCTTTTGCTTCAACTTCAATGTCACGAATATCTTTTACCGTCGCGTTAGCTACAACTGTATTCAATACATCAAAGTCAAACTTTTCTTCTTCCGCTAAAATCTTGTGAAGCTGTGCTTTTACCGTTGGTTTTTGAGAGATCACACCACAATATTCAGGCATTGCTTCTGCCATTTCGTTGGTGCCAATCGCTCTGGCAATACGAATGATCTCTTCTTTATCGTGTTGAATAAGCGGTCGTAAGATCAGCATCTCTGTAACACGGTCAATCACGTTGAGGTTAGCCAAGGTTTGACTCGATACCTGACCAATACTTTCACCAGTTACCAGTGCAGGGATCCCTAAACGCTCTGCGACTACAGCACCTGCACGCATCATCATGCGCTTTAGTACCACGCCCATTTGTCCGCTTTCGATATTCTCAAGAATTTCTGCAACAACCGGTTCAAAGTCAATCGTAATAAATTTAACTTTGTGGGTAGAGCTAAATTGTTTCCATAAGTAGTGGCTTACTTGCTTAACGCCAATTTCGTGGGCTGCGCCACCTAAGTTAAAGAACAAAAAGTGCGTACGCGCGCCTTTTCGCATCATTTGATAAGTCGCAACACCGGAGTCGAATCCGCCAGAAACCAAAGATAGCACGTCTTCTTGCGTTGGTAGTGGGAAGCCACCTAGACCAAAGTGCTGGTGACGAACGATGTAGGCTTTATTGTCTTTGACTTCGATTTTAACCGTCACATCAGGTTTTTTCAGTCTTACGCTGGCACCCTCTACATTTTGGTTTAAACCGCCACCAACATAACGCTCCACGTCGCTTGAAGTAAACTCATGCTTACCTTGGCGTTTTACACGCACGCAAAACGTTTTGCCCTTGATTAATGGCTCAACCAAAGCAATCGTTTGTTGGTAGATATCATCAAGCGTGTCGAACTGTGTTTCTTGCACCTCAATAAACTGCACAATACCTGGCGTGCGTTTAAGGTGGTCGATCAGACCAAGACGGGCTTTCTCGTCACTTAACAGGCTTGTCACTGAGATATTGTCCCAGTTATTTTTAACTTTTACGTTTTCGTCAACGCGAACCAACAGCATTTTGATGTTTTTCTCTAATACTTTGGTAAAACGCTTACGGACGGATTTGCTCTTAATAGCAATTTCGGGATGTAATTTGACGATAAATTTAAGCATAAAAGTCACTCTACTACAGATCGATTATCGGTTGCGATGACGCACTGATTTGACCTAAGCGGACTTTATCGTGGCGCACACTGACCGAGGACAGTTCGGGCGCGCGAGTATATCAAACTCAGAGCCGATTAGGAAATAAACAAACCTTTTCCCTTTGTGCTCTACAAAGCCTTTTGCCCGGGCTCACCCAAGCAAAAGACCCGCTTACTTATTTAAGGCTAAGCAATACTCGGTAAGCTCGCCTCAGCTAGTGCTTGATAATGCTGCTGAAGTTGTGCCACTTTCGGGGCGCTCATGGGCGTCGCGTAAGGTTTAAAAATCATCAGAACTTTAACAATGCCATTGTATATATCTTGTTGCTCAAGTACGCCTGTCATTCTTCTGGCTTTAACATAGGGAGTCCAGAAACTAACGGTCATTTTCAGCATATGCGCGAGCTCTTTTGCATCGTCATCATCTATGGTGATCACGCCCGTATCTCTTAGGCCAATTACTACCGCTTTAACTTGCTCAAGTAAGCGTGACTGAAAAGCAATGTAGTTTTTTTTCAATTCATCATCACGAGCCAAGATGTCTGTCAGGTTGTCGTAGAAAAAGTGATAACGCCACATCAGGTCGAACAAGGAGTCTAAATATTGAGTTAGCTGCTCAAGAGGTTCGTTGTGCTGCTCCAGTGGCTTAAAGTGCGTATTTAAATGCTCGCTGTAAAGCGCGAATATTTGCCGAATGATGTCTTCTTTATTTTTAAAATGATAGTACAAATTGCCAGGGCTAATCCCCAAACTGGACGCTATATGGTTTGTCGTAATCGCGCGCTCTCCATGCAAATTAAATAACGCGATGCTGGTACGTATTATTTTTTCCTTGGTATTCATTACGATTCTCTATCTTTGTTGATAACGTGGTCGCGCTATAGCTAGGGTTACTAGGCTATTTCGCGCTCCATGTAAAAAAATAGCACTAATTTTAACTCTAGATAAGCTTAGATCCGACAAAGCTGACCAGTGTTTTTTCAAAAAAACCTTGTTACCATAGAAAAAAATTCAACATAGTTACGCTTATGAAAGTCATCGCCCTCTATCCAGGCACATTTGATCCCCTCACTAATGGACATGAAGACTTAATCAAACGTGCAGCAAAAATGTTTGATACCGTGATCTTGGCAATTGCCCATAACCCAAATAAACAGCCTTGTTTCTCACTAGAGCAACGTGTTGCTTTGGCTGAAGAAATTTTAAAGTCACATAAAAATGTAAAGGTGATTGGGTTTTCAGGATTGTTAGTTGATTTAGCGAAAGAGCAACAAGCCAACGTGCTGATCCGCGGCATTCGCGCGGTGTCTGACTTTGATTATGAGTTCCAGCTGGCTAATATGAATCGCCGTTTACATCCCGATTTAGAAAGCGTCTTTTTAACGCCATCTGAAAAGAATTCATTTATCTCGTCAACTTTAGTAAAAGAAGTTGCACTTCATAAAGGCAATGTCAGTGAGTTTGTTCATCCGCTGGTTGCCAAAGCTTTAGAGGAAAAACTACACGGATGAAAAAGTGCTTATTATCCCTAGCCGTATTGGTTGGTACTTATGCGCACGCTTCACCTTGGATAGAGGTGTCGCAAAGTGAGCTTAAACACAGCATAGATTTATTGGTTGCAGAAGGCGTGATAAATCGTCCAGTTAATCAATATCCTCTGCTGTGGAGCGGCATTGTTAATGACCTTGCCGCTATTGATGACAGAAATCTCTCTGAAACCGCAAGCTTTGCATTGGCACATTTACGCCATGCACTAAAACAAGCAAAAAGAGAAAGATACAGTAGTGTAAAAGCACATTTTAACGGTGCTGAAGAGCGCTCAACAGGCTTTGGTGAACGTCAAAATGAACGTTCTGGCTTACGTACTTATGGCGTTATTACTGGCGGTGCTGTTAGCGCCAAAGTTGCGGTTAACTACGCAGATGAAGGCCAAGATGGAAAATACGTTAATCACCACGGCAGCCACCTTGCAGTGCTGTTTGGTAATTGGTCTCTCAGCGCTGAGCGACTCAGTTACTGGTGGGGACCGAGCAACGAAAATGCGCTAATGCTTTCAAACAACGCAGCGCCAATGAAGGCGGTTCGTTTAAGTCGTGCCAATAATAACTATATTGGACCGAGTTTTTTCTCTTTCGTTGGCCCTTGGCAAGTGACGGCTATTATGGCAAAACAACGCCCGAATATAGCCAGTAAAAAGGATGGCGATTTTTGGGGATTTAGAGCGGCTGTCTTTCCAATTCAAGGGCTAGAACTTGGCTTTAGTACAACATCCAGCGACTTTGTTTATCAGCAGCAAAACCTTGAAAGCGAAAAGCAAACGCAACGACTCACCAGCGTTGACTTCAAATATTCCACTCGGATAGCTAATCAACCGCTCGCTTTATACGGTGAGTTTGCAGGCAATAACGACAGTGGTGCATTACCAAGCAATCCAATGTACACCCTAGGTATTGAAAGCTTTTGGGGTGGGAAAGACTATCGTCTCAAGAGCTTTATTGAATACTCAGATACAAGCATTGATTGTAAAGACAAGCTAAAGCTCGCGCTTTGCCCAAGAGATAATGCCGTGGATTCAGCGAATTACAGTGAGCGCGACCTCTGGCTTGGAGCAAGCTCGGGATTGGACGCTAAAAACCTCACCCTCGCGTTAGATTACTTCAGCACAGATGGCATTGGTGCTTATGCCAAACTAAAACGAGTTGAATTTGAAACACTAGACGTTGAACGAAACCAGCTTGAGCTCGGTTACCAACAAGGCGTGTTTGGCGCGCTTGCAAAAATAGGCGTAAAAGCATGGCAAGATAAGTCTCAGGAAGAAGGCGAAAGCCACGCAGCACTCACGTTGAGCGTGGAATATCAGTTTTAACGAGCGGCCATCGCCGCTCTTTTATTATGGCGTATAATCCAAGAAAGTCCTTAGGAATAAGCAAAACTACAATTAAAAGCCAATCGGTTATATACATTCCGATAGTGTATAACCAGTAAACCCAATCACGATAATCTTTATCCACTCGGTGATTAGTAATAATATCCTCATTTATAATTAAAGCAAAAAGAAGTGAGTTTACAGTTAAAAAACCTATCGTATAGAATTTCACTACTTTTGTCAGTCGATACTCAGGAAACTTAAATAGCTTTACTAACAAAAGTATTGTAGAAATATCTAAGAATAAAAATATAAAGTAAATTGAAAGATCATAGAACCCCGCTGTACCAGTTAACCAGCCTTTTGACTCACAAAAATAAAATGTAGGTATTGTGAGAAAATATGAACCTGCGAGGAGAAATGAAATGCCACTGAGCTGCTTAAATTTAGGGTTTTTAGTCGCTCGAACAAAGTTAAAGAGTGCCACAAAAAGTAGAATCCATGAGTGCAAACTACTAAGAAACAAGTAAAACAAATAGTGAAAATCGACCACAACTTCAAGCTACCCTAGCTCTCACCTTACTTATAGCCCATTTAATACCTAACCAATCTTTATTGACTAATAGAGAAGTAACCATAATAAAGTCCACAGAAATCACTATATATGAGTACAAATACCATAATAACCAGCGTGTTACATTTTCATAAACATATGTATCAATATACATAAAGAAGAACATAACAGTATTAACAGTCAAACCTATCATGGTATATAAAACGCCGACCTCAAGCTTTTCATCTTTAAAAAATGTATAAGTGACAAGAAAAAGAGCTAACAAAGTAAAGAGATCAAACAAAGCAAATATCCCGTGAATAGCTGTGTTGTAACTATCAGAAACAATGATAAAATCACTTACAAAGTAGGAGGTAAATAACAGGATAGAAGCGACGAGTAGCTGTAAATTTTTCTGGACTTTTAGTATATAAAAAAATAAATGTAGTAATGAAGCCATCAAGAAGCCCCATATTACAAGGGCTCCTATACTCATACCAAAAAAATCATAAATTAACATTAATCATTAGTGCGGATCTTTAGACCCAGGTGGAGTAATTACACTTCCACGTGCGCCAGATACCATCTCAAGTTTACTTCCAGATTGAATTACCTTATCAGAAAGCGACTTTACTTGACCAGTTGTTTTAGCTTGATTTTTTCTCGCTAGGATTGTTCTTATCATGAAATTTCCCTCAATATTTACAAATTAGTCTTAACTCTAAAAGTGAGTCATCTAAAAATTATCGGGATTAATTAAGCACAGGGTATGCCAATATTCATTGAGACAAATTCAATCGGTTGATTTACATACAGAAAGAGCGCTTACTAGCGCTCTTTCTGATTCTATAAAAGCTTAGTGTTAAGCCACAAATTTACATGGAATACTTAAGCTAGATGTTTGTTTTATAATGAAATCCATCGCAATTTCATCACAGTTATCTTTACGCAAGCACAGCTCACAGTCTTTCATCACTTTTTCAGGCAAGCTATCTTTGGTACAGTTGTTAAAACCTTGTTTCATAAAGAAGCCAGGCACTCTAGTTAGCACAATAATACGATTGAGTGCCAATTTTTTGGCTTTCACCAGTAAATGCTCGACTAAAAGTTGCCCTTGTCCCTTTATTTCGCTTTCGGGATTTACACCCAAAGAGCGAATTTCAGCAAGCCCAGTGTCGTAAATATACAAAGATGCACACCCGGTCACTTTGCCATCGACCTCAGTTACCGCAAACTCATTGATACTATGGATCATGTCACTTTTCGCTCGCGGTAGGTTCTCACCTACTTTAGCCCAGTATTGAATCAATCCTGCAATGGCTTCAACATCATCTAAATTGGCATCACGTACTAAGATTTTTTGCTTTTTTTTTGCCGTTTTAATGGCACTAGTTACTTGTGGCAATGAAGTGCCGCCTAATGCTTTACGAGCGGCAATACAAGCGTCAATTTCGAGTACAGGGTAGACATCCTCTGCAATTACAGCGCTGACTTGCTGGAATTCTTCTAAGCTCAGATCCTCGAGGTTTTGCCCCTTACTAATAGCCAACTGCACTAATTCACCGACGATGTGGTGGCCTTCCCTAAACGGTATTCCCTTAGCAACGAGATAATCCGCAAGCTCAGTTGCATTGGCGTGACCACCTTTTGCCGCCGCTAACGTTTTATCACCATTAACCTTAATGCCTTTAACACATGCTTCAGCCATATGAATACACGCAAGCCAAGTTGGCATGGCATCAAATAGGCCTTCTTTGTCTTCCTGCATGTCTTTGTTATAGGCCAAAGGCAAAGCTTTAAGCGTCATCATCATGCCGCTAAAGGCACCAAAAACTCGGCCAGTTTTGCCGCGGATCAGCTCTAAGGCGTCAGGGTTCTTTTTCTGTGGCATCAAGGATGAGCCGGACGTCACGCTGTCGGCCAGATCAATAAATCCAGATTCACCAGAATTGTAAAATATCAAATCTTCAGCAAAACGAGATAAATGCATCATTGAAATAGACGCACAACTGAGTAGCTCAACCACAAAATCACGATCAGAGACCGCATCTAAACTATTACGAGAGGCTTCTCTAAAGCCAAGGTTAACGGCCAACACTTCACGGTCGATAGGATAAGCAGTCCCCGCGAGTGCACCTGAGCCAAGTGGACACACATTTAACCTTTCAAGCGCATCATTTAAGCGCGACTCATCGCGCTCAATCATCTCAACGTAAGCCATACACCAATGACTAAAGAGTACTGGCTGAGCACGCTGTAAATGGGTGTAGCCTGGTAAAATAGTACCAAGCTCCTGCTCTGCAAGTGTAACCAAAGCTTGCTTGAGTGAACTCAGTGCCACAAGCAGTTGCTGCGCAGTTTTACGACTCCACAGTCTAAAATCAGTGGCTACTTGGTCGTTACGGCTTCGACCTGTGTGCAGCTTTTTACCTAAATCACCCACTTTGTCGATAAGTTTAGCTTCAACATAAGAATGAATATCCTCATGTCCCGCAGTTGCTACACTACGCGGATCAGCAATCACTTCATCCAAAAGCTGTTTCAGCGCAGCGATGATCTGCTGATGTTCGCTTTCAGTTAATACTTCTACTTGCTTTAGCGCACCCGCCCAAGCGATAGAGCCAACAATATCTTGCTCTGCCAATTGATAATCAAATGGCAGAGAATCATTAAATTGCTTAAATGCCTCATCAGGACCTGATGAAAAACGGCCGCCCCATAATGCCATCTCGCTCTCCTACCTTAAGACTGCTTTTGCTTGTTTAACGCCGCTATCCGGCTAGATAGTGAGAATAGACGAATGAATCCCTCCGCATGAGATTGGTCATATACGTCATCTTCACCAAATGTGGCAAAATCTTCGCTGTATAAGCTATTGATTGATTGCTTTTGCACTGCATGTACGTGGCCTTTATAAAGCTTAAGTACCACCTCGCCAGTTGCCTGCTGTGCGAATGACTCTGCAGCAGCTAGAATTGAATCTTTCAGTGGGGTAAACCAGCGACCATCATAAACTAAGTGTGCAAACTCTTCGCTAAGCGCGGTTTTCCATTTACGACAAGATTTGTCTAAGATCAGCTCATCAATCGCTTGTAACGCAGCCATCATCACAGTGCCTCCCGGTGTTTCATAACAGCCACGAGATTTCATGCCGACGAGACGGTTTTCAACGATATCCACACGACCAACACCGTGCGGCGCTGCAATCTCGTTTAACTTAACTAGACACTGATAAGGACTGTAACGCTCACCGTTAACACCGGTGATTTCACCCTTTTCGATTAACACCGACACATATTCAGGCTGATCCGGTGCAGCTTCTGGAGAATTAGTCATGGTCCAAACCTGACCGCTTGGCTCATTCCATGGATCTTCCAATTCACCACCTTCGTGAGAAATATGCCAAGCATTGGCATCACGACTGTAGATTTTAGTAGCAGAGGCTGCACAAGGGATATTACGCTCAGCCAGATAGTCGAGCAGTGATTCACGGCTTGATAGTGACCATTCACGCCATGGTGCAATCACTTTAAGGTCAGGCGCAAGCGCTGAGAAGCAAGATTCAAAACGCACCTGATCGTTCCCCTTGCCTGTACAACCATGAGAAAGTGCATCCGCGCCAACTTTACGGGCGATTTCTACTTGAGCTTTGGCAATAATAGGACGCGCCATCGAAGTACCCAGTAAATATGTCCCTTCATAGATAGCGCCAGTTTTAAGAGTTGGATAAATGTAGTCGCTAACCATTTCTTCTTTTAAGTCGACGATATAGCACTCAGAGGCACCTGATGCGATTGCCTTTTCTTCAACCCCAACCAGTTCTTCTTCACCCTGACCTACATCGGCAACAAAGGCGACAACTTCACAACCGTAGTTCTCTTTTAACCATGGCACAATCGCTGATGTGTCTAATCCACCAGAGTAAGCCAGTACCACTTTTTTAATCTTGCTCATGTTCTTTAACCTCAAACGTAATCTTTGTTTAACAGCGATACCAGCAATGCGTTTTGGGCATGCATGCGGTTTTCAGCTTGTTGAATAATTTTTGACTTTGGCCCGTCCATCACTTCAGAAGTAATTTCAAACTCACGATGTGCTGGCTGGCAGTGCAAAATGGTTTGTGCGCCACAAGCCTCAACCAATTGTTGGTTGATTTGATATGGCATAAAGGTGTCTTTCACCTGTTCAAGTGGTGTTTTATTCCCCATCGAAACCCAAGTATCAGCGTAGAGCACATTGGCGCCAGCCGCCGCTTCTACCCGATCACTGACAAGGACCGAGGCGCCATTTACCGCCGCAATTTGTTCAGCTTGCTTTACAATCTGTGCATCTGGCGAATGGCCTTTAGGACAAACCGCCACAAAATCAGTGCCTAATGTTGCTGCAAGCAACATTAATGAATGCGTTACGTTGTTGCCTTCACCGAGATAAGCGATTTTGATCTGACTGACATCGTCGTAAGTTTCAAATAAGGTGAGAAAATCAGCCAACGCTTGGCAAGGGTGATATAAATCACATAGGCTATTCACAACTGGCACAGACGAAAACTCAGCGAGCGTCTCAAGCGTACTATGATGATTTACACGAGCCACAAGGCCATCGGCCCAAGTCGAAATATTAAGCGCAAAATCTTTTACGGATTCACGCGCCCCCATTGCGCCATTTTGCTGATCTAAATACACAGCATGGCCGCCTAATTTGTGGATACCGATATCAAACGATAGCCGCGTTCTTAAGCTCGGCTTTTCGAATAACGTGACAATCGACTTGCCAGCTAAGGCTTGGTTATATTCTTGCGGTTGATTTTTAATATTTTTTGCAAGCTTTAATAAGTTTAAAACGTTAGTTTGGTCTAATTCCAAACCAGTTAAAAAATGTTTAGTCATGATGTTTTCCTACGGCAGAATTTGTGTACCTACGTGCTCACCATTGAGCAACGCAATTAAATTTTCTGGCTTTTGCCAGCTAGAGATGTACACCCCTCGTCGTAAGTGTTGGGCAGCGTGAAGACTGGTCTTAACTTTGACCTCCATCCCGCCCAGAATGACCTTTTGCGCGATTAACGTTGAAATCTGTTCCGCGTTAAGTTGATTTAATGGCTGTTTATCGCCATCAAGTACCGCCTCAACGTCAGTCATAAAAATAAGTTCTGCACCAAGTTTACTGGCGATAGCAGCTGCTGCTTCATCCGCATTCACGTTGTATAAATGGCCGTCAGCGCCAATACCTACTGAACTAACAACAGGCAACCTATCAAACTCCAACACTGCTTCAAGCATGCCACCTACACTCGCTTCACAGCTACCCACACGGCCAAGCGCTTTTAGTTTTTGAGTTGTGGTAAACCCTGCATCATATAAGCACAGCCCAACGGGCTTGAGCGTGGCGGTAATGGCGTCCGCCATCAGTTGCTTGTTAGCACAGCCTGCAAGTGCACCAACAATATAGGGCATTTGCTCTTGCGGACTGATCCGCAATCCTTGATGTTTTGCAGTAGCAAAACCGGCATCGGTCAGCCACTTATCAACCAGCGCCCCGCCACCATGAACAATCACAAACTGCTTGTGTGGTGCATCCTGTTGAATTTGCTTGATAGCTGAAAACAATGCTTGCGCTGCACCCTCTTGATTCAACACCGCGCCACCTAGTTTTATCACCCAAGTTTGTTTGCTCATGCTGATACTCCTAAACCTTGATAATGCTCAAGTCCCGCCGCCAAGTTCATACACTGTAATGCTTGGCCTGCAGCCCCTTTAAGCAAGTTATCAATCGCGACAACCACGATCAGTTGATTGCCCTTTTGCTGCCAACCAATATCCACAAAAGGTTGATTTTCAACGGCTTTGATTGATGGAAGTTGACTCCCCTTTAACCTGATCAGCGGCTCATCGGCAAGCACCTGGTAAGCGGCATCGACTTGATTTGGTGTGACATTTTCTTTCAGAGTGACGTAGATCGTTTCCAAGATACCACGCTTAAAATTCCCTAAATGCGGCGTAAACAACACTGGGTGTTCAAGGTATTTTTCTATTTCTGGACTATGTCTGTGCGTAAACAAACCGTATGGTGCAAGAGATACTTCGCAAAAGTGTGTGGCGACATTCGCTTTTCTTCCTGCGCCGGTAACACCAGAAACAGCATTGATGATAACTGGCTGCTCTGTTATCAGATCAGCTTGTTGTAATGGCTTAAGTGCATTGAGTGCCGCAGTCGGATAGCAGCCCGCGACCGCCACTAACTTTGCCGTTTTAATAGCATCGCCATACCATTCAGCTAACCCGTATTGCGCTTGCGCTAACCAGTCTTGATGTGGGTGAGAAAAACCGTAGTAAGTTTCGTAGTCTTCATTGCTAGATAAACGGTAACCTCCAGATAGGTCAAAAACCCGTTTGCCCATCTGTAAAAATACCGGTGCAAGTTCCACGCTAACCTTGTGATCCGTGCATAAACACACATAGTCCGATGATTGCTCTATCAATGAAAAAGCTTGCTCATTTAAGGGTTGCAGCTCAATATCTAGCAAGCCCGAATATTCTGGATATAAATCGCTGATGAATTTGTGTTTGTCTAAGCTTTGCTCAGATACAAAGCAATGCGCAAGTGTGAAGGCAGGATGCTTGGCAACCAGCTTAGCAAGCTCAGCGCCACTGTAGCCGCTCGCTCCGATTATAGATACTTTCAACATAGTGTTCTCAAGATTAAAAAAGTTTGATTTGGATTGGTTCTGCTAGTTGTTGAAGTCAAATCGTCGCATTGCTGTTCCAAAATATATTTATGCTAAAAAAGTGAATTGATATTCACTCTAAACATCTTTATATTTTTATGCAAGAACTTTGAATAAGTATTTTAGGAATTTTTATGAAATTACCCGCTTTTATGGAAATGTATCAGCAACTGATCGCCGCGCCATCTATCAGTGCATTAGAAGAAAGTCTCAACATGAGCAATCAGAATGTGATCCATCTACTCGCACAGTGGTGCGAAACGTTAGGGTTTACCGTTGAAGTAACAGAGCTTGAACATGCAAAAGGAAAATATAATCTAATTGCAAGGCGAGGTAGTGGCGATGGTGGGTTAATGTTGGCCGGCCATACGGATACCGTGCCATTCGACGATAGCCGCTGGCAATTTGATCCTTTTAAATTAAGCGAGCAAGATAATAAATTATATGGTCTTGGAAGCATTGACATGAAAGGTTTTTTTGCTTTTGTATTAAATGCAATCTCAGAGCTTGATGAATTACAGCAAAGTGCACCTATCATGATTTTAGCCACCGCCGATGAAGAAACCACTATGGCTGGCGCTCAGGAAATTGCTAAACATCCAAGCTTGAAACCGGCGCGCTGTATTATCGGAGAGCCCACGGATATGGTGCCGGTATTTACCCACAAAGGTCATATGACGACCGCCATCCGTATCGTTGGTCGCTCAGGCCATAGTTCAGATCCGGAGCGCGGCTTAAATGCCATTGAAATCATGCATCAGGTGATTGCAAATTTATTAAAATTAAGAGAAGAATTAAAGAATAAATATTCAACTCCGCATTTTGCTATTCCTTACCCAACTCTAAACCTTGGACACATTCATGGTGGCGACAATGCCAACCGTATTTGTGGCTGTTGTGAACTACATATTGATATGCGCCCTTTGCCTGGTTTAAGCATCAAAGAACTACAAGCCATGCTCACCGCAGCTGTGGCCCCATCAACACACATTATCCAAATAGTGTGTCAGTTATAGATATGCACGAACCCATTCCTGCTTTTACCGGCTCAACGGATTCTGCTTTAGTGAAAATGGCTGAGCGCCTGTCAGGACAACAAGCAATTGCTGTAAACTATTGCACCGAAGCACCATTTCTACAGCAGCTAGGCTGCGAAACTATCGTTATGGGACCGGGTTCGATTAATCAAGCACACCAACCCAACGAGTTTTTAGCAATGGAAAAAATCCAGCCAAGTCAGGATATTATTAAACAACTAATAAGAGAAAGTTGCTTTGCTTAATCATAATTAGAAAGGGCGCTCACCCGAGCGCCCTTTTCAGCTTCGCTTTAAAGGCTAGATTGGTGAGCCTGGTGGCATTTCAAGCGCCTTAAAGCTTTCAGGCCACTCGCCTGAATCTAGGTAGTGATTGATTTGCTGCGCTAGCATATGCTTAAACGCTTGATCGAATGCCACATCACTAAATACCGACGACTGATTAAAGTCTTTTGCTACTTTTGCTAAATAAAACTTTAATTGCGCCTGCACTTCAGGTGCAACTTTATCGTCGTTACTCAGTTTTACTAGCTTAGTTGCACTTAGGTATTGCACGCGTTGCTGTAACTTTTCAGCCATACCTTTGCGGCCTGATTGAGCGAATATCTGCTGATATAATGCATTTAAAAGTGCTTGTGTACCAAAGTATTGAGTATCACGCGCATGCTGCTGTGCAAGACGGTTTAATCGCTGTGGATTAAGCAGCAGGTCAAGGCTATGCTGTGCAGCGACTTCTGGTAATGCCATCGCATCTAGAGTTAGCCCTGTTCTTCCTTTAACACTTTCGCGAGTTTTGTACTCACCGTAAGCCTTAGGAGGAATTAACGCCAGAATAGAGTCAGGAATAGTCAAAGCCGCAGGTGACAGCGTACTCAAAAGCGCATTTACCGCATTGTGCTGTGTCTCCTTAGCCACTACTTTCGCGCCTTTTATCACTTCATCACCACGGACTTCATAGTCGTAGTCCACGCCGCCAATCAATTTTACTGCGGCTTCAACCTGATAACGGTGGAAAAGATACAGTGGTACCAGTTTTTCCTCTAGCTGCGACAGGGCAACTCCTTTTTTAATGCTGTTAATACCAAAGGTATCCAATGCTTGCTTGCGGACATCCAGCACGCGTAGTAATTCGGCAGCAGGATCCGCACCATTGTCCCAAAGGTGCGCCGTTGGGTGCGCTCCGCCCTGTGCTCTGGCGTCTGAGTCTGAGATAAATTCAAGCCCTTGTGCCTTATTCTCAGCGAGAATAGCCGCGAGTTCAGTTGCTTCATCAATGCCACTGAAATCGCTGTAACCATATTTGATCACTTGCGTATCCCACGCGCCCATGCCTTTGGCATAGCCCTTAGTGATATCAAGTTGGCCATTTTCAAATCCCACCAGCGGATGAGGATAGTCCATGACTGACGCGCGATCCTTTACTGACGCTGAGAAGTTGTGTGCAATACCCAATGTATGGCCAATTTCATGCGCACTCAACTGACGAATACGGTCTAGCGCCATCGCATGAAGTCGCTCTGTCACATCATTACCTTCCACAAAAGGTGCAGAAAGTGCCTCAGCAATAAGAATATCTTGACGTACACGCAACGAACCTAGCGTCACGTGACCTTTTAAAATTTCACCGGTACGTGGATCTATCACCGACGCACCATATGACCATCCTCGCGTTGCGCGATGCACCCACTGGATCACGTTATAGCGAATATCCATGGGATCGGCATTTTCAGGGAGCACTTTGACTTGAAACGCATTTTTATAGCCAGCTGCTTCAAATGCTTGGTCCCACCATTTAGCACCATCAAGTAATGCTGTTTTGACGGGCTCTGGTACCCCTGGATCTAGATAGTAAATGATTGGCTCAACGGCCTCTGAGACTTTTGCGGTTGGGTCTTTTTTCTGTAAACGGTGGCGTGGGATATAACGCACAAACATTGACTGCCCAAGCGGTGCCGAATAATCCTTATGCTCTATACTCCAATAACCCGATTGCGGATGAAACGCACGTGGTTGGTAGTCATCGTCAGGCAGCTCAATTAAAGAATGGTGTTGATGTACAGTAAGCGCATAAGGGTCTGCACTTACCTGGCGTACATATTCACCAGGCTTTGTGCCTTTGAATGTCAACACCGCTTCAAGTTCTGTGTTTTTAACAAATGCCTTCGAACGCGGCATAAACACAGCACTGCGGCTTGAGTCTAGGCTAAAACTACCTTGATTACGATTTGCCAACGTGCGAGAAACCCCATGTACATCGCTGAGTAAATAAGGCGTGTAATCAATCAAAACACTGTCATTATCTTCTGCAACCACGTTAAACCCGTGCAGAATACTTGAGGCAAAAGCTTCTTTAACACTTTGCTTTTCGGCCATATTGTTCGCACTTGCGCGATAATAAGTATTGATAGCACGTAGCATCACCTTATCACCAAAACGTTCAAACTGAACTAAGTGCGTACCGCCTAACTGGCCGCGGTCTAAACCGATATCATTCGAACCCACACCATAAGGTAAACTATGCTGTAGCAAGAAAGGGGCATCGAGTTTGTCGATGTCTAAGTACAGTTTGCCGCTCGAATCATCGCTATAGAAGGCGTAAAAACCGGGGTGATGATTAAAACTGGCAGTAAATTCATCAATAGACTTAATTGCTGCGTGTGCTTGGGTTATCATACACAGTAGCAAAGCGGATACAGTTTGAGTGAAGCACGTTATTTTTCTCATGGCTGCTCTTTGTTATTTATGGTTTTGAGGCTTAACCCCAGTTGTATATTAAATCGTATACAATTTACAGTCTTTCAAGACGAATTACAGCGCAGTTTATGGCACCTCTCACACTATTTATTGCCATAGACACAAAGTGATCAGGATTTAAAAAATGCGTAGACTCCCTCCGGTGTTAATTGAAGATGGTTGCTCTCGTGAGTTGGTTTCTCTAATCCGAACCATTCTCGCGGCATGTAAAGAAATATCGTTCCGTGTTGGCCAAGGTGCACTTTCAGGTGTATTAGGTTCAACCTTAGATGAGAACATTCAAGGTGAAACGCAAAAGAAGCTAGATGTACTTTCAAATCAACTATTGAAAGATATTTTGCTTGAATCTGGCTATGTCAAAGCCATCGCTTCTGAAGAAGAAGATTACACTGTCGCCGGTAACCCAAAAGCAAACTATATTGTCGCTTTCGATCCGCTCGATGGCTCATCAAATACTGACATTAACTCACTAGTCGGCACTATTTTCTCTATAATGGAAGCGCCTGAAGGTTCAGACCCTAGCGATCCCGCGATATTTATGCAACCTGGCCATAAACAAGTTGCAGCAGGCTATGTGTTATATGGCCCATCGACCATGTTAGCCCTATCAACGGGTAAGGGAACTCGTCTGTTTACACTAGACAAGACGCACGGCAGTTTCCTACTCACACAAGATTTTGCTGCGATCCCTGAAGACACGAAAGAGTTTGCCATTAACGCCTCGAACCAACGCCACTGGACACCAGCAATGCAAAACTACATTGCCGATCTGCTTGAGGGTGAAACAGGACCTAGAGGTAAGAACTTTAATATGCGCTGGATAGCGGCAATGGTTGGCGATGTTCACCGCGTATTATGCCGTGGCGGACTATTCACTTACCCTGAAGATCGTAAAGATCCAAACAAGCCGTTTAAACTTCGCCTACTTTACGAAGCAAACCCAATGGCTATGCTCATCGAGCAAGCTGGCGGTATTGCCCACACTGGGCGTGAACGCATTTTGGATATTCAACCTGAAGAAATACACCAACGTGTTGGTGTTATCTTAGGTTCAAAGAATGAAGTTGAAGCTTGCCTTGCTTATCATAAGTAATACTAACTTAATTAAGTGATCTATTTTAAAGCGAGGAAATAGCTCGCTTCGCAAATGAAAAAGGTACCATTGGCACCTTTTTCATTTTAAATAGTGGTATAACTCGTCTCAACAGGCACATCGGGATCAGCGCCCCATTCACTCCACGAACCGTCATATACCGTCAAATGTTTATAACCTAGCTCGTCAGCCACCAGCGCTAAAATACAAGCTGTAACACCTGAGCCACAAGAGAATATCAGAGGCTTAGTTTTATCCTTTGATAAGTCGCTATATAACACTTCAAGCTCAGTGAGTGGTTTAAAGCAGCCATCAGCATTTAACAAACTCGTGTATGGTAGGTTTTTACTTTTAGGCACATGGCCGCTGCGCATATCTGCACGAGGCTCAGCCTCTTCTCCAGTAAAACGCTTTGCCCCTCTAGCATCAAATAAGCAACTCAGTTCAGCGTCAATATTACTAAGCACAGCTGCTTTATCAACAAATGCAGTTTCATCATATGCAGCGACAAAATTTTCTGCTTGTTCAGCTTGCGCGTATGCTTGACTCAACGGGTATTGCCTTTCACACCAAGTGGGTAGCCCGCCATCCAGCACATACACTTGTTTATGACCCATCATTTTCAGCATATACCAAGCTCTGGCAGCGCTAAACATGCCCTTATCATCGTAAGCGACTAACACATCGTTCTGGTTAATACCAAGTTGTCGCATTTCTGCTTGAAATTGAGCTGGATTGCAGCACATATTGGGTGATGTAGCATGGGGATTAGCCAGTGCGCCACTAATATCAAAACGCAGCGCACCTTGAATGATTGCAGGGGCGTTATAAGGGCCTGGCTGCCCCGGTTTCACAATGCCAGCATCCAATACTTTCACTTTGCCAAGATTTGCAAAGAGCCAATCCCTATCTACCACATGCTTCATGCTATTACTTTCCTTCGGGTCTGCGCACGACCTCTATTATTTCCGTTGTTGAAATTGATGGGGTACGCTCTAAGTAAACCACATCACAGATATCGTTATACACATCGAACTTGTCTTTCCAGTCATCACCCATCACCAGCACATCGGCATCAAAGTCTTTGATATATTGCGCTTTTAGCTCCAGAGATTCTTCCACAAACACCTCATCTACAAATCGCAATGAGCTAATGATTTTTAGGCGATCTGCTATTGAGTATATTGGATTTCTACCTTTTTTCGACAAGTTAAGTTCATCTGATGAAATACCTACAATGAGATAATCACCCAGTGATTTCGCTCGCTCTAAAATATTGACATGACCAACGTGGAATACGTCAAAGGTTCCAAATGTGATAACTTTTTTCAACTTGGTTCTCTTTTTAATCAGCACGGTTTGAGTTGTAACTCATTATGACATTCATTTATTGCTAAAACCGTGACGAAGTTTACGATAATTTAGCTGTTAGACTACAGAAATAAGCACCTAAATTCAGCTTTTTCTTTACTCAATTAGGGAAAAAGTTTGAACACTGAAAAACAATACAATAAGTCAACTACGGGAGATTTATTAACAAAATAAAAATAATCTCTCCTGCAAGCCTTTTGCTATTGAGTCTACAACTTAATCACTTCACTTCGCATCGGCGCTAGACGGGCCAGAACTTGATTTTGTACAGAGTGAGCAATCCCAACCTCATTCATTGCGTTGATCAAGAGGTCAACCACCCGATTAAAGTCAGACTCACTAATAGCCATGCCAGTGTGGATCTGCACCATGCTATCACCTTCATAATTGCAAGGGCCATCTAGCGTATCGCACAGATGAGTGATAAACCCTTCACGGAAGTGCCTTACATTAGACTCTCTAAAATACGGCAAAATAACGTCATCATTGCCAATCTGTTTAATAAACGCGTCTACTAGCTTTTCTGCGCCGGCGTTGCCCCCTATTTGCTCATACAGAGGGGTTTGTGGAGTTGAAGCACTACAAGCCACGAGGAAAAGCAAGATTGCCGTTAGTGATAGCCATTTCATTTAAAAGTACCCCGTAACAGATAGATACCAACCCGTTTGAGAAGGTTGCCCTGCGATTTTTCCAAGGTCTAGCCATGCCGCCGTAACACTCACCGACTTATTCGGGATCCAAGCGACAAATACATCTTTCCAATCTGATTCACCAAGTCCAAGGTTGTTGGATTTTTGGCGGTATTCTGCACCGACAGCCCAATGCCTAGATAAAAACACTGCACTACTAGCTTCTAGTTGCCAAGGCGCACTGTCGTTAGCACCACCATAACCTAGTATGCCAAGTTGATTAGCCCGAGAATGTCTCATCGTAATATTCCAGAACCAGTTATAACCGCCTACAGCACCCAAATGCAGTTTGCTTGCAGCTAAGTAATAATCCGTTCCTGAATCATCTTCAGCGCCCAGCAAATTGGCAACCGTAGCATCATCCACGGACTTATGCTGAATACCAAAGCTCAATTGTGGATATTTACTGTAGACGATATCACCATATAGCCGCACCTTAGCAGCGACAATATCTTGCTCAATATCAAGGTTAAGCGCATCCACATCGAAGTTTTGCCGAGCGAAACTTAACTCTACGCGATTGAATAAGTTGGCTTGAACGCCACATACCTCTAGTTGGTAGTCTTTCAGGCTAGCTCGGCTACAAAACCCGCTGGCCGACCATTCATCTTCCGAAGCATATCCGGCAAGCTGCGCCCACGGCACAATTCCCCCACCTGCGCTTCCCTCAACCTGTGATACCCCGGGCGTCGCTAGTAGCTTCCCTGTCGCGGCATAAGTTGATCCGCATACGAATAAGCACACGGCAAAAATATTAGCCCACTTCATTATATCTCCCGAGCCACCGGTCAAAGTCATCGGCTTTGAGCGGCTTACTTAGATAGTAACCTTGTGCATAATCACACTGCATTGACTCAAGTAGATCGAGCGAGGCTTTGTCTTCAACGCCTTCCGCTACCACACTAAAACCAAGTTGGTGACCAAGCGTGATAGTAGAGCGCACAATAAACTGGTCTTTTTCCGATTGTGCGAGCTTTAAAATAAACACCTTATCGAGTTTCAGCTCGTCAATAGGTAACATTTTTAGTCTACCAAGGGAGGTTTGACCCACACCATAATCGTCAAGAGAGACCTGCACACCAAGCTGTTTGAGCGCTTGGAGCACAGCAATGCCTTTCTCTTCATTCTCAATCATATCTCGTTCGGTAAGTTCTATGGTGATCAACTCTGGTTTGACGCTATATGTGTCTAATAGCGTCTTAAGGTGAGACAAGAAGTTTTTATCTGCGATGTCTTGTGCTGACACATTAATAGCCGCCTTAATGCGCTCACCTTGACGCACCCAGTTAGCAACTTGAGACACCACGGTTTTGACTACCCACTGAGTTAAATCAACAATCAAACCAGATTGCTCTGCAAGATCAATAAATAGTTCGGGCGACACCCATTCGCCATTTTTACGTTGCCAGCGAATGAGAGACTCAACCTTATCAATACGATTGGTTTTCATATTCAGCTTAGGCTGGTAGGTCATAAAAAGCTGGCCATCGTCGCTGGCGATAGCATGTTTTAGTTCATCAATAATTTGCAGGCGCTCTAAGTGGGCTTCATCTTCACCTGATTGATAGTAATAAACATCATGGCCATCGTGCGCCGCGGTATCAACTGCGATCAGTGCTCGGCGCACGACATCCTCGGGAGTATGAGCTTGTTTGGGGTAATGCACCACGCCTATGCTAAAGTGGAGCGAAATATCTAACCCCTGCACGGTATAGGTCTTACTCAGGCCTTGATTTAACATCTCTGCACACTCAACAATACCAAGCGCGGCACTTTGCGGATCGGCACATGCATTCGCTTGATGTGCAACTAAAAACTCATCGCCGCCAAGCCGAACATTCAATCCGCCCTCCGCGGCATTAATCTCCGCTACCCGCTTCGCCACCGCTTTAATGCAATCATCTCCTACCCGCGGGCCGAGCTTGTCGTTAATATGACGTAAGCCCTTTATGTCTATGGCAATAAAATAATACTCAGCACCACCGCTGAGCATATTATGCAGCTTGTCCAAAGCCGCATTACGATTAAAAAAACCAGTTAAATGGTCATGACTGGCTTGAAAGCGGATCTGCTCTTCACGCTCCTGAATGTCTTCGCCCATATTGTTGAAAGCATCAACAAGCTGGCAAATTTCCAGTGTTGGTCGAGCCTCTTCCAGCTTGGCTGAGTAATCCCCTTTAGCAAAGCGTTTTGCCAACTCAGTGAGCTTACTAAGCGGTGTCGTAAGATTCTTAGCAACAATACCACTGGTGATAAAACCAATAAGGATAGTGCCAAATGAGAGTAAAATTATGGTCAGTACCATTTTGTCAAACTCTTGATACTGGGTAGTTAAATCCGCACTGAGTACCAAGCTCACTGGATTACTATCAAGAGAAGGTAAGCTCACCTCTGCACTTTCATATACGGGGTACTGGCTCAGCCAACGTGTCATCTTTTGTGCTGCAAGGAAAGTAAACAAATCGCTACCAAGTGTAAGAGCAGTCAACGAACTTGCTTTTAATTTGTCTGCGGCCCCAACAAAGCTCGTTTCCATTCCTGTCAGCTCTTTGAGTTCAGAGGTCACAGCGGAGCTCACCTCAAAGCCAATAATCGAGTATGCAATCGTTCTAGGCGCTCGCACAGGCAAAATAATCACTTGATAAAGCTGTTCACTGAGCACCACAAAAGCAGAGTGGTCGGCGTGGCTTTGTAAGGCTTGCATCCAGACTCTGGTATCGCTCGGGAAGTCGAGCCCTTCTCTATTTGCCGAGATCAGGTCGCCTTTCACGTCCAAAAGCAGCATCAAATCGGCATCAATACGACGGGAGTGATTAAGCAATACACTTCTGATAGTTTGTGCGTCTCTCGTCGCCACCGCTTGTTTAAAACCAAAGTCAGCCGTTAGTACAGTAGCGGCGGTAACCAGTAGCTGCTCTCGCGCTTTTAAATATTGTTGATAAACATTTTGCGCCACTTGAATTTTTCTTTGTACTTGCGCTTCATTGAATTTACTTGTGGACCACCAAAAACTTGCCAAGCTCATCCCTGCCGTTACTAAGATGAGCAAAATACAGAGACTAATGATTTTATTTTTAAAGCTGTTATTCATTAATGTTGTCCAAAGCGCTCGCCAAAGGTATTACGCGGCGCTGGATAAGTTGTTTTAATTGTTACGGACAATGGCGCCGTTGTGTTCACAATTTGCACGGTTTGTCGAGTGTCTATGTCATTATCTTGATAAGGATGCCATATCGTTACTTGTTGTACAGAATCTGGCAAAGTTACCAAACCATTCGCATCAGATACCAAGACTTGCTTGTCATCTGCAACGTAAATATAGCCCACCATAGAGTCGTGAATGTTACAACCTAACACCACTACGCCAGAGTTTTCAAACTTAAGCGGTTGATTGGGAGTGCCAGCGTATAGCTTTAGCTCAAAAGGTTTCGCCGCAGAAAACGAGTAAACGTGATGACGGATATCATCACTATTGGGAAAATTAACCAACTGCCCTTTTTGGATGGTGAGTATGAAAGGGACAAACTGTTTATTGATTTGATCCATGACAGCCACTTCTTGTGCTGCTGGCTCGACGGGCTTGTCCGTCAGTTCTACAACGGCATGCTGCAAGGGTTCGCCTTTGCCATCTAGCACCTTTAATTGCCCAGCAGTTGCGAAGTTTGAACCTAAAAGAAATAAAAAACAAAAACTTAGTAGGAACAGAACAGACGTTCGCATATCTAACTCTATTTTTTGCAACAGTTAGGTTAAGTAAAAGAGACCTTGCTATGAAATGCAAGTGAATTGAGAGGATTGCCCTAATAAACTTATCTATCAGGGCAATTGAAAAAGAATTAGTCTATTAATCCATACTGCTTATCAAGAATATCAATAACTTCTTGGCGAGGATCAGCAGGGATCGTCAGCTCACGGCCAACGATTTTACTTGCGATCCCAACGTAAGTTTCGCTTACTGACATCATCACAGCTTCCGGCAATAGATAATCGCGAGCAAGCGCTTCACGCTCAGGCATGCGATCTTTATTCAGCAGGACATCGCTATCTGGTACGTTGTTAATCAGTAGCTGACGGAAACCTTCTTTTGAGTTTTCGACGATCTTACCATCGCGATAAGCAGGGCCATCCCAAATACGTGACGAGTCAGGCGTACCCACTTCATCGATGTAAATTAGACGCTCTTGGCCGTCTTTATCTTCGACATAACCAAACTCAAATTTAGTATCAACAAAGATCTGATCAAGCTTCTCAAGCTCTTTGCTAATCAGGGTAAAGCCCTCGGTTAACAATTGCTCGTATTTATCTACATCTGCTGCAGATTTAAAGTTGAACGCCGCAAGGTTATCTTCGATATTTTTACGAGAGATGTTTACGTCATCCACTTCTGGTACGTCAGCTAAACCTTTGATGATCCCTTTGGTTGATGGTGTGATTAAGACATCATCTAGCTTTTGATTCGCCTCTAAGCCTTCTGGTAATTGCAGGCCACAAAACTCCCTTACGCCTTTTGCGTAATCGCGCCACATGCTGCCAGTAATATATTGACGCGCAATCGCTTCAACTCTTACCGTACTGGCTTTACGCACAATCCAAACATAAGGATGTGGAATATCAACAATGTGGTTACCTGCAAGGCCTGCTTCATCAAAAAGTGAAAACCAATGTGCGGCAACACTGTTAAGCGCAATGCCCTTACCCGGTACACCATTAAGGCCATTTTCACCTTGCCAGATACAATCAAACGCTGAAATACGATCTGAAATGACCATAATTGCCAGCTCTGTACCAACCGGGACTTGATAGCCTTTTTCTTCAATTAAACGCGCACTGTCGGCGTCGGTTAACCAATAAACTGAACGTACTTTACCACTGTGAACCGCACCTTTAGTGCGAATTGGAAGATCGTCATTAACGTCTAAAACTTTGTAGCTACTCATTGTTACTCCGATGACAGGATGCGCCTTGCTAAAGGGCACAAAATAATGAGGGGGTTAGGGTCGCTATAATAGTCGAGCTGAACAAAAATCACAATTTAACTTACACGCTTGTTGTTGGGCTTAACTTGGTTTTGCTTTAGTCATTCTTGTTATACCATCACAACATTATTTGCCAACATTGAGGCGTTATGCTCACGATATCTCAATTACAGTTTACTTGGCCTAAGTCGAGCACTGTGGTGCTAACCATACCTAAGCTACATATCGCCCGAGGTGAACACGTGTTTTTACATGGCCCAAGCGGCAGCGGTAAATCGACTTTGCTTGGACTTATCGCAGGCACCTTGGATTGCCAGCAGGGAGAAATTGAAATTGCAGGTACAAACGCGAGCGCACTAAGCCGTGGCCAACGAGATAAGTTTAGAGCTGACCATATCGGTACTATTTTTCAAAATTTTAATTTGTTGCCCTATCTGTCGCCCATTGAAAACGTTACTCTTGGCTGCGAATTTTCCAAAAAGCGCAGACAAAATATCTCCTCGCAGAATAAATCGCTTGAGCAAGAAGCTAAGCTTCTACTCACTGAGCTTGGCATAGACGAGCACACTCAGCACCGCAGTGTCGCTGAGTTAAGTATTGGCCAACAGCAGCGTGTCGCCGCCGCTCGCGCATTTATTGGCAGGCCCGAAATCATTATTGCCGATGAGCCAACCTCAGCCCTTGATGCCGACAGCCGTGATGGATTTATTAAATTACTCTTTAACCAAGCTGCGGTTTACAGTGCATCTATTCTCTTTGTCAGTCACGATAAAAGCTTAGCGCCGTTATTTGATAGGCAAATAAGCTTGCCTGATTTACAACAAGGAGCACCGCTATGCTAATCAAACTGGCGTGGAAAAGTACGCTAAACCGAAAAGCCAGCGTCGCCCTAACGCTAGTGACCATTGCAATTAGTGTCATGCTACTGCTGTCGGTTGAGCGTGTACGCCAAGACGCAAAATCCAGCTTTGCGAACACGATTTCTGGTACTGACCTGATTGTCGGCGCACGTACTGGTGATATTCAGCTTTTGCTTTCAAGCGTATTTAGAATTGGTCACGCCAATAATGCCGTACAATGGCAAAGTTACGAGTACATCAAGGCACAGCGCGGTGTTGCATGGAGCATTCCCATTAGTTTAGGCGATAGCCACAAAGGCTTTGCAGTACTGGGGACGGATGCAAGTTACTTTACACATTATCAATACGCTAAAAAGCAACATCTTACCTTTGCCGCTGGTCGACCATTTCACAATGGCCAAGAAGTGGTACTTGGGGCTATGGTCGCAAAAAAGTTGGGTTATCAACTGGGACAAAAAATCGTCATTTCTCATGGCATGGGCAATACCAGTTTCCATCATCATGATGACAATCCACTGGTTATTTCTGGCATTTTGGCAGCAACGGGAACGCCAGTAGATAAAACGCTACACGTGCCGTTAAGTGCCATCGAGAGCATGCATAGCACCGGCCACAGCAAACCATCTCGAATGATTTCAAAAAAGCAAGACGCGACGCACCTTGAGCATGAGCATGAGCATGAGCATGAGCATGAGCATGAGCATGAGCATGAGCATGAGCATGAGCATGAGCATGAGCATGAGCATGAGCATGACAGTAAAAACAATAGTGCTCTACTTCACAACCTCGACTCCAAGCCAGGGGATTTAATCGGTTCAACAAAGCAAATCACTGCATTTTTACTGGGTTTTGACTCGCCACTTTATACCTTACAAGTGCGCAGAAACATCAATCAGTATAAAGGTGAGCCTTTGCTGGCGATTATGCCGGGGGTGACATTAAGGGAACTGTGGGAAATGCTAGATATAGTCGAAAAAATCTTGCTGCTCATTACACTCGCCGTGGTGCTGATAAGCTTACTAGGCATGTTGACCTCATTGCTCGCAACATTGAATCAAAGACGCCGAGAACTCGCTATCCTGCGCTCCGTTGGTGCGAGGCCTTGGCATATTTTTACGCTTCTCATCAGTGAAGCAATTTTTATCACCGTGTTAGGATGTGCTTTCGGTGTAGCGCTTTTTTATGCCTTGCTCATTGCTGCCCAATCCAGCCTACAAAGTCAATTTGGCGTAGTCCTAAGTATCTCAGCGCTCTCAACCTATGAACTCACGCTACTAAGCGTTATTATAGGTGCAGGTACTTTGATCGGCGCCATTCCTGCCGCCCGTGCTTATTTTTACTCGCTTGCCGATGGCATGCAAATTAAAACCTAAGAGGATCAAGATGCAGTTAACCGCACGAACGCACGTTTTTTACTTCATTGCATTCATCACTGCGATGGTATTCAGTGGTATTGCAAACGCGGCACCACCTAAAGAAATATTTTGGGAAGATTTAATTCCAAAAGGGCATGTTCAGATTAGCAATCAAGACGCAGCAAGCCATGATGGCGCCGAACAAAATTGGGTGCAACCTGACTTAGATGCCCCAGTCGTCAAAGAGTTAGACGGTCAACTGGTGAGTTTACCTGGCTTTGTTGTGCCACTTGAAGGTGACAGTGAAATGATCACCGAATTCTTGTTGGTTCCCTACTTTGGCGCTTGTATTCATGTACCGCCTCCGCCGCCGAACCAAATCGTTCATGTCAAAATCAAAGGTGGTGTTCCGATTGAGAGCCTGTATGATGCAATCACAGTCAGTGGCACGATTAAGGTCTCCACTTGGAAAGGCGATATAGCGCAAACGGGTTATATGATGGAAGCCAAAGGCGTCGCGCCATTTGAGCTCTAAAAAACACACGAATCATTTAAAAAGAGTGCCAATACTTAATCGAGCTTGATTGGCACTCTTACCACTGCAAAACATACAATTTTATATCTTCATTTACCCTACTCAGAGGTAGGTACACTGGCGTACACCAGTTCGATGAGATTATTCATAGTTCGCGACTTTTGCATATACGCCTTTTCCATATACGCCAGCTCCTGAAGCTCAAATAAAGTGCTCTCAACAAGAGAAAACCACTTAGTGGTCGTCTCAGGTATCTCAACCTCTCCACGATTCGCTTTTTTAAGTGCTTCATAGAGTATATTTAAGTCGTTATATTGACGCAGATAATCCATATCCCCCTCAGTCAGTTGTTACCCCTGATTTCATTTCACACTAAAGTAACAAAAGCCTCGCAAAAAAATCTTGTCGAACCCATTTTTCTATTAAAATGATGAAAATAAAGTGAAAAGTATAAGTGTATTTTTAAGCGCCACTTTCAAATCTTACTAATTAAATTTCCTCTTGCAGAAACATTTTTATTGATTACAATTACAAATTAACAAAGATTACACATAAAAATAACTTGGGTGGCACTGAGCAGACTCCCCATGCAAGAAAGGACTAAATTGGTGGGCAATCCCTATTTTAAATATAACGGTGACGACCTCAGAAGAATGCGCCTTGCTGCCCAAAAAACCACGCAGCAAATGGCCGATCTTGTGGGTATTAGCCGCCAAACCTACGAAAACTATGAAAATGGTGTAAGCCGTATACCTTGGGATCACTTTCAAGTTTGGTGTAGGTACTGTGATATTGACCTTTCTCCCATCATTAAACAGTTTCAAGCGCTACGGAGCTTGATTAGTGATACACAATTAAGACGTAAAAGCCCAACCCCTCCTGATGCAAAGAAAGTGAAAGAGTAAGTAGTCATGTTATCAGCTGATTTGAGCTGCAAAAGGATAAAAATAATGAAATTTTTAATGCAAAAAAGACTTCATAAGGTAATAAAAATCAAAAAGTTACCAATATACAGTGTAAAGTCCATTAAAGGTGGCAGCCTAGGCGTGGTTAAACATGACCCTCGAACTTTCTCTATAGCTTCCCATGGTGGAACTGTAATAGATCCAAAACTAGGTATATAAATTACTTTAACTTTACAAAATATTCTCAATAGGTGAGTTTCAGAGTACAGTATTAATGACTTTAACCACTGCAAAAACCTATAAGGAATAGAATATGATATATGTAAATCAGAAAGGTATGACAAAGACAATGAAAGTAAGAGCACTATCAAAGGCTGAAAATAAACGAGTTTGTGGCGGCAGTCTAGGTGTCATCAAGGATGATCCTAGGGGCTCATCAGTGTCTTCCTCTGATATTAATTTTCTACCTTCAGGATCAAGGAAAGTTAAATGATTAAAACTTGGCACTTTGCCTTGTTAGCAGTAGTAACATGGTTTCTTATTTCACATATTCAAATTAGCTTTGAAGAATATGCATATGTTTATATCATTGTTACTACCTTAGTATTTTCATTCTTTTTCAAAGCACAAGAGAATATCAAGCATATCTCCATGGGCTTGGTGTTAGTTATTTCTTTTGAGTTCTTCTCATATTCGTTGATCACCGAAAGGTTTTTCCCAGAAAGACCTGCTTATTTTGTAAACTCTTTGATATTTTTACTGCACTTTTTCACCGATCTAATGCTATTTTACTACTTTAAAAATAGAACTAGACTATCCATGATCTTTATAAACAAATTCTTGCCCGAGAAGCGAGAGTTCATTTATATGACTCATGCAGATATTCTGTTGGTTGGAATTTATTTCCTTTTCATGATCGTAGATATTAGCGCATTCATTGAAAACTTAATTCGCAATATGGACTATATATTTGGTATTGCAGAGGAAACTGCTAAGCCATTTTGGAGTTGGAATTGGATATATCAAAGTTATCCGTATGCTAAAGCAATTTTGCTTGCAGCGGTTGTTACTGTACTCCTAGCAACAGTTTACGTTGAACGTTTTCGTCCTGCACCAATTAAAGAAAGTGAAGAAGACTTAACGCTTAAAAAATCCGAGCCACAGCATAGGTCATAGTGATCTGTGCTGCTTTTACCCTAAATCAATTGAAGGAATAAACGATGGATTTAAAACTGAACAAAAAGCAACTGAAGTCATTAGCAGGTAGTCAGCTAATTTTGGATAATAACAAGACCCGTGAAATTGGCGGTGGTTGCTCCTACTATTGTAGTCGCGACTTAAACTGTGACACCGATGGCCCAACGATGGTTTGCCCATCAAAGGCGTTAGCGTGTGTTCCTGAGCCAAATACATTACATTGTGATTGCCCAACCAATATGTGCTAGTCACTCATCTGTCGCGATGCTATGTCGCGACAACAACCCTATTATTCTCCATTCAACTTATACCAATTGTATTAAGCATAGACCTCTGCTTGATACTGCTGAAAACGCATAAAGGCCTGACGAGCGCCGGTGATCAATGCATCTTCTTGTGCACAGGTTAACTCAACCGTATCGATAAATTGAATTAAGTGACGCCACGCACTGCCGCGCCCGGCACCTGGGCCTGCTAAGTAACGCGCCCCATACTCACCTGTGACGGGCAAACGCGCCTGCACTTGACGCCCAAGCATCGCGGCCCCGACCTTAGAGCCTTCAACGACATAAAGCGCTCCCAAAGCAGTGGCAAACTCAGTTGAAGTTGTGATAGAAGGCGACAAAGACGGCACAGGTAATGTGTGCTGTAAGTCAGCAAAGTCCTGCTCCAACAACCCAAGTCGTCGACGCGATTTGAGATCGTCAATATGCATTGAGAGTTCACGGTGCTCATATAATGCAGCGACATCTTTAAGAAACACATATTGAAGAGTCAAAAACTGAAGATAGCTTTCAATACTGGCAAATGGGTCTTTTGCCATAATGCTGTTATCAATACGATCGTGAAGATCAGCGGTACCTGCTTTTAATTTCAATGCACGGCTAGTAAGTGCGCTGGCTGCTGTCATGGGAATTCCTGTAAAATTGTAAAGCGAGGGGAAAATGAATGGACTGTGTTGGCTTTATGAAAAGCCGCTCCAGCGATTGACACTGGAGCGAAGAAATATATCTAACAATTAGTTAACCTGAGGTTAGTTAGTTGAAGGCAACTCCATAATGCCATCAATCTCAACTTGCGCGCCTTTTGGTAGTTCTTTTACACCAATTGCAGCACGAGCTGGGTATGGCTTTCTAAAATACTGAGCCATGATCTCGTTTACCGTTGCAAAGTTACTCAGATCAGTGAGGAAGATATTAACCTTAACCATATCTTGCAACTCGCCACCCGCCTCTTCACATACTGCGATAAGGTTTTTGAACACTTGGTGCGTTTGCTCTGCAAAATCTTCAGAAATAAATTCCATTGTCTCTGGTACCAATGGAATTTGGCCAGATAAATAGACCGCAGTACCAACTTTTACCGCTTGGTTGTAAGTGCCAATTGCTGCTGGCGCTTTATCTGTTGAAATAATTGCTTTGTTCATTAATGTTCCTTTATTTTTTACGATACACGCGTTGTACATCTGGCATCACTCGAATTCGGCGCATAATATCAGCGACATGAATTCGGTTTTTCACGGTAATACCTAGATCAATCACGTATAAATTACTTTCTTTTTCGTCCGTTGCGATTTCGACAATGTTAGCTTGGGTCGTCGCAACCACATTGGTTAATTTAGCCAACGCACCTTGGTGGTTAATAATTTCCACACGCAGCGCCGCTATATATTCTTTCTCTGGGTTGTCTTCCCACTTCACGACGAAGTACTTCGAACGCTCGTTGCGCCAACCCTTAATATTTTTACATTCTTGGCGGTGAACCATTAGGCCTTTGCCTTGGCTCATATATGCTGTGATAGCGTCACCCGGCACCGGACGACAACATTTAGCATAGGTTACCAACATGCCTTCCGTTCCGATTATCGCGGCTTTTGCACGTTTAGCAATATCTTCTACCGCATTATCATCTTGCAGTAAACGCTTCGCTATCAATACGCTCATGATATTGCCACAGCCAATCTCAACCAGCAGCTCCAACAAGGTATTGAGGTTATGCTCTTCAAGTACGTTGTCGATTTGCTCTTGGGCAATATCGTCTAGCTTATACTCACCCAGTGCCGAGTCGAGCAGACGACGGCCTAGTTGGATCGCTTCTTCTTCTTGTTGGCTCTTAAGGTAATTGCGGATCCCAAGACGTGCTTTACCTGTTACCACAAAGTTCAGCCAAGTCGCATTAGGGTGTGCACCTGAGCTGGTAATAACTTCGATCGTTTGACCGGTATCCAGTGCTTTACTCAGCGGATAAGGTTTACGGTTTACACGAGCACCTACACAAGTATTACCCACATCGGTATGCACGGCATAGGCAAAGTCTACCGCCGTTGCGCCCATCGGTAACTCGACAATGCGGCCATCTGGCGTAAAGACGTAAATCTCTTCTGGGAATAATTCGGTTTTAACGTTTTCAACAAATTCAAAAGACGAGCCTGCACTTTGCTGTAGTTCAAGCAAGCTCTGCATCCACTGACGAGCACGCTGCTGCGCGGTGTGACCGGCATTATCACCTGACTTTTTATACATCCAGTGCGCTGCTACCCCTTTATCCGCCATATGATCCATATCATGAGTGCGAATTTGGATTTCTACCGGAATGCCATGCGGGCCAACCAGTGACGTATGCAGCGACTGGTAACCGTTAGTTTTCGGCACAGCAATATAGTCTTTAAAGCGAGTTTCGATTGGCTTATATAAATTATGCGCAACGCCTAGCACACGATAGCAAGTATCCAGATTGTCGACATTGATCCTAAAGGCGTAAATGTCCATCACCTCGTTAAACATCAACTCTTTATTCAGCATCTTGCGATAAATGCTATATAAGTGCTTTTCACGGCCTTTTACAGAGCCTTCAATACCTGCTTCTTCCAATCTAGATTCAATTTCAGACTGAATATTGCTGATCACCTCTTTACGATTACCACGCGCTTTTGCGACTTCAGAACGTAGTGCACGATAGCGCATCGGGTATAACGCCTGAAACCCGAGATCTTCTAACTCATTTTTAATGTCATGAATACCAAGGCGGTTTGCGATTGGTGCATAAATCTCTAGTGTTTCGCGGGCAATTCTACGGCGCTTGTCAGGACGCAAAGCACCAAGCGTTCGCATATTGTGCGTTCTGTCTGCAAGTTTAATAAGGATGACACGAATATCCTGCGTCATCGCCATGATCATCTTGCGATAGTTTTCGGCTTGGAACTCTTTTTTATCTTTGAAGCTTAGCTTGTCAAGCTTTGACACCCCTTCCACCAGCTCAGCGACCGTATCGCCAAAGATCTCCGCTAAGTCGTCTTGGCTAAAGTCAGTATCTTCAATAACATCGTGCATAAGCGCAGCCATGAGGGTTTCATGATCAAGCCTCATGCTCGCAAGGATCTGGGTTACTTCTACTGGGTGAGTGATATAAGGCTCACCGCTAGAGCGCGTCTGTCCCTCGTGTGCCTCACGGGCCACGACATAGGCTTTTTGCACCAAATCGACGTCTTCTGGTGACAAATATTCTGAGATTTTCTTTTTGAGGCCTTCAAACAGATACATTCACACTCCAATGTTTCAGAGAAGCTATACTCGGCGAGTATAAAATAGGTTACAAGCTAGTTACTTAAGAATATACGATGAAACACCAGCCTTGCCAATGAACAATTTATGCCACTTGTTAGGAAGTTAAAGGCGTTACAGCTCGTGTAATTTGCTGGTTATTATACCAATTGTATTAAGACAGATTGGTATAAAACAATAATGCCAGCAAAAAAGCTGGCATTATTGAATCTAGACTGTGGTTGGATTAGCGATTGCCACCAACGATTGCAGCTACTGCCGCAAGCTCTGCAGCTTCTTGGTGTTGCTGCTCTTCACGGTCGATAATATCAAGCGAGTCAGTGGTTACAAAACCTTGCTCAATTTCACGTAGCGCGATTACGGTTGGCTTGTCGTTTTCAGCATCAACCATAGGATCTTTACCGCCTACAGAAATTTGGCGAGCGCGACGCGCTGCTACTAAAATCAAGTCAAAGCGGTTACCAATTTTATCTACTGCATCTTCTACAGTTACGCGAGCCATCGAAGCACTCCAAATTCAGTTCATTATGCAAAAGGCTAGTTTACTGTATGTCTAGCCTTTCGCCAAGTATTGATGGTTAAAAAGTAATTATTTTAGCAAGTCAGTAATAAGTGCTTGATGACGGATAGACTGTGCTTTTTGCTCAAGTCTTGCGGCAATAACAATATGCTCAAGCTCACCACATGTTTGCTCAAAGTCGTCATTGACAAGAATATAGTCAAACTCGTCGTAGTGTGAGCTTTCCGATTTCGCTTCAGCCATGCGCCCTGCGATGACTTCCTGAGAGTCTTGACCGCGACTATTTAAACGCTTTTCTAGCTCCGCAGTTGAAGGAGGTAAAATAAAGATGGTCTTTACTTCAGGGATCAACTCACGCACCTGACGCGCGCCTTGCCAGTCGATATCTAAAAACACATCAATGCCCGCGGCGAGCTGATCTTCAATTGCTTGCTTCGAAGTGCCATAGTAATTTTCAAATACCTGCGCCCATTCAAAGAAGTCGCCTTTATCGATCAACTGCTTAAACTGATCAACGGAGACAAAATGGTAATGTACGCCGTTTTCTTCGCCAGGACGAGGTGCACGCGTAGTGTGAGACACCGACACGTTAATGTCGTCGTGCTTTTCCAGTAATGCTTTGATTAAACTTGATTTACCTGCTCCAGAAGGCGCAGAAAGGATAAACAGATTACCGCGTGTAGGTGATGTCATAGTCATTCTCAACAATAAGTACCGGCCGAGTGGTATTGGTTTACTCAAGTCTGCCGCAATGCTAAAAGCGGGCATTATACCGAGTAACGTATAAGAATACACTAAGGATTAGGATAAGGAAAAATCGAGGAATAGACCCAGCGTAGTGAGTAACCCAGAAACCTACCACCGCGCTAAATTTATTCCTCTAAAACAGAGTGTTATTTTGCCCCGTACAACGGCTCCGACCAAAACATTCTCCCTGTAGGAGCGAGTTCACCTCGTGGTCTCTTAACAGCTCGCCGCGTGAAGCGGCTCCGACCAAAACATTCCCCCAGTAGGAGCGAGTTCACCTCGTGATCTCTTAACAGCTCGCCGCGTGAAGCAGTTCCTACCGAGGCATTCACCCAGTAGGAACGAGTTCACCTCGCGATCTCTTAACAGCTCGCCGCGTACAACGGCTCCGACCAAAACATTCCCCTGTGGGAGCGAGTTCACCTCGTGATCTCTTAACAGCTCACCGCGTACAACGGCTCCGACCAAGACATTCTCCCCGTAGGAGCGAGTTCACCTCGTGATCTTTTAACAGCTCGCCGCGTGAAGCAGCCCCTACCGAGGCATTCACCCAGTAGGAACGAGTTCACCTTGTGATCTTTTAACCGCTCGCGCGTACAAAGGCTCCGACCAAAACATTCCCCTGTGGGAGCGAGTTCACCTCGCGATCTTTTAACAGCTCGCCGCGTACAACGGCTCCGACCAAAACATTCCCCTGTGGGAGCGAGTTCACCTCGTGATCTCTTAACAGCTCACCGCGTACAACGGCTCCGACCAAAACATTCCCCTGTGGGAGCGAGTTCACCTCGCGATCTTTTAACCGCTCGCCGCGTACAAAGGCTCCGACCAAAACATTCACCCTGTAGGAGCGAGTTCACCTCGCGATCTTTTAACCGCTCGCCGCGTACAATGGCTCCGACCAAAACATTCCCCTGTGGGAGCGAGTTCACCTCGTGATCTCTTAACAGCTCACCGCGTACAACGGCTCCGACCAAGACATTCCCCTGTGGGAGCGAGTTCACCTCGCGATCTTTTAACCGCTCGCGCGTACAAAGGCTCCGACCAAAACATTCACCCTGTAGGAGCGAGTTCACCTCGCGATCTTTTAACCGCTCGCCGCGTAAAGCATCTCCTACCGAGGCATTCACCCTGTAGGAGCGAGTTCACCTCGCGATCTGTTTAAAGCAAATCAGCTACGCTACTGCGTACTTCCTCAGGCCATACCCCCACTTGTACCTGACCAATGTGCTGTTTTTGTAACAGCAACATCACTAAACGCGATTGGCCAATACCACCCCCTATGGTTTGTGGTAACTCACCCGCTACTAACTGTTGGTGCCAATCTAAACTCAAGCGTGCTTCGTCATCGGTTAATTTAAGCTGCCTTGCAAGCGAATCAGGACAAACACGAATGCCCATTGACGAAATTTCAAATGCGTCTTCTAGCACTGGGTTCCACACCAAAATATCACCGTTAAGCCCTTGGTATTTGTCGCACGTTGGCGTTGACCAATCGTCATAATCCGGCGCGCGAACGTCATGAATTTTACCGTCACCAAGCTCACCACCAATACCAATTAAAAATACCGCGCCATATTCTTGGGCAATCGCTTTTTCACGTTGCTTGGCAGTAAAATCTGGGTACATAGTGCGTAATTCTTCACTGTGTACAAAAGTAATTTTTTCAGGGAGAAATGCCGCAATACCAAACTCTTCTTCAACCATTTTTTCCGTCGCTTTAATTGAGCGATAAAGAGTTTCTACCGTTTCTTTTAGTTTTGCCAGCGAACGTTCGCTATTTTCGCAAATCACCTTTTCCCAGTCCCACTGATCCACATAGACAGAATGGATTGGCGATAGCTTATCTTCGTCAGGACGTAGTGCTTTCATGTGCGTGTAGAGGCCTTCACCTTTAGCAAAACCATAATCGCCTAGTGTTTTGCGCTTCCACTTAGCAAGTGAATGCACTACCTCAAACTGTGCGTCCGGTAGCGTTTTCACTTTTACCTGTACCGCCTGCTCGTGGCCACTTAGGTTGTCTTGAATACCGTCGCCCAAACGCGCCAAAATAGGCGCTTGTACTTCAACTAAACCCAATTGCTCGGTTAGCTGTGCTGAAAATACTTGTTTTACTCGTGCTATCTGTTTTTGTGTCTCTTGATACTTGCTCAACATGTTTAGGTCCTCATTCCCGAATTTGTCGTTTTGTTGAGTCTATATTTAAAGAAATAGACACAAACATCAATAACCCTCAACAAAAACACCTTTACACAATTATTTTCATCAAAAATATGCTATAAATTTTATATAAACGATAATTGTTAATGGGTATTTACATGGAAAATTATGAGATCGACAATCTGGATAGATCCATCCTTCACGCTTTAAAAGAAAATGCACGAACGCCCTACGCGGAATTAGCAAAAAGATTTGCTGTTAGCGCCGGTACCATCCATGTTCGGGTCGAAAAAATGAAGCAAGCGGGGATCATTGAAGGGACTCAAGTGAGCATTAATGCCAAACGACTTGGTTATGATGTCTGCTGTTTTATCGGAATAAACTTAAAACACGCTGGCGACTACCCGGGAGCCATTGCACGTTTAAAGGAATTTGAAGAAGTTGTTGAAGCCTACTACACCACGGGCAATTACAGCATTTTTATCAAAGTGATGGCGCGCTCTATCGACCACCTTCAGGATGTGCTTATTAATAAAGTGCAGACCATTGAGTCTATCCAGTCAACCGAAACACTAATCTCACTGCAAAACCCAATTCAGCGCACCGTTATGCCCTAGCTTCTTTTTTGTTATAATCGCGGGAATTTTTTGATTAGAGTAGTAAGTAGATGGCTGAGAATAGATTCCATCGTGTAAAAAGCGTATTAGATAGACGCCAAACCGACCTCACAGTGTGCCTAGATGAAGTGCATAAGCATCATAATCTGTCAGCGATTGTGCGTACCGCAGATGCGGTTGGCTGTCACCACGTACACGCAGTATGGCCACAAGATCAAAGACGGTTAACAAACAATACCTCTGGCGGCAGCAAAAACTGGGTTGAAACCCATATGCATGAGCATATCGACCACGCTGTTGCGACAATTCGTGAACAAAACCCAGGTGTACAATTATTAGCAACCAATCTTAGCGATAGCGCCGTTGATTTTCGTGAAATTGATTACACTAAACCTACCGCAATTATTGTTGGTCAAGAGCGTCTAGGGATCTCAGAGCGCGCACTTGAGCATGCGGATCAGCACATCGTGATCCCAATGCAAGGTATGGTGCAATCACTCAACGTGTCTGTTGCTGCAGCGCTTATTTTATACGAAGCGCAGCGCCAAAGAGATGCAGCTGGACTGTACAAACGTACAGATATGATGGATCCTGTGATAAAACATAAGTTATTATTTGAAGGATGTCATCCAATCATTGCAACCCGCTGTCGCGAAAAAGGGCTACCTTACCCTGCACTTGATGAGCACGGTGAAATTGTTGCAGACGACGCTTTTTGGGACATTCTTAAGTTTACGCAGAAAAAATAAATAACGCGGATCGCGCTAGAGGATTAGCATGTCGACACCAAATTTGGCCACTTATCCAATCACCGAATTAAAAGGCGTAGGCCCAAAAGCGGCCGAGCGTTTGGCCAAACTTGGCATTCAATCGGTGCAAGACATGTTATTTCACCTTCCGCTGCGCTACGAAGACCGTGCGCGTACCTATCCAATCTGCGAGCTGCAAGCGCATAGCCATGTCAGTATTGAAGCCGAGATTGAACGCAGCGAAATCACGCAAGGCAAACGCCGCATGTTGGTGTGTTATGTTAGTGATGGAACGGGGCGGATCGCGCTGCGCTTTTTCAACTTTAATGCAGCACAAAAAAATGCCATGCAAGCGGGCAAAGTGATCCGCTGTTTTGGTGAGGTTCGCCGTGGTCACTATGGCTTTGAAATGGCGCATCCAGAATACAGCATCAAAGAGACCCGCTCTGCACCGAGCGATCCGAGTCTTGCGACGCTTACGCCAGTTTATCCTACCACCGAAGGATTAAAGCAACTGAGCATTCGGGCAATTGCCGATCAAGCCGTTGAGTTACTGCGCAAATATGATGTACCAGACTATTTACCAGCGCAATATCGGCCATCGCAGCAAAGCGTAAAAGAGGCGCTGTTATTACTCCACCGTCCACCACAGGAAGTGGATTTAGCGCAATTAGAGCTAGGGCAACATCCCGCGCAAGCACGTTTGGCGTTTGAAGAGTTATTGGCGCAAAACCTCAGCTTGCTTAAGCTTAGGCAAAAAGGCCAAGCGGTAAAAGCGGTTGCACTACCGCCCACCAACCCACTTGAAGCCCAGTTTTTGTCAGCTTTGCCATTTGCCCCCACCAATGCCCAAAGTCGAGTAGTGGCAGAGATCAAAGGCGATTTACAACATCCCTACCCCATGATGCGATTGGTGCAAGGGGATGTTGGCTCAGGAAAAACGCTTGTGGCAGCGCTTAGCGCGTTAACGGCTATCGCGCAGGGTTACCAAGTAGCACTGATGGCACCCACTGAGATCCTATCCGAGCAACACGGCATCAACTTCCTTAATTGGTTTGAACCTATGGGCATAGAAACCGTATGGCTGGGTGGTAAAACCAAAGGTAAGGAACGCACTCATGCGCTTGAGCGTATTGCTTCAGGGCAAGCACAGATGGTGGTCGGCACCCATGCGCTATTCCAAGAGCAAGTACAGTTTTCTAACCTTGCGCTTATCATTATCGACGAACAACATCGTTTTGGTGTGCATCAGCGCCTAGCGCTGAGAGAAAAGGGAAAGTTTGGCGATTGCTATCCGCATCAGCTGGTGATGACTGCAACCCCAATCCCGAGAACCTTGGCAATGACGGCCTATGCAGATCTTGAAACCTCAATTATCGACGAGCTACCACCGGGCAGAACACCAATCACAACTGTCGCCGTGCCAGACACCAGACGCAATGAAGTGATCAAAAAAGTACAAAAGGCCTGTGTTGAAGATAAGCGTCAAGTTTACTGGGTATGTACGCTGATAGATGAGTCGGAGGCGTTACAATGCCAGGCCGCAGAAGACACCGCCAAAGCACTTGCCGAAGCCTTGCCAGAACTTAATATTGCGCTGGTACATGGTCGCATGAAAGCACAAGAAAAGCAGACCATCATGGACGAATTTAAACAAGGTCATACCCATGTGCTGGTTGCCACAACCGTGATTGAAGTGGGCGTGGATGTACCCAACGCTAGCCTTATCATCATTGAAAACCCTGAGCGCTTGGGTCTGGCACAACTTCACCAATTGCGGGGCCGTGTTGGTCGCGGGCAAATCGCATCACATTGTTTACTGCTTTACCATGCACCACTGTCGGTCACTGCGCAAAAGCGTTTGGGGGTTCTTCGAGAAAGTAACGACGGCTTTGTCATCGCTGAGCGCGACCTTGAGATCCGCGGCCCCGGTGAAGTACTTGGTACAAAACAAACGGGTTTGGCAGAGCTAAAAATTGCCGATCTTAGCCGTGATAAACATTTATTACCCCAAGTGAGAAGCCTAGCGTTTACCGTACTTAAAAATCACAATGATATTGTTGACCCTATCATCTGGCGCTGGATGGGTGATAAGAGCGAGCTGGCAATGGCGTAAGCCTTAAACGTCAAATGGTATAAAGATCGCGAGGTGAACTCGCTCCCACAAAATGGGTCTGCTTCCACAGGGTGAATACCCTGGTAGGAGCCGCTTCACGCGGCGAGCGGTTAAAAGATCGCGAGGTGAACTCGCTCCCACAAAATGGGTTTGCTCCTACAGGGTGAATCCCCTGGTAGGAGCCGCTTCACGCGGCGAGCGGTTAAGAGATCGCGAGGTGAACTCGCTCCCACAAAATGGGTTTGCTCCTACAGGGTGAATCCCCTGGTAGGAGCCGCTTCATGCGGCGAGCGGTTAAGAGATCGCGAGGTGAACTCGCTCCCACAAAATAAGCCTGCTTCCACAAGCCAACAACTCTCTCATACAAAATAACCCATCGTGCTACGCTTGCTTCTTTCCTCAAAGCTTGGCTACCATCTCGCTACATCAACTAAAAAGACTCAAAAATGAATCGTTTACTACGTGCTGCATGCATCTCCTTTGCCGTTTGTGTGGCGTCAACCGCCTCTGCAAAAGCGGTTTACCCAGATGTACCAGAGCAGATTAATCCATCCGCCAAATACGTTTTTTACTCTCATGGCTATATCGTTGAAGGTGATAATGAAACACCTATTCATAAGCGCTGGGGTAAATATGACTTTCCAGCCATCAAACAAGCATTAAGAGACGATGCCTATACGCTAATTGCTGAGCACCGACCTAAAGGCGTCGCACCAGAAGCGTATACAAAAACCCTGGTTAGCAAGGTCCGCAATTTACTGGATGCGGGCGTCGGTGCCAGCAACATTACGCTCGTGGGGTTTTCTCGTGGTGGTGCATTAACGATAATGGCAAGTGATGCATTAAAAAATGATGCCATTCACTACGTGGTACTAGCGGGCTGCGCTGGGCTTATCAAAAGTAAAACCGAGATCCAGCTCTATGGCAAGGTATTGTCCGTTTACGAAACCTCAGATCAAGTGGGTTCTTGCGACTTTGTGAAAGCACGCTCTGCAAACCTCAAAAGCTTTACAGAGTTTTCTATTTCAACCGGAAAAGAACACGGTGCTTTTTATCTTCCGAGAGACGAGTGGTTAAAGCCCGTTAAAAGCTGGATTTTAAATCACTAAACAATTAGCGTGGCGTTCTTTCAGAGGAACGCCGTACAGCGCCTTCATTCCACCTCCCCTTGATATCTTTAGATCCCATTTTAAAGCAAACCATACCCTGTTTACTTATTGCACTTTTAAAAATGCTCTCTATAATTGAATCTTATTCGAATATCATTCGAATAAGATTCAAACTCTAAGGAAAAACGATGGCACCGGCACCTAAATATGATAAAGAAACCCAGCAACGTATGATTTTAAACGCTGCGGAACAATGCATTAATGAGTCTTCAGTCACTGACTTTACAATGGCAAAAGTCTCTTTGCTTGCAGGATTGTCTATGGGCTCAATCTATAAATTTGTGCAGACTAAAGAAGACTTAGTAATGGCGCTGGCCTATGAGTCTTTTACCCATACATCCAATGTTTTTAAGCAAGTGTTGTCGTTACCACTTAGCACGCCAGAACGCATGCTCGCGGTGTGTCTTATTTCGCCACAAAAGCTAAAACGCTTCTCTTTTGATTATGAATTACAGTCCTACTCTACCAATGAGGCGGTAATAAAAAGGGCTTCTGAGTTTTGGACCAATAAAATTATCGAATCCTGTGGTGGCTGTGAAAACGTGTTTAAACAAGCGCTAATTGATGGCATTGAAGCGGGTGAGTTGCAAGCCGCACCCAATCTCCATGAGATGATAGAAGAGATCATTATTACGGGCTGGGCGCTCACTGTCGGTTATGAACAAGTACAACGCCTACAACAAACCAAGCAAATTGTTGAAGGTACTGCGTCGTTGCTCGCACCACTTGAGCTTAATGATCCTGTTATTCGCAGTACTGTGCGGCTGTTAAACAGTTATCCATGGCAACAGCCTATCACCCAAGACTCTCTGGTACGCATAGAGAAAGAATTGCAAGCGCTCGAGCTTCGTTAACTTAAGGAAATCACAATGAACATCAAACGTTGGCTTATGGCCGTTTTCATCATTCTCATCGTTATTATCAGCCTTGGTTTTGTGAAGTTTACACAAATCCAAGCAGCGATTGCCTTTGGGGAATCTTTTCCGGAACCTTCGGCTTCGGTCAAAAGCACATATGTATCAACCACTGAGCATACAAAATCGGTTAAGGTTGTAGGTCAGCTCCATGCCAAGCGCACCGTCACCATTAGTAACGAGTATCCAGGCCTAATCACTTACGTTGGCTTTAAGCCTGGCGCGCAAGTCAAAGCGAATCAAGTATTATTGCGCCTAGATAGCAGTATCGATGAAGCTAACTTGCAGGCTGCTAAAGCGCGGGTAAAACTTGCCAAATCAACCTATCAACGCGTTGCTAAGCTACTTGAACAAAAACGTATTAGCCCAGACGAAGTAGACAAAGCCGAAGCCGAGGTGGCAATTAATCAGGCAGACGTAAAACGACTAACCACGTTAATTGAGAAAAAAACCATTCGTGCACCTTACCCAGGCCAAACGGGGTTAGAACAATATCAAGTTGGCCAATTACTTGATGCCAATAGCGAAATCACTTTCTTGGTTGGGTTAGACGACAGCATTTGGGTGGATTTCAAAATTCCACAAACCTTACCACAACCTAATATAGGCGAAGACGTTAGCGTGGCAATTTCTAATGCCAACGGCCAAGTACCTGCTCGCGTATCAGCCAAAATGCCAATGGTCGATATCGCATCGCGCCAACAAAGTTATCGAGCTGAGCTACAAAACGGCGATGGCACACTCAGCCACAATCAAATGGTGTTAGTCAACGTACCTACCGAGGTAGTAAGCGCCGCGGTAGTGCCAACCAATGCGATTACGCGCAATCACTTTGGCGAGTTTGTTTATGTACTTGAAAAGGACGACAGCCAAAATTGGCGAGCAAAACCGGTAAAAATCACATTAGGCGATAAGGTCAACGATAAGCAACTTGTTTTATCTGGCCTGCGCGGTGGTGAGTTTATTGCTGCTGAAGGCGCATTTAAGCTACAAGAAAACTTACTGGTTTATACCGATCAGGTTACCGCTGTTGATGGCAATAACGGAGGCCAGTAATGAGCGCATTACACGAAAACAAGCCGTCTATCATGGATATTTTTGTTAACCGGCCGGTACTGGCGATCGTGGTGTCATTGCTTATTGTGCTAGCGGGTTTTAATGCCGCCCGAGATATATCGGTGCAGCAATATCCAAAAATAGAAAGTGCCTCACTGGTGATCAATACTGTCTATACGGGCGCTGCGGCGGACGTTGTTAAAGGCTATGTTACCGAACCCATCGAGCGAGTGGCCTCTACTGTCCCGGGTGTCGACTATGTAGACTCGATAACTACCTCGGGACTTAGCAAAGTCACCGCTTGGCTTGAGCTTAATCACAGTACCACCGACGCCTTGGCTGAGCTAACTACCCGATTAAACCAGATTAAGTTTGAGTTACCCAGCGGAGCGGAAGATCCAGCCATTCAAATCGTGCGTGCCGACAGCCCATATGCGGTATTCTATCTCGATGTGGAATCTCAGGGTCTGCCACGTAATAACGTGAGTGATTATTTGATCCGTAATGTTGTCCCTTCTATGTCTGATATTCCTGGTGTGCAAAAAGTGACACTGGAAGGTGGCCGCGATCCCGCTATGCGAATTTGGCTTGATACCGAAAAACTCGCTATCTATGGCGTAAGTGCTAGCGATGTATTTGCCGCGCTACAAGCAAACAACACCATTGCCACCTTAGGTTACAGTGAAAATAACAGGCAACGCATCGACCTGATGGCCAATACTTCGTTAAAAACGGTAGCCGATTTTAACAACCTAGTGGTAAAAGAAATCGATGGCACGCAACTTAAGCTTGGTAACATCGCCACGGTAGAACTCGGTGAGGCCGAAGGCATGGTAACCGCACGTCTTGATGACCACGATACGGTATTCTTAGCGGTGTGGGCATTACCTGGCGCCAATGAAATCGATATTGGTGATGCGCTGTATAAAAAGATTGATGAGATAAATACCATCTTACCCGATGGCATGCATCTAAGAATTGGCTACGATGGCACGCTTTATATGCGTGATTCCATAAAAGAAATCTTCACCACGCTTGGGGAAACCGTCCTACTCGTGGGCATTGTTGTACTCGCGATGATGGGCTCGTTTAGAACCGCCATGGTGCCGCTGGTTACCATTCCTATCTCGATTTTAGGCGCAATCGCGGTGATCTCAGCAATGGGCTTTTCACTCAACTTACTGACCATTTTGGCTATCGTGCTTTCTGTTGGTTTGGTAGTAGATGATGCAATCGTGGTGGTTGAAAACGTTGCGCGTCATATGCGCGAAGGCAAACCCAGATTACAAGCCGCGCTTATCAGTTCACGTCAATTACTCGTCCCAATAATTGCCATGACGCTGACTCTTGCTGCGGTCTACGCGCCAATCGGATTTTTAACAGGGTTAACAGGGTTCTTATTCAGAGAGTTCGCGTTCACCCTAGCCATTGCGGTATTAATTTCTGGACTGATTGCTATTACCTTATCGCCTATCATGAGTGCTTACGTTAACCCCGAAGGCGGTAAAGAAGGTAAATTAACGCAAAAGGTCAATGGCTATTTTGACCGATTACAAGCGTTCTACTTTCGTGCGCTCGATACCTTGTTTAAATGGCGTCCACAGGTCTTTTTTGTCGCTATCGTATTCTCTTTATTGTCGGTGCCGTTTTACCTGTTATCACAAAAAGAGCTTGCCCCTATCGAAGATCAAAGCAGTATCCAAGTCGTAGTGGAAGCACCACCTGAGTCTTCTCAAGCTTACACTTCAGCGAAAATGAATGACACAGCCGAGGTCATGAACGCCACTGAAGGCGCTGAGTTTACTTGGCAGATTATTACGGCGGCAGCAGGTTTTGGTGGTGTAGAGCTTGCACCATTTGATGAGCGAGAAAACTCAGTACACGACTTACTGTACGATCTATACGGCCGATTGGGCAGCGTGACTGGGCTAAGTTTATTTCCTATTCTACCGGCATCGCTTCCTACCGCTGGGCAGTTTGACGTCGAAGTGGTATTCCGTGCCAGTGACGATCCAACCGCGATGAAGCAGTACGCTGATGAGATTATTCAACGGGCAACCGCCAGTGGCAGCTTTATGTTCGTCAATACCGACCTAAAAATCGACTTGCCGCAAGCCGAGCTTGAAATCGACCGAGAGCTAGTTGCTGACTTAGGCCTCAGCTTATCGTCGGTAAACGAGCAACTTAGTATTTATATGTCGAATAATTTTGCCAACTACTTCAACAAAGAAGGTAAAGCCTACCGCGTCATTCCAATTGTGGGCAATGACGAAAGATACAATCCTGAGAACATTCTCAATATGCAAGTAAGAACCGATGCTGGCGATCTTATTCCGATTTCAGCATTTGCTACCTTGCGCACCTTTACAAGCCCTAGAGTGCTTGGCTCATTCAATCAGCAAAACTCGTTTAGAATATTGGCAGGCACACTACCGCACATTACCAAAGAGCAAGCGCTCACACAGGTAGAAGAAATTGCGGCAGACGTCTTACCGAGCCATTACTCCATTGACTACGCAGGTGAATCAAGACAGCTAAGAAAAGAAGGTAACACCATGGTTGGCGTACTCCTGTTTGCCATGATAGTGGTATTTTTCTTACTGACTATCCAGTTCAACAGCTTTAGAGATCCGCTCGTAGTACTACTCGGCTGCGCACCGCTGGCACTCGCAGGTGCATTGATGCTACCGTTTTTATCACTCACGACAGTCAACATCTACAGCCAAATCGGCCTAATCACGCTCATCGGTTTAATAGCCAAAAATGGCATTTTGATTGTTGAATTTGCGAACCATTTACAGCTTGAAGGTAAATCGAAATTTGAGGCGGTAAAAGGGGCTGCGGCCACACGTCTAAGACCCATCCTAATGACTACAGGTGCAACCGTGCTTGGTCACTTCCCGTTGGTATTGGTAACCGGCGCAGGCGCAGAAGCGCGCAATAGCATAGGTATTATCTTAGTCGCAGGCATGCTCATCGGTACTTTCTTCACTTTGATTGTCTTACCGCTACTTTATGAAAAGCTAGCCAGCGATCACCGTGGCGAAGCCGAAACCATTGAAACCGACCCAGAAGCGCAGTTGGTAGGCAAAGTCAGTATGACGTGATAACTGGCTAACAACCAAAAGGACACTAAGTGCCATACTTAGTGTCCTTTTAATTGGTTCAGATCAGGATTTAGGGCTACTTTGTCTTCGGTTTAATTATAAGAAATCGCTAACAAGCCTGTCCGCATGCCCAACCGGAGCTCCAAGCATACTGAAAGTTATAGCCCCGAGCCATCCGGTGACATCGGTAACTTCGCCGATAAAGTACAGGCCTTTTTGTTTTTTAGCTTCGAAGGTTTTTGAGCTTAGTTCGTCGGTATCTACACCACCTAACGTAACCTCTGCGGTGCGGTAACCCTCTGTTCCATTTGGTTTTATTTTCCAGCTAGTGAGGGTTTCGGTGAGTTTTTCAATCTCAGTGTGGCTGAGTTGGTTGGCATTTTTATCTGGGATGCTGCCGTCGCTGATTAAAGCTTCAATAAAGCGCTTTGGTAAGATGGTCGAAAGCAGGTTCTTCAGGCTCTTTTGCCCTTGCTCACTGCGCCACTCATGAAGTTGTGCTTGCACATCTAAGTCTGGTAGTAAGTTAATATTAACAAACTCACCGGCTTTCCAAAATGAGCTGATCTGCAACACTGCAGGGCCAGATAAGCCTCTGTGAGTAAAGAGAATATTTTCTCTAAATTGGATATCGCTTTCGCTGGTCACTAGACTATCTACGCTAATACCAGACAAACCATCAAAGCGTGCTTTGTCGTGATCATGGAGTGTAAATGGCACAAGCGCTGCCGTGGTTGGTAATACCGTTAAGCCGAATTGCTCCGCTATTTTGTAGCCGATTGGCGTCGCACCAAGTTTTGGCATGGTTAAGCCACCAGCGGCGATCACCACTGACTCGCAGTTGAAGGTTTGAGTTGTGGTTTTGACTAAGTAGCGACCATCGGTTTGATGCTCAACCGCTAATACTTCTTGACGTAAATGGAGTGACACGCCCGCCCAGTCACACTCGGTAAGAAGAATATCGACAATGTCTTGCGCACTATTGTCGCAAAACAACTGCCCAAGCGTTTTATGGTGGTATGCAAGGCCATGGCGGTCTACCAGTTCAATAAAGTCATGTTGGGTATAGCGGCTCAAGCACGACTTTACAAAGTGTGGGTTTTTACATAGATAGTTAGCAGGTGAAGCATTTTCATTGGTAAAGTTACAGCGGCCACCGCCACTGATCAAAATTTTACGACCAGGTTTTTTCCCCATATCAACCACTGCAACTTGTCGCCCTCGGTATCCTGCCTGTGCAGCACACATCAATCCTGCAGCACCTGCGCCGATAACGACTACCTCTATTTGTTGCATAAACTCACTCAACTCTTTATCTAAGATTTCTACACCAGTCGCTTTGCCAACAGTTTAGCTTTAAACGACAAAATCGTGACCAAGCGAAAATTATACCTAGATTCTTCATCTAATCACAGCTGCAAATACCAGTAGCATTCAGCCTGCATTTTAAACACTTGTAAACATCATGTCAGAAATATTATTTTTCAAGCACCAAAAACCAACAATATACAACTAGAAAAAACATAAAAATCCACACTTTAGTACCAATACTGAGTCCACCCTAGTAGCCACAAATGCTTCACAAAGTTACAAACACTATTTTGTTTACAGTCATTTACAATGTAACTGAAATTTATTCGGATACTCACAAAAATGAAAAATATCAACTAAAAACAATACAGTAAGAATTTTATATAGCTATCTATCCGTCCACATATAACTAAAAAATTAGTGCAAATAACAAAACAGCGCTTTCTTTTTTTTAACTAGGAGTTTACTTTCACTGACCATCAGCTTTTTGTTAACAGCTGAACAACAAGTTAGAAACTAGGGAAACATTATGACAATCAATAAAAACTTTAAGCGCGCAGCACTAAGCGTCGCGGTGAGTGCATTATTCACTGCAACAGCAGTTACAGCCGCACCAGCACAATCAATCGGCCAAGATGCAGCGCTTGCAGCAACGGCACAAAAACTATCATCACAAAGCACGCTTGGTACACAGTTCATCATCAAGTACAAAGATGCTAGTTCGCAAATGATGGGCCTTTCAGCTGCGGATCTTGCTCCTGCTAAAATGCAACAACGTGCAGAAAGCTTTGTACAAGCCTTTAAGAGCAGTAAAGCGAGCGCTCGCGCTCAGTACGTACGCCCAATGGCACTTAGCAATCACCACGTTATGCGTGCTGACAAAAAGCTTTCAGCAAAAGAAGCACAGGCGTTCATGAGCGAAGTGATGGCTTCTGGTAATGTTGAATACATTGAAATTGACCAAATGCTAAAACCATTCGCAACGCCTAACGATCCTCGTTATAACGATCAATGGCATTACTACGAAGCTGCTGCTGGCATTAATGCCCCTGCTGCATGGGATAAAGCAACGGGTCAGGGCGTTGTTGTTGCCGTACTCGATACAGGTTATCGTCCGCACCTAGATTTGAATGCGAATATCTTACCTGGCTATGACATGATCTCTAATACCTTTGTTGCTAACGATGGTGGCGCACGTGACAACGATGCTCGTGACCCTGGTGATGCAGTCACTCGCGGTGAATGTGGAACTGACTCTTCAGGTCAACCTGTACCACGCGCAGATCAAAACTCAAGCTGGCATGGTACGCACGTAGCGGGAACAGTTGCCGCGGTAACAAATAATGGTGAAGGTGTAGCTGGTGTTGCTTACGACGCTAAAGTGGTACCTGTACGTGTTCTTGGTAAATGTGGTGGTTTAACTTCTGACATCGCTGACGGCATCATTTGGGCATCTGGCGGCTCTGTATCTGGTGTACCAGCAAATGCCAACCCAGCTGATGTTATCAACATGAGTTTAGGTGGTGGTGGAGCATGTAGCGCAACGACACAAAATGCTATCAACCAAGCGCGTAACAACGGTACGGTAATTGTTATTGCAGCAGGTAACGACAATGATAACTCAGCAAACTACAACCCAGGTAACTGTAATGGCGTAGTAAACGTAGCATCTGTAGGTCGTGATGGTAGCCGTGCTTACTACTCAAACTATGGTGCAAACATCGACGTTGCAGCACCGGGTGGCGCTCAAAGTTTTGCTGATGATCCTGAAGGTATCTTGTCTACGCATAACTCAGGCTCTGGTGCACCTTCAAATGATAGCTACCATTACTCACAAGGTACGTCTATGGCGGCACCTCACGTTGCGGGTGTTGCTGCGCTAATCAAGCAAGCAAAACCATCTGCTACGCCTGACGAAGTAGAAACTATCTTGAAAAACACTACACGTAGCTTCGCTGGTAGCTGTTCAAACTGCGGTACGGGTGTTGTGGATGCAGCCGCTGCGGTAAATGAAGCTTTAGGCGATGTTGTCACACCACCTACAGGTAATACGCTTGAAGATGGCGTAGCAAAAACAGGCTTAAGCGGTGCGGCTGGAAGCAATCAATTCTTCACTTTTGACGTACCTGCTGGAAAAACCAATGTAACCTTCACGATGAGCGGTGGAACAGGTGATGCTGACCTTTATGTAAAACTTGGCAGTCAACCAACTTCAGGCAGCTATGACTGTCGCCCATATGAAGGCGGTAATGCCGAAGTTTGTAGCTTTGACGCACCTCAAGCTGGTACATACCATGTAATGATTAACGGCTATAAAGCTTATTCAGGCGTAAGTTTAGTTGCGGCAACTTCGGGTTCTAGCACCGGTGGTCCACAAGCAGGTGGCGGTACAATTGAAGATATTTCAGCTTCAAGCGGTCAGTGGGTTCACTACACAATCGAAGTACCTGAAGGTATGAGTGACTTCACCGTGAAAACATTTGGTGGCTCAGGTGACGCTGACTTATTCGTTAAGTTTGGCTCACAGCCAACAGCAAGCAGCTATGACTGTCGTCCATATGAAGGTGGTAACACCGAGACTTGTGTAATCACTAATCCGCAAGCGGGTACATGGCACCTAAGCATTAATGCTTACCGTACGTTCTCGGGTCTAACGTTAGACGCGCAGTACAAGCCATAAGCAAAATTTAGTAGGCTCTGATTGAGCCTTCTTTCCCCAACGAGAGGCCGCATTTGCGGCCTTTTTTAATTGTTTTGTAGAGTGGTTTCAGCTTACAGTAGTCGAGATAAATCTCGACCTACAAAACTCGCTGGTGGGAGCGAGTTTACCTCGCGATCTTTTACCTGCTCGCCGCGTGAAGCGGCTCCGACGTTTTAGCTTATGCTGTCGAGATAAATCTCGACCTACGGCACTCGCTGGTGGGAACGAGTTTACCTCGCGATCTTTTACCTACTCGCCGCGTGAAGCGGCTCCGACGTTTCAGCTTACAGTAGTCGAGATAAATCTCGACCTACGGCACTCGCTGGTGGGAACGAGTTTACCTCGCGATCTTTTACCTGCTCGCCGCGTGAAGCGGCTCCGACGTTTTAGCTTATGCTGTCGAGATAAATCTCGACCTACGGCACTCGCTGGTGGGAACGAGTTTACCTCGCGATCTTTTACCTACTCGCCGCGTGAAGCGGCTCCGACGTTTCAGCTTACAGTAGTCGAGATAAATCTCGACCTACAAAACTCGCTGGTGGGTGCGAGTTTACCTCGCGATCTTTTACCTACTCGCCGCGTGAAGCGGCTCCGACGTTTTAGCTTATGCTGTCGAGATAAATCTCGACCTACGGCACTCGCTGGTGGGAACGAGTTTACCTCGCGATCTTTTACCTACTCGCCGCGTGAAGCGGCTCCGACGTTTCAGCTTACAGTAGTCGAGATAAATCTCGACCTACGGCACTCGCTGGTGGGAACGAGTTTACCTCGCGATCTTTTACCTGCTCGCCGCGTGAAGCGGCTCCGACGCTTCAGCTTACAGTAGTCGAGATAAATCTCGACCTACAACACTCGCTGGTGGGCGCGAGTTTACCTCGCGATCTTTTACCTGCTCGCCGCGTGAAGCGGCTCCGACGTTTCAGCTTATGCTGTCGAGATAAATCTCGACCTACGGCACTCGCTGGTGGGAACGAGTTTACCTCGCGATCTTTTACCTGCTCGCCGCGTGAAGCGGCTCCGACGTTTTAGCTTATGCTGTCGAGATAAATCTCGACCTACGCCACAATGCTGATTACTGCAGACCTAAGGTGCCTCTGATCTCCCGCATTTTCTCTTTAAGGCTTTGCTGGATCTGCTGTACTTGCTCATGTGAGCTATTAACCTGACCTTTCATGCTATCCATGGCGTGGCCAAAGGTATCTAAGAGATCTGATTGCTGATTGGCAAGATCCATTGCATGGGCGGCGACTTGATTGGCGCTTTGAGCGCTCTCTGCCACACCTTCGGAATTGCGTTTCAACTCTTGTGCATGCCCAGTTTGCTGCTGTGCCTCGTCTGCCAAGGCTGAGATTTGAGTCGACACCTTGTTTGAATTATCACTCAAGGCATTTAATTGCTGGTGAATGTCAGTCAATGAAGCCTGTGTTTGCTGTGCGAGCTTTCGCACTTCATCCGCAACGACCGCAAAACCACGGCCATGCTCACCTGCGCGCGCTGACTCAATCGCAGCATTGAGCGCTAACAGGTTTGTTTGTTCTGCGATGGAGCTGATCATATCAATTACTTTGCTCACATCTGAAACACCATTTAGCAGTTCATTTAAGCTCTCTAACCCCTGCTCTACCCGCTTTTGCGTAGTCGATGAAGCGCTTAACATAGAATCCGCGTAGGACACACTTTGTGTCATCGCTTCAAAGGTGTTGTTAGCATTGTCAGCGACTTGTGCATTGATTTGATTGGCATCCGCCCCAAGCGCTCTAAGCGAGTCAAGCTGTGCTTGGTTTTGCTCCACCTGCTCAAAGGTGTCTCCTGCTTGTGCTGAGATCTGCGCTAAGTTAGTGTTCATCTCTTCCATAAAGGTATTGATCACACTAAGCATTTCAGATCGTTCGTCCGCTTCTGCTCGCTGCCTATCGATTAACTGATTAAAGTAACTCGCAATTTCCCCGATTTCGGTGTCTTGGTTTTTACTTTCGATATTGCGCAGCTCATTACTTTCGATAAGCTGCGCAAAGCCATCGCGCAATTGCCTTAACGGAGTTAGTACTTGATTAAACTGCACAAAGTACACACCACCAGCAAGGAGTACGAGTAACCCAATAGCCACACCAAACAGCATAAATACATTGGTTTTAACGTCGGCCTGCTCTGTTGTTAAGTTGGTTTCAGCTTGCAGGATATTCTCTGAGATTGCTTTAATATCACCACGCAGCGCCAACATGCCTGCTTGACGCTGTTTAGACTGCTGTAAAGTATTTTCTAAGTCGCGGGCATAACGTTTTGGCCAACTCACAAGCTCCGCTTTTATTTCTAGCGCTAAGTCTTCCGCTTCTGCGCCTAAAAATAGCTCGTCTTCGTCTACTTCACTCATTACCCCTAAGTTTTCAAGTCTGTCTATTCGCGCGGCAATATCCTGCAACCGACTTAAGCTCGACATCAAACTCTGCTCGGTCTGTTGTTCGTAAGCCATGACTAATTGATAGGTATATAAGCTCAAATTCGAGACTTCGCTAAAGTAGTCTGAGGCGAGATTAAAGTAGGACTCTTTGTCGGCACTATCTTGTGCTTTAATTGCATACTTGACGAGACTCGATGCTGAGCCTGACATTTGCCTTAGTGCATTATCCAAAAGCGCAAGTTCATTACCTGAAAGCTTGCCGAGTGCTCGGTATTTACCTGCAATGTCTTGTTGTAGTTGTGTGAGTTTAATTTTAAGTTGCTCAGCAAGCGCTGGTGGTAACTGTTCCACACTTTGCTGTAATGCTTTGATTTGTTCATCGGCTTGGCTTAAATACTGACTATCGCCCGCGCTCAAGTAATCTTCTACTGTACCTTCAAGCTCAATGATCACCGCATTTTTAACTTGATTGTAAGCGGCGTCTTGCGCATCAAGTTCAGTTAATACTTGACTCGCCCAAAACAGGCTCGCCCCAAGTAGAATACTCGCAGTGGTCAATAATATTGCCAATAGTCGAGTAAATGTAGACACGCGCATAGAATCACAACCCCTTTATCAAAATGCTCCGCAAGAGTATTAAGGATTTATGACAACTTGATTAAATCTGGTTACCTTTTCTATGCAATAGTACAAAATCATACTTTTTACGTATATCCATCTAGATATCTACTGAACAAAATTAAATCAGGTAATGATGTGCTATTTCATTGCGGCATTAACGTATACGTCAAAGCGGTTTTTCTTAGTTTTTATTTGCATACTTGGCGTCTTATCATTTAAAAATCCAGCGTAGTCTGGACGTTTTACTACTACCCTTTTTGTGGCTAACTGCAAAGCAAAAGGCAGCAGCGCATCCGCATCCAAGTCATTACCAACTAAGTCTTGGAATACGCGCATTTCTTTTTTCACTTGCGCCGATTTTTCACGATGTGGAAACATAGGATCAAGATACACCACATCCGGACGCCAATCCGCTTGCTCTAGCAAATCATGGCTAGAGCCAAACTCTAATCGCATAGTTGACGCTACCCATTCGCCAATTTCAGCATCTTGATAGGCGCGTTGCAATCCATCATATAACAGCGCCGCGACTACCGGATTACGCTCGTGTAACACAACTTTGCAGCCCATGGACGCAAGTACAAAGGCATCGCGACCAAGTCCTGCTGTCGCATCCAGTACCGTAGGCACAGCACCTTTATTTAAGCCAACCGCTTTAGCAATTGCTTGCCCTTTACCACCACCAAATTTGCGTCGATGAGCGACTGCGCCAGTCACAAAATCAACCCGAATAGCGCCGAGCTTTGGTTCATCTTTTTTGAATAATTGTAAGCCTAGTTCATCATAGACCAATTGAAACTCCGCCTCGTTAATAGTAAGGGCGGATAAATTAAACAGCTTAGTTAGCGTATCTAGGTAGGATCTGTTTTCTTCAAAAGGGGTGTGAATATACAAGCTAAGCTCCCAAGGATTACCAACCGTGGCAGTATACCCCTTTCCTTTTCTAGTGTCTTTGATTATCCAGTGACTTAAAACAGTTCAATATCAGCCTGCGACGCCACTTCGTCCTCACCCCAAGGCTTCGCTATTTTGTTTAAACTCTCTATAAGCTGCTGACGCACCTCTGTCACTTCTCCTAGCTTGTATTTTATTATAGTTAGCTCATCGCTTAAATAAGTAAAATGCTCATAGAGTTCTTGCAGTCGCTCTCGTTCGCTTGGTGCTAAGGCAGCAAGCTTGTCGCTTTCTATCACCGTCTGAAACTCAGCCACTTTGCCGCTGTAATGATCGCCAACGCCGCTTAAATGCTCGCTCAGTTCAGCAAATACTTGGCCGATATGTTCCACTTTATTGAGCGCATCTTCACTGACTTCCATATCTCTGATTTTGGCATCCGTCGCTTCTAGTATGTGCGGAAACAGATCTTTATATCGACCATAAACCGCAACATCGTCTACGGGCATATTCTTAATCAGCAAAGAAACTTTCGGATAGTTAATAATGGTCCTGCGACCAAAATCAACAAAGCGGCTGCCATCTTTGTGTTTCTCGAATAGTTCTTGTTCTATTGGTTGAATCGCCCCTTCGCTGGAGTAAAACATCGCGTCTTGGTGATACCAAAAGGCTACCGCAACCTCGAGCTCCATCGGCATAAAAAATTCTAAAAAATGAGTACTCAAGGTATTGAGATCATGCGCGTGATACGATTGCCCAACGTAGCGCATAATGCGCCCCATATCACCAGAATCGGTCATGGCAATTTCGGCTGTAGTTTGGGCACGCTGTACGTCTTGTTTGAGCTGCGAAGAGGTTTTTCTGTAGTCATCAAGTACATTAATACGCGCGAGTAACTCTTCGGCGTTAAAGGGTTTGACTATATAGTCCGCGGCACCAGCATTATAGCCCCGCATCCGCTCTGAAATATCTGCTCGAGAAGACAAAAACATGACCGGGATCTCAGTGGTGTCGTCTTGTTTTTTAAGTTGCTCACATACCTCAAAGCCCGATATACCGGGCATTTCGACATCAAGCAAGATAATATCCGGACGATATTTTTTAGCCAATCGCAAGCCTTCCTCACCATTTTTCGCATGTAATATTTTGCACGTACGAGATAGCGCCTCATCAACAATGTGATGGACGAGTTTGTCATCATCAATGGCAAGAACCAGTTTCGTCATGTGACTTTCCCTATTAATTCATATCTTTATAGAATAGTCAGAGATATTGAATTTGCTAACAAAAAGTCACACTTTCTAAGACAAAAAAAACGCCTTCATAAGAAGGCGCTTGGAGTGGAAATATAACTAGGCGGCAATCCCGCTGTGGCGTAGTAACGCATCTACTTTTGGCTCTCGACCACGGAAGCGAGTAAACAGCACCATCGGCGCTTCTGAACCACCCTTTTCAAGAATGTGATGCATAAATTCACGTCCGGTTTGCGGATTGAATATCCCTTCTTCTTCAAACTTAGAAAACGCATCCGCAGACAGCACTTCTGCCCACTTATAAGAGTAGTAGCCCGCACTATAACCACCAGCAAAAATGTGGCTAAAGCTATGCTGGAAGCGATTAAATTCAGGGGCTTTAACAACAGCGGTACGTTCACGCACCGCGTTAAGCGTTGCTTGAATTTGGCAATCTGTGTGTGGCTCAAAGTCTGCGTGAATATGAAAATCAAACAACGAAAACTCCAACTGACGTAGCATTTGCATGGCTGATTGGAAGTTCTTTGCAGCGAGTAGCTTGTCTAACATTTCTTTTGGTAACGGCTCACCGGTTTCATAGTGTCCTGAAATAAAGTTCAGCGCTTCTTCTTCGTAGCACCAGTTCTCTAAAAACTGACTTGGCAGCTCAACCGCATCCCATGCTACACCATTAATACCGGCAACTGGGGCTGCATCCACTTGCGTCAGCATATGGTGAATACCGTGACCAAACTCATGGAACAAGGTGGTTACTTCATTATGGGTAAATAGCGCAGGTTTTTTGCCAACGGCTTTATTAAAGTTACACACTAAATAAGCGACAGGAGTCTGCAGCTCACCATTTGCGCGTACTTTTCGGCCCACGCAGTCATCCATCCAAGCGCCACCACGCTTATGTTCACGGGCATATAGGTCGAGATAGAAATGACCACGCAACTCGCCGCTTTCATCATGAATAGCAAAAAAGCGTACGTCTGGATGATAAGTGTCAACGTCTTTGACTTCACTTACACGGATCCCAAACAGGCGATTTACCGTTTCAAATAAACCAGCAAGTACCTTATGCTCAGGGAAGTAAGGACGCAGTGCTTCGTCAGAAATCGCATACTTAGCTTGTTTTAACTTTTCGCCATAATATGCATAATCCCAAGGTTTTAACTCAGTTACACCGTGCTCTTTATTCGCAAAGTCACGTAGCTCTGCCACTTCTTGCTCGGCTTGCGGTTTTGACTTAGCAGCAAGGTCGTTTAAGAACTTAAACACTTGCTCTGGCGTCTCCGCCATTTTGGTTGCCAGTGATTTTTCAGCAAAACTAGAAAAACCAAGCAACTGAGCCAGTTCGTGTCGAAGCGTAAGTGCTTCATGCATAATCGCTGAGTTATCAAACTCTCCAGCATTTGGCCCTTGATCCGAGGCACGTGTTACAAACGCACGATAAGCCTCTTCGCGGAGCTTTTGGTTATCTGCGTAGGTCATCACAGGGAGGTAAGAAGGAATATCTAGAGTAAATACCCAGCCCTCTAACCCTTTGGCTTCGGCTGTATGAGCGGCAAGTGCTAAGGCAGACTCAGGTAGCCCAGCTAAATCAGACTCATCAGTGATATGCTTTTGCCATGCCTGAGTGGCATCCATGACGTTGTTGCCAAACTTTGAGGCGAGCTCCGACAGTCGCGCCACAATCTCGCCATAGCGTTTTTGCTTAGCTGGTTCAAGCGCGATACCCGATAGTTGAAAATCGCGCAGTGCGTTATCCACCGACGTTTGCTGAGCAATCGTTAAATTGCCAAACTCAGGTGACTCTTTTACCGCTTTATAGGCTTCATATAGCCCTTGATGCTGGCCACAGTAAGTCGAATATTCAGATATTAATGGTAAACACTCATCATACGCTTTGCGCAGCGCTTCGGAATTGACCACTGAGTGCATATGTGAGACTGGTGACCACATACGGCTAAGTTTATCGTCCGCCTCTTCCAGCGGTAGTACAAAGTTGTCCCAAGTATAATTCGACTGCGCTAAAACAGTGTCGATAGTTTCACGACAGTCCGCAATGGCAGATTTTAATGCTTCAACAATATGTTCAGGCTTAATTTTCGAAAAAGGAGGCAATCCTTCTAGCCCGATTAATGGGTTACTCATGGGCACGCTCTTTATTTTCTAATCTAATATTGAGGTTGAAATAAGGGTGAATGACCGCATTTACAAGTATCTGAACAGATTTTTGCTTAATATCGGTCTTCGGTTGTGCACTTGTGCTATTTAAAGTAGTAGGCTTTAAGCAAAACAAATAATTGGCGAGGAATTTTTATGGCTCAACATTTTGACTATATCGCAATCGGTGGCGGTAGCGGCGGGATCGCGTCGGCAAACCGAGCGGCGATGCGAGGTGCCAAAGTGGCACTAATAGAAGCAAAGCACTTAGGCGGTACTTGTGTAAACGTGGGCTGTGTTCCAAAAAAAGCGATGTGGCACGGTGCTCAGGTTGCTGAAGCAATTAAACTATACGCACCGGATTATGGTTTTGATGTTGAACTCAAAAACTTCGATTGGGGCAAGTTAGTGGAAAGCCGCGAAGCCTACATTGGCCGTATTCACCAAGGTTACAACAGTTACCTAGCAAAAAACGGCGTTACGGTGATTAATGGCTTTGCCAAGTTTGTTGATAACAACACCATTGAAGTCAACGGTGAGCACTACACCGCCGATCATATCAATATTACTGTAGGTGGCCGCCCTACTATTCCAAACATTCCTGGCGCTGAGCACGGCATCGATTCAAACGGTTTTTTTGAACTGAGAGAGCAACCTCGCCGCGTAGCTGTTGTAGGCGCGGGTTATATTGCGGTAGAGCTTGCAGGCGTGTTGCACAGCTTAGGCACGGAAACCCACCTATTTGTTCGTAAGCACGCTCCGCTTCGTAACTTTGATCCTATCTTGGTTGAAACCTTAACTGAGGTAATGGAAAAAGAAGGTCCAACGCTGCACACTCACGCAGTACCGAAGTCAGTAACCAAAGAAGAGGATGGTTCAGTCACCTTACACCTCGAAAACGGTGAGTCGTACACCGTAGACAAACTGATCTGGGCTATTGGTCGTGAGCCAATGACAGATCTTATCAACCTAGCTGCGACAGACGTAGAGACCACGCCAAGTGGTCATATTAAAGTCGACGAATGGCAAAACACCACAGCCAAAGGTATCTACGCGCTCGGTGATATTATGGATGGTGGCATAGAGCTGACCCCTGTTGCCGTGAAAGCAGGTCGAATGCTAGCAGAACGCCTATTCAATCCGGAATTGCCAAACGCAAAAATGGATTACGATTTAGTCCCTACCGTCGTCTTTAGCCACCCACCGATTGGCACCATTGGCCTAACGGAACCAGAAGCGGAAGAAAAATACGGTAAAGATAATATCAAGGTTTATACCTCAACCTTTGCTGCAATGTACACCGCAGTCACTCAACACCGCCAACCATGCCGCATGAAACTAGTATGCGCAGGTCCAGAAGAAACCGTAGTGGGTCTACACGGCATCGGCTTTGCTGTAGATGAAATGATCCAAGGCTTCGCCGTCGCAATGAAGATGGGCGCAACCAAAGCAGACTTTGACTCGGTAGTCGCGATACACCCGACCGGCTCCGAAGAGTTTGTTACTATGCGATAATAACTTGATTTAATTATCAAATTATCTTTTAGAAATAAAACGCGAGTCGCAGCATACTCGCGTTTCTTATTTCTGTCTTAGTTCATAGGCAGTGTAATTGAGCATATGCACCCTTTATTGGCTTCAGATTCAACCGATAGTGTGCCTTTCAGGGCAAAAACAACTAAGTTATATACGATACTCATTCCGAGCCCTGTGTGCTCTGCTGCACCTTTTTTTGTGGTATAGAAAGGCGTAAATACTTGTTCTTTTGTCTCAGCAGTCATCCCCACGCCATTATCTGAAAATGTAATGTGCAGCGCTTTGTGTGAACACTCAACTTGTACTTTAATCCATTGTTCTTCAACTTGTGCTTGGTTAATACTTGCAAACCCATGTGTAATTGAATTTAAGATTAAGTTATTGAATATCTGCGTGAGAATATTGATATCTACTTCAAAACTGCAGCTCGGACAGTCTATATATTTTTTTATATTTTTTAATCCAAGTTGCTTTTCGTACCCCTCAAATACTCGGTATAGAAACTCGCGTAATTCTATTACTTTAGACTCGGAATATAGCTGAGAGACGGAAATCTCTTTAAATTTACGTGTTAATTCGCTACAGCGATTTAATGAGCTTTCGATTAGCTTGTTGCTTTCCATCGCTGACATGATGAATTGGTTAAGATGACTTGGTGTTAATTTTTTATTCTCCATCCTTTGATGCAGAGTCTTAGTCTGATCTCCAATAATACTACTCGAGGTTAGTGCTACCCCTATTGGAGTATTCATTTCGTGTGCTACACCCGTAACTAAGTGGCCAATTGAGGCCATTCTTTCAGACTCTGCAAGTCGCTGTTGAGTTTCGAGTAAACTGTTAAGAGTACGAGCATTGTTCAGTGCGACCGCAGCGTAAGCGCCAATAGTGAGAAGAATTTGTATACTATTTTCGTCATACGCACGTTTACGCAGGCTCTGAACACTCAAGCATCCAACGACTAGATTGTTAATTTCAAGAGGTAAGTAAATAATCGACTCACATTTCGCTCCTGCAATAGGCTCGGGTCGCTTACCTAGAATTTGTGCTTGCTCTTCACCATTCTCAGCATAAAACAACTGATTGTTTGTAACACACCATGGACCTGGCCTGTCGGTTTTTCTCAATTCTAAACTACGGTAAGGTAGCTCTTGTCCATCCTCATAACTCGCAATATAATCAAGTGTTTCTTTCTCTTCATTGATAATCCCAACCAAAAACACATAGCAATCCATTATGCTCGATATATTGTTGTAAAGCTGTTTAACTACTTCTTGAACCTCCAGATGAGCGGTTAACCTCTTTCCAATCAGCCCTAGCTTCTCTATCTCCTTTGTTCGCTCATTAACTAGGTTGTTTAATCTCTGCTGCTCTTCTTTTAGCTTTTTCACCTTTACCCAGTTAAAAAGGCTATTAACAAAATAGACTAGCAATATGAATAGCGACACGAGCACAATTTTAGTACTCGTTTTTTCAAAAAACTTTCGTTCCTTAATTATCGTTAATTCCAAGCGCTTTTTACTCCACACGCCATCACTATTACTGCCTTTTACAATAAAACGATATTCTCCACCATGTAGGCGGGGGTAGGTTACTTTTCGGTTTGTACCAACGCGCCAGCTTTCATCATACCCCTCAAGCTTGTACGCGTACTGGTTTTGTGACGGCTGAAAGTAATCAAGTGCAGAAAACTCTATATCTAGCGTTTTAACATCACTGTCTATCATTAGCCTGTTAGACTCAGTATTTAACTCGTCACCGTCAGCACTTATTCGGGTAAAAACAAGTTCAGGTTCATACGAATTTCCTTCATACTGTTCTGGAAAAGAGAGAATAACTCCTTTGCTTCCTCCTCTGACGGTTAAACCGGATTCTGATTGGAAGCGACTTCCATTCCAGTGCTCCCCGATGTCCCAACCAGCTGCTTTTTTTAATTTATTAAATGTCCAGCGCTCAGTATCAATGATAAACTTACTGGTCCAAACCCTCCCACGACGATCCTGAAGCAAATTTGACCCAAGGTGCGTATTATCAAGGCCTAGCTTCTTATTTACACTGTCGAAATAATATTTTCCCGAGTTTCTTTCTATTAGTTGATATATACCATCGTCGCTTTCAACCCATAATATATCATTACTATCAATGAGTAAGCTGTTCACTGGAGCTTCGCCTAAGCCACTTGCGGTGCCTGTACGTTCGTTAATTGCTAGCAAAGAACGGTAATTTTCACTTAACTGGTACAGCCCAGTTTCAGTGCCGATCCAATATCCTCCCTGCTCATCTTTTGCCATCACGACAATACCTAGCTTTTCTGTCAGAGGCACGTTCGATAGTACCTTTGAGCCTTTGTCGTACTCCAATAACCCCCTACTACTTTTGATCAATACAACGTTATCATCACCAATAAAGACTCCTTCATAAATAACACTTTGCTCTTCGTCATTGCCAAGCACCCTCTCAAGTCGGGTCAATTCAGGGTTATAAAGATAGACGCTATCTATCGTACTAATCCATAAGTCTCCGTCTCTATCTTCCGACATACCATATATTTCAGCTTGATTCCTCGCATTAAAGAATGCATCTGATTTCACCTTGCCACTGTGAGGGGACGCCACCTGTAACTTGCCACTTCCAGAACCCAGCCATAATTCTCCGTTTTTCCTTACGGTTAATGCTAAAATATTATCAAAGCTAAGCCCCTTTCCCTTGACTGCGCTATACTTCAGTGCCCTGATAGTTTGATTCCCTCTATTCAGCTTGTTAACACCAGCCCCCCAAGTACCAACCCAAATGATCCCAGAGACGTCTTGGATCATTTCACCTATTTTGTCTAAAGATATTGTGGAGTAGTTACTGGGGTCATTGTTTAATGTTTCGAGTAGCCGCAATGTACTGCGATCTATTATGTGGATCCCATTGCCAAAGGTTGACACCCACATCTCATCATTGTGGATTTTTAAGATATCCATTACAGGTTTAGTCGTAAGTGGGCCAGTATTTGTGTCGTTAATGACGAAGTGAATGTTATTGTCATTGAGTGTTAATCTCGCAATATTATTCGCAGTACCAACCCAAAGGTATTCTTCATCTAAAAGTAGTGAACGAACATAGTACCCATTAAATTCCGGTATACTCGTTCCCGAAAAATGCTTTTCACTAACGTCAATTTTTAACCTACATAATCCGTCTTCATTTCCCGCCCACAATATTGATTCCGACTGCCAAACAACATACCTTACAAAATTGCTACTGTAGTTACTGTCACACCCTTTAACTTCAGTAATATCAAGCGTCTCTCCATTATTTAAGTCGATAATTGTAATTCCGCCTTTTGTCGCAACCGCAACGAGCCCGGAATCATGACCTGATATTTTGTACACTTTATTCCCAAGCAGCTTATAGGGGCTATCATCAGAAGCGCTTAGGTTTATGAACTTCTTTTTTTCAACATCAAAAATTGAAACGCCATTACTGTATGTCCCCAACCAGATATTATTATTAGGTGCTTGCCAAATGGTATCGACGTAATTTGCGGTCAATGAATTCTTATTATTTTGATCTTTCCTGAATAAGGTATAATCATACCCATCAAATTTCATTAAACCTTCTTGTGTCCCAAACCAAATAAACCCAGCTTTATCTTGAAAGACAGCAGAAATTGTCTTACTAGGGAAGCTTTCGGTATCCAGTCGTTCAAAGTGCAGCTCACCCATTCTGAATAGAGCTGTACTTAGATCATCGTTTGCATAAACGGGATTCTTTACTAGAGAAAAAAACAAAAGAGAGAAAATAAAAGGTTTACAGATCGATTTCATCACTAACCAATTAAAAAAGGCATTATTTTCTTACTACTTACTATAAGAAAAATAAAAACCACCATTATGGACAAAGCTGCATCTTGCACCTTTTCGCTTAACTCACTATCAACCTTTAATAGAGGAGGATAATTTACTCATACAAGACACTGATTCTGCTATTCAAGCCGTCTAAACCAGAAATATCAATGCTGTTAGCGCGAAGCTTTCTGCTTCTACTGGAGCATGTATTAAGTTAATTCGATACTTGCTAGCAACCACTCTCAAGCTTCTATTACAACTAAGTGTAGCAATGAATTTAAAGATTGCTGTTCTTCCGTCGAGAGCTCAACACTGTGTCAGTTTGGACAAAGCGGATTAGTTAACTTATTGTTTTTATAGATACCCTGAACCATGTCAGCAACGCAAAAAATTTGCTATTTAGTTGTTCTAAATAAGAAATTTTTAACACAGTTAGCGTCAGGTTCGCTTCTTCAAATTGAGCAAGTATTAAGACAAATTGGTATTGGTGCATTCGCTTCCTCAGCCAACACAGTACGTTGGCTGAGGAAGCGAGGTTTAACATCAACTAGTTGGGTTTGATAATGGTAGATTAGCAGTCATTACTTGCTAGCAAGTTCAATCAATGCCTGCTTAATAAGCTCAGGATGCGTAAAGGGGATCAGGTGTTCCGTGGAAGTGATCGGTAAGTACTGCCCACCACTAGCTTCAGCAACTTCTTGTGACCATTTACGGCCCTCCACTTCCCATTTTATTAGGTTGGCTTTCACCTCTTCTGTATCAGCATTCGCGATATCTAGTTTTTCAAACTCACTGTCTATCACTGAAATCGGAATACTGCTATCCGGCTGCCAGTTTCTCACCAATTCCAAGTCGTCATGGTAATTCATCATTTCGTGAACTCGAGTAAGTTGGGCATCAATACTATGACGGGTTTGCATTATATGATTAAAATATTGCCAATCCATATAATCTGCAAACTCACTTCCTTCAAGCAGCGCTTCAATATGCGCCCGCTCTTCAGCTATTTTGCCATCCATCTTTTCTTGCCAATTACCTGCAGCAACATGATCTATCAAGTCTTGTCCGTATTCTCTATAAACATCAACAGGGTAACCTTGATACTGAGCGATAGAGTGTGGCAGCAAGATATCCGGGTCTAACCACAACATACTGGCTATCTTTTGATTAAAACCCCCAGATTGTTGCATTGCAATCAGCGGCACCGAGTTACTATTTGCGTAACTGAGTAAATGCACATCACTGAGATTGAGCTTTTCAAATAGCACGGGCAGGTCGCTTGCAAATTTATTCATGGAAGGCATGTCATGAACACCACTTAATCCCTGCCCTAGCCTATCAATAACGTAGACATTAAAACTGTCTGCTAAGTATGGCTGTAGTAACGCGAACCAAGCACTGTCGCTATGAAAATGCCTATTCGCCCCCGAAAGCATAACTACGGTTGGCTTATCAGCATGCCGCTTTAATTGCCGAACATGGTAATAATCGTTGTTTACTGCGATAAGATCAGAGCCTTGGGGCAGCACATAGCGACTTGTCGATTCAAAAAAAGCCATTATTGATTGGGTGGTTTGAACCGGTGGCAAATTCCAACTATGCAGCCCACTTTCAACACTAATTAATTGCGTTTGAATATTGCGACTAGGGTAATGAGTTAACGTGACGCCATTTGCGATTTTTTCATCAACAGATAGCGCTGCTCCATAATTTAGGTTGGCAATAATTTTAATCGCTTGAGGTGACGAGAGTAACCCAAAATTCGCGTCACTTTTACCATTATAGGGTAGTACTGAGTCTGCTTTACCATGCATAATTCGGTAGTTTGTAGGTGTCGTAAAGTTACAGCTATCACCCAACTGATAAGACATAGGCGCTGCAACCGTAACTATTGCATTAAACACCTCCGAGCGGTTACATAATAAGTTTTGAACAAATAACCCGCCTTGAGAAAAACCGGTCGCATAAACTTCACCGTCAATGACATTATATTTGGCCTTTACTTCCGCAATTATTTGGTCAACAAAGCCCAAGTCATCTACACCTAAACGATGCGCCTTGTTGCAACCACAGCCTTCATTCCACTCTTCGTTTTTTGACTTGGGATAAACGACGATATAATCATCACTTTGCTCATGTAACTTAGTTAAACCTGCCATACCGTAAGCGGTGCCACCAGAACCATGAAATGCCAATATCAACTTGTACGCTTTATGTGGCTTTTCAACCGGCTTCATATAATAGTAACGCTCACTGAGTTGATGAACCTCTAAACCACTTATGGGCTTTAACACTCTATCGTCATTGCTTGACGCCTTTTTACTGTCGCTACTACTGCCACAGCCCGCGACTAAAGCTGCGAGTGTTAAACCTAACGCCTGTTTTAAAAACATTCGACTTGTCATGTTGGCCATTCCTATTTTATTGTTTTCATGTACTCTAAATACTTTGAAAAAAGGCGCGACGAATTCACATGAAATCGTTGTGAGGAATTCCTTACCAATAAATATAAACAATACAATCAAAGGGATAATAAATGCGCTATGAGATTGCAGCCATTCGGTTTGATACGGTTAATCGAACGCTGACGAGTAGCACAGACTCCATCAGACTTGAGCCTAAGCCATATTTATTGCTACTAACCTTAATTGCAGCAGACGGTAATGTTGTTTCGCGTGATAAGCTCATTGCAGAAGTGTGGCAAGGTCGCGTGATCACAGAGAGCGCAATCAATAAAACCGTGTCGGCATTGCGCCAGCATATAAATAAATTAGATGATAAAACTGAGTATATAGAGACTATCCCTACCCTCGGATATCGTCTTATTCCCGCTGTCACAAGCCATACTCCGGCAACAATAAATAAGATCAGTTCCCGAATAGCGCCTCTTTTGGGTGCTTCACTCCTTATTACCAGTGTGTGCGCATTTGTTGCTTTTCAGATAATCCAGCCAGCGCACAATAACGAACCACTTTTGCCACAAAAATTGACGAGTCAGAGCGGTATCGAGCTGCAGCTAAGTAGCGTGCCAAAATATAAAAGCTTTAGTTACCTGCATCCTACCGACACTCAGCAGTCGGAGTTGTGGCTCAATCACAGAGAGCAACATAGAAAGCTGTTTTCTGGCAACATCAGCACACAAACCTTGAGTTCAGACGGCAAACACATCGCCTATATTGACGATGATAATGGCTGTAGCGTTAAACAATTTGATATCACGCAGGCACAGCACACGATGCTATTCTCTTGCCAACCTATCGAAAACATTAAACTAATATGGGGCGCAAATACGCACGAAATCATTTATCGAAAACGCACAAATATACACAGTGGATACGGCCTATATCGCTTCGATTTGAATACTAAACAGCATATTCAGCTAACACTTCCACCAACCTCTGGAAACCTCAGAGGCGACCATCTATTTAGTTTATCCACGGCCCAAGACCAACTCGTCGTCGCACGCTATCTTGGAGAAGATAAGCACCAACTGACGGTGTACGATTACCCAAAAATGTCAGTAAAGAGCACCGTTAAGTTACCTTATAATCTCACGGCACTAACTTGGTCTGCCAGTGAGCAATATATTTACTTTGCCGCAGGTAGTAGCGTTTATCGCGCTGATATAAAATCGAGTAAAGCAGAACTGCTTCACAAGCTCACAGCACCAATCGAAAGCCTAGTATTACAAGATAGCAATGAGACCCTGCTCTTTAACCAATATAAGTTAACTAGCCTAATTCACCTTTTCGACGTATCGGAGCAAACCTTTTCACCACTTGTTGATAATCAGGCATTGAATCGCTTACCTCGCGCAAATCAAATGCCGCGAGTTTGGTATATTTCAGATCACGGCGCGCATTCCGCTTTATGGTCTATCGACACTGAAACACAACAACACACTCAAGTTGACTTGCCTCACATATTTAATTTTCAGCGCTTTCAACTTAACCACGATGCCTCAACAATACTGTATGAATATCAAGACGCTATTTACCAGTTTGCTATCAACAGCCAAAAAACAACACAACTAATAGGTTCTGAGCTTAAGCCTTACGTTGCCAATTACAGCCAAGATAACAACGAAATCATTTACAGCAGTGAACGCTCTGGTAGTTGGCAGTTATGGTCTTTAAATCTAATAACAAACCAACATCAGCAGCTTACAACACAAGGCGGCTACAGTGGCTACAAGCTTAATAATGTGTTGTATTTTACCAAGTTTACACAACCCGGAATTTGGCAACTGGAAGACGGGCAAGAGTCTGTAGTTGTGACGGATGTACCAGTGAGAAATTGGCTGAATTGGCGGCTCAGAGATAATGCGCTTTACTATGAAAAAGCCAAGAGTATCTGGCGATTTGACCTGAAGACTAAACAAGAAAAGCTGTATTTTGCCCCACCACAACGATTTATTGGACAGTTTGATATATTGCAAAATGGCGATGTGGTCTTTAGTGAACTGAAAAAACCGAGTGGTGAGCTTTGGCAAATAACCGTGAAAAATTAAAGTACAAAAACAAAAAACCCAGCCTAGGCTGGGTTTTTATTGATTCTTGAAACGAATTACTTGATTTTCGCTTCTTTGAAGATCACGTGTTTACGAACCTTAGGGTCGAACTTTTTGATCTCCATTTTTTCAGGCATGTTACGCTTGTTCTTGTCGGTAGTGTAGAAATAACCAGTACCAGCAGTTGAAACTAAACGGATCTTATCACGCATGATTTAAGCTCCTTAAATTTTTTCGCCGCGAGCACGGATATCTACTAATACCGCGTCGATGCCTTTTTTATCGATAATACGCATACCTTTAGTAGTAGTGCGTAGAGAAACGAAACGCTTTTCGCTTTCAACCCAAAAACGGTGTGTTTGTAGGTTAGGTAGGAAGCGACGCTTAGTAGCGTTGCGCGCGTGCGAACGGTGGTTACCAACCACTGGGCGCTTACCTGTAACTTGACAGACTTTAGACATGTCTATGTATCTCCAATAACTTCGCTCGAGCTTAATTTTCCCTTAAAGGCCTTTTAACTGCGTGCCCTAGGTAAAATCAAAGGGCGCTCTTTATACAGTATCTACAGGCAGAGATCAAGGATCTGATCCTACTGAAATCAGCTCATGGGTAAATTTGATAGCGGCCAATTATAATGATCCGAAGCCCACTAGGAAAGTAAAAACTGCATTTAAATTGAACTAATTTATAAAATTTATACAAATATGCTGATTTAACGAGCAAATTTCTTTTTTGGCCCTTTGTCGATGGTGATTTTGACTGTTTAATTTTCGTGCTTATGTGCATATTTGGGCAGCAATACTCCACCAGCTACCTCACACGTCGAGTAAAAGCTGGGTGATCAAGCTCCATTCCCTTTTGCTCAATTCAAAAGGACAGCTTGAGAAAGCTAAACCCACCTGATAAAACAGGAACTCAGCTTAAATCAGTCCTCGTTCGGCAAACGAAATACAATGACTTCCAGCGACGATTAAATGATCAAGCACATTAATATCAACCAATGCTAAGCCTTGCTGCAATTTTTTCGTGATAAGTTTATCCGCTTCGCTGGGCTCTGCCACGCCCGATGGATGGTTATGGGCGAAAATCACGGCTGCACAGTGGTATTTGAGTGCCGCCTTTACTACTTCTCTTGGATAAACCGAAGCCGCATTGATCGTACCGTGAAACAACACTTCATCCTTTATCAGGCGATTTTGGTTGTCTAGATACAGCACCATAAACACTTCATGCCCAAGCCCTCGTAGTTGAGCACTCAAATAGTCACGTACTGCTGTCGGATTTTGAAATACCGTTTCTCTTAAGCACTCTTCTTTTAAGTAACGCCGACTCAGCTCCAAAACTGCCTGTAACTGAGTGTATTTAGCAACGCCTAAGCCCTTTAACGCTGAGAACTCTTCTAACGAGGCATTGAATAAACGCTGTAAAGTTTGCTGTTCTTGCAACAAGGATTCGGCAAGCTCTATGGCATTTAAGCCTTTGATCCCAGTGCGTAAAAAGATAGCCAATAACTCAGCATTAGATAACGCCTCAGGGCCTTGCTCAATCAACTTCTCTCTTGGTCGTGCGGATTTGGGTAAGGCTGATATTTGCATCCTACTATTCCTTATCTTTGTATGTCTCCTTGACTAAATTAAGCTTAGCGGGAGATCACGATTATTCAAAAGCAAACACAGACTGTGGTATCTTTAGTTTATTGATACTGTGATCGTATATAACAAACATGCAAAGAAATAAACGCCTCTTACTTGGGATCAGCGGTGGTATCGCTGCTTACAAATGCGCAGAACTCGTTCGCCGCTTAAAAGAACAGCAAATAGATGTCAAAGTGGTGATGACTGAGTCTGCCAAGCACTTTATTACGCCACTGACAATGCAGGCGGTCTCTGGTGAAATCGTTTCTGACTCTTTGCTTGACCCACAAGCTGAAGCGTCAATGGGCCATATCGAATTTGCAAAATGGGCAGACCTAGTACTGGTTGCTCCAGCGACCTCAAATATCCTCGCCAAAATGGCGGCGGGTATTGCAGATGATTTACTGACCACATTACTGCTCGCAACTCCCGCGCCTGTTGCTGTGGCGCCGGCAATGAATCAACAGATGTATGCACATCTATCGACTCAAGCAAACCTCAATACATTAGCTTCACGCCATGTCCAAATCTGGGGACCCGGTAAAGGCGAGCAAGCTTGCGGAGATGTAGGCGCAGGACGCATGCTTGAACCCCATGAGTTGGTGCAACTGTGTTTAGCTGCACTTCGCCCTACTGAGCAAGTATTAGCAGGAAAAACGGTAACTATCACCGCAGGACCAACACGCGAAGCGTTAGATCCAGTGCGCTTTATTACCAATCACAGTTCGGGAAAAATGGGATTTAGCCTCGCTGAAGCGGCAAAAGCCTTAGGTGCAAGCGTAAATCTGATCGCAGGCCCGGTTTCACTGAATACCCCTACCGGAATTACTCGAGTTGATGTAGAAAGTGCTGAGCAGATGCAACAGGCCGCTCTCGAATATGCCGTACAATCGGATATTTTTATCGGCTGTGCTGCGGTGGCTGATTACCGTGCAGCCACCGTTGCCGAGCAAAAGATTAAAAAGCAAGGCGAAGAAATCACACTAACATTGGTTAAAAACCCCGATATCATCGCCACTGTCGCAGCACTAAAACAGTCGCGTCCTTATACCGTTGGCTTTGCAGCTGAAACGCAGAATGTCGCCGAATATGCGCAAGGAAAATTAGTAAATAAAGGGCTGGATATGATCTGTGCGAATGATGTGTCGGATAGTACAGGTGGTTTTAATTCTGATAACAACACATTGACCCTATATTGGAAAAAAGACCGACTTGAACTCCCTCACTCTAGCAAAAAAGAGTTAGCACTCACTGTCATGCAAGCTATTGCCGAAAAGATAAAATAACCTTCATGTAAAAGACTGGAAAGAAACTGAATAAAACATTAACATGATACCCCGATAACGTGTAAACGAGTCGGGGTTTGCACTTCTGCGCATCACTCTCTGTGCTTAATAAACCCGGCAAAAACAATATAACAATTAGAAAAATAAGGGAAATTTCATGCCAGCGACAAAACGTAGTAATCGCAAAGAGCAAATTCTTCAATCACTCGCACAAATGCTGGAAACCAGCCCGGGACAGCGTATCACCACAGCTAAACTCGCTGCTGAAGTCGGGGTTTCAGAAGCGGCGCTTTACCGCCACTTTCCAAGTAAAGCGAGAATGTTTGAGGGGCTTATTGAGTTCATCGAAGATACGTTGCTGTCACGCATTAATTTAATCCTAGAAAACGAAAAAGAAACTCGTAACCGGATCTACAACATTCTTACTCTACTTCTCGCCTTTGCAGAGAAAAACCCTGGGATAACACGTATTTTAACGGGTGACGCACTACAAGGTGAGCAAGAACGTTTACGTGAACGAGTGCAAAGCTTATTTGAAAAGCTTGAGACACAATTCAAACAAGTATTAAGAGAGCGTAAATTGAGAGAAGGTAAGGCGTTCACGAGTGAAGAAAGTGTTCTGGCTAACCTATTCTTAGCTTTTGTTGAGGGTAAGATGAACCAGTTTGTCAGAAGTGACTTTAAAGCAAAACCAACCGCGCAATTCGATAAACAGTGGGTTGAGCTTGAGAAAATCTGGCTTTAAGCACCTGCGGCTAGCCGCTTAAATACATCCGCACACCGCAGAGCATTTTAGTTTCACTGTTAAAAGTGATAAAAACGTCATAAATACATACTAAAATGCTCTAAACATGACTCTAAAACTCACTCTCTTAAGCGCAGCACTTTTTAGTGTAAGCAGCTTAGCAGCTAAACCCAGCCTTGAATTTAAAGATGTTTTTGATTTTCGTTACCCTCAGGGTACGGTGATCTCCGAACAAGGCACATTCCTCGGCCTAAGTGCAAAGCCTTATCGTGGTGACAGCGAAGGCCAAGTGTATTCTCTCAATAATAAAGCACTGATTGCATCGGTTCCCCGTGGCACGAACCCAGTTATCAATAAAAGTGGTCAATGGGTTGGCTTTACCCAACGCCCTACCCTACTTGAAAAAGAAACGGCAGATAAAAAGAAGAAAAAAACGCTAAAGAACAACTTAGTGTTGGTGAACACCACAACCAAGGCCCAGCAAACCTTTAACTCGGTTAAAGATTATCAACTTTCAGACGATGGCCTATGGCTGGTGTACCGTGAGGATGCAAAAAAAGGCGACAACAAATCAGACGCAAAAGCGAATACAGACAAGCAAACTGATGAACTCAAAATCAGTGCAGATAAAGGGGATGACTCCTTAACGCTTGTGGTGCTGAACCTTTCTAACAATGAAAGCACTCGCTATGACGACATCGCAGCATACAAAGTGGCACCAAGTAGTAACGCTATCTTGGTCAATCAGCAAAGCGAAGACGGCAGTAAAAACCGTGTTGCCGTTATTGACTTAGCAAGCAATCAAATCACGAGTCTTATCGATGAGCCCGGCGTGACTTTAGGAGACATTGCTTGGCAACCCAATTCTCAACATGTCGCTTTTTATTTAGGTAATTATGTCAACGATGACAAACGCCGCCGCGACTACCAACTCAAATTATGGTCTCCAACAAGCGATAAAATTACCGACATCCACAACCCGAGCGGTTGGTTTTCAGGCAAGACAGCATCAATCAAATGGTCTGAAGATGGCTCACGACTGTTTTTTGAAAACCGTCCACAGCTTGAAGCAAAAGCCAAAGAGCTTAAATACACAGATGAAAGCTCACTTTATGATTACGATACCATTCGCCAGCAAAAAGGCTTAAAAGTTTGGCACAATGCCGATCCTGAAATCAAAACTAGAGAAATAAAAACATGGAATGAAAGCCGTCGAGATCAACATTATCAAGCGGTTTATCATATTAATGGCGAGCGTGTAGTACAACTTGAAAACCTTCAAGTGCCTTCTATTTCACTGCGCACAAACGCAAATTTTGTGCTGGGCAGCGATGATACTCCCTACCTAAAGCAGATTATGTACAAGGGCTTTTATCGTGACTACTATAGCGTTGATATCAGCAGCGGTGATAAACAACTCATTGTTAAAGAAAGTTCAAATCGCCCTACCGTCGCACCTGACGGTAAACATGCGGCCTATTTCGACGGTGAACAAGTCTGGTTGAAATCGCTATCCACTCAACAGCTTACCCCAGTAAGCAAAGCGGTTAAAAACGCACTATTTGCTGATGATAAACATGATAAACCAGAACCAAACGAAGGGTTTGGATTTGCTGGTTGGCAGCTCGATGGTTCGACGCTCTACGCCTACAGTAAATATGATATTTGGGCATTTGATACCAAAACGGTAAAAGCAACTCGACTAACTGATGGCTATAAGACCCAAACACAATATCGCATTGAGTATAAAGATAAGGACAAATTAGGTTTTAACCCGGATGATACCTTACTGTTAAGTGCGCACAACCTCGAAAATAAACAAACACATATTGCAACGCTTTCTCTACAAGATAACAAGTTGCAAACTGTTTTGTCTGGCGAAGCTAAATATGGCGTAGTGAGAAAAGCCAAAGAAGCGGATACCTATATTTTCACAAGACAGTCTTATCAAGAATTTCCTGATTATTGGGTCTCAGATAGCAGCTTTAATAACCCAATAAAACTCACAGATTTAAACCCACAGCAGCAGACATTTGCTTGGGGCCAAAAACCTGAACTTGTGAAGTACAAAGGCTACGATGGTGAAGATCTTCAAGGCGTGTTAATCAAACCGGCTGATTATAAAGCTGGTGATAAAGTGCCAGTGGTGATTTACTTCTATCGCTATATGAGCCAGCGCATGTATGACTTCCCGAAAATGGAGCTAAATCACAGACCAAACCTGCCAATGTATACCTCAAACGGTTATGCGATATTCTTGCCTGATATTCGTTTTGAAATCGGCCACCCTGGACGCTCTTCAACACAAACCATGATTAATGCAGCACAGGCGCTAATTGATTCAGGTGTTGCGGATCCGGATAAAATTGGCTTACAAGGCCACTCTTGGGCTGGTTACCAAAGTGCATTTATGATCACGCAGACGGATATGTTTAAAGCGGTTGTGTCTGGAGCGCCTGTATCCAATATGACCTCAGCGTTCAGTGGGATCCGTTTAGAATCAGGTCTTGCAAGACAGTTCCAGTACGAAACAGGCCAAAGCCGTATTGGTAAACCGCTAACAGAAGCGCCTGAATTATATATAGAAAACTCTCCAGTGTTTTACGCAGATAAAGTAAACACGCCGATTTTGATCATGTTTGGTGATAACGACGGAGCAGTGCCTTGGCAAGAAGGTATTCAATATTACTTAGCCTTAAGAAGACATGATAAAGACGCCACTTTCTTACAATACGAAGGTGAACCGCACCATCTGAAAAAGCTGCCAAATCAGCTAGATTATTCAATTCGTATGAAAGAATACTTTGATTATCACCTGAAAGGATTGCCACCAGCAGAGTGGATTCAATCCGGTGAAGCATTTATCACTGAAGAGTAAGCAACTCCACAGGTATTCATCGTCAAGGACACCATCACGGTGTCCTTTTTTGGCAACAATTTACTCATTCCTTTGTTTTACTTTTATCTAGAAATGTTTTGTTTCAACTTTCATCCGTATAATTTCGTTATAAAAAAGCTCATATCTCCATTACATTTGACGGTTTTACAAACGAACCATTGAACTTTCAGTAGATGCGTTGTAAGTTCTATGTTGCAGGAACATTTTCCTACTCTGCTAATAAATAAATAAATAAGGAAATAAGATGAAACTTTCTAACCTATCAGCAACGATCAGGCTATCTCTACTGGCTTGTTCAACGCTGACTGCAGGCGTATCAGGTATCGCCCACGCTGAAGAAACAGATGCCAACGCTACTAATAGCGTAGAACGAATTGAGGTTACAGGTACTCGTATCAAGCGAGCTGCCATGACCGGTGCGAGCCCTGTAACAAGTGTTACGGCCGAAGACATTAAAGTTGCAGGTATTACTAGGGTAGAAGATCTACTCAACGATATGCCTGCAATCTTTGCTGACCAAACTTCAGGCCAAGCAAATGGAGCTACAGGTACCGCAACAGTAAACCTTCGTAACTTAGGCACAGAACGTACATTGGTACTCGTTAATGGACGTCGCTTGCCTTCTGGTTCTCCTGTTGCTGGTGGTATCGGTGCTGACCTTAACCAAATCCCAGCAGCTTTAGTTGATCGTGTCGATGTGTTAACTGGTGGCTCGTCAGCAACATACGGCTCAGACGCTGTTGCTGGTGTTGTAAACTTTATCATGAAAGACGACTTTGAAGGCTTCCAAGTTGAGTATCAAGGTAGTGTTTATCAACATGATAACGACCACAAAGACATGCAACGAGCACTAAAAGACAGAGGCTTCCCGGTACCTGACGGAAGTCAATGGGATGGCGACACCCATGATATCTCTCTGACTTTTGGTGCAAACTCTGCAGATGGCCGTGCTAACATCACAGGTTACGCGACTTGGCGTGATATCGAAGAGGTGACACAGGATAACCGTGACTACAGTGCCTGTGCTATGAATATAAACGCGACAGGTACACGTGTCTGTGGTGGTTCAGGAACAATTCCAGATGGCCGTATTACCGATTTCGATACCTATGACTACAAAGTATCTGGTACCGATCTAGTTCCTACAGCTGGCACAGTATACAACTACGGCCCACTAAACTATTTCCAACGTCCAGACAAACGTAAAACATTTGGTTTACTAGGTCACTATGATTTTAACGACAGCCATACGTTTTATGCTGAGTTTAACTACATGGACAACCGCACAGTGGCTCAGATCGCACCTTCTGGTTCATTCCTGAATCAAGTTGATATTAGCTGTGATAACCCACTACTTTCAGCTTCACAAAGAAATACGCTTTGCGGACCTGATGGTGTTGCAAAAGATGGTGTTGTTAAGGGTGCTTTCATCGGTAAACGTAATGTTGAAGGTGGCCCTCGTCAAGACGATATTCGCCATACCTCAACTCGTTTTGTACTAGGTGTTCGCGGTGAAATCGATGACAACTGGAGTTATGATGCGTATATGAACTTTGGTAACGTATCATATGCTCAGACTTACCAAAACGACATGTCTACAACCAGAATCATTCGTTCATTACAAGCAACAACAGATGATGACGGTAACGTGGTATGTAAGTCAGTTGTAGATGGTAGCGATCCAACCTGTATTCCTTGGAATATTTTCGATCCAGCGAACATCACTCAAGAGCAAATCGACTATCTAACTATGCCTCTGTTTGCTCGTGGTGACACGAGAACAAAACAAATTAGTGGTTATGTTACTGGTGACCTTACTGAGTACGGTGTTGTAGTACCTGGGACTTCCACTGGTGTGGGCGTGGTATTTGGTCTTGAGCACAGAAAAGAGTCGCTAGACTTCAATCCGGATCAAGGCTTCCAGTCGGGTGACGGTGCAGGTCAAGGTGGTCCAGTTCTTGGTGTAAGTGGTGAATTTGACGTCAATGAGTTCTTTACTGAATTCAACGTACCTTTAGTCGAAGACTCTGAATTTGCTGATTATATTACTTTAGAGTTAGCTTACCGCTACTCAGATTATTCAACCGATAAAACAACTAACACCTATAAAGGTGCGTTTGATATCCGCGTTAATGATCAACTTGGTTTGAGAACAAGCTTCCAACGCGCAGTGCGTGCAGGTAACGTACGTGACCTATTCAGATCTGCTGGTTTGGGTTTATTTAACTGGGCAGATCCATGTGGTGGTGACAACCCAACTCTAACCGTTGAACAGTGTGCTAGAACAGGGCTTGATCCATCTAAATATGGTTCAAACGCACTGATCAACCCAGCTGGTCAATACAACAGTATCACTGGTGGTAACCCAGACCTAGAGCCAGAGAAGTCAGATACTATCTCGTTTGGTATTCTATTATCTCCTGAAGCCATTGACGGTTTAGACATTGCGATTGACTACTTCGACATTACTGTTGAAGACGCAATTCAAGAAATCCCTGAAGCAACAATCTTCAATCAATGTGCGATTAATGGTAACGACGAGTTCTGCGGACTTATCAACCGTGGCCCTACAGGTTCATTATGGTTAGGTCAGGATGCGATCACTGCTATTGACACCAACATTGGTAGCGTAGAAACAAGCGGTATCGATTTTGATGCATCATACCGTTATAACCTGCCTGATGATATGGGTCTTTTACGCTTCAAGCTAATCGGTACATGGCTAGATAAGTTTGCAACTCAAAACTTACCAGGTGGTGATATTGACGATTGTGCTGGTCGTTGGGACAGAGCGGTATGTGAATACCCAGTTCCTGACTTTAAGTCAAACTTCTCAACAACTTGGGTAACACCTTGGGATGCAAACGTTACAGCAACCTATCGTTATGTAAGTGAAGTGAAGGAATTCGCACGAAATGACGACGGTCAAGTAATCGATGGACCAGTTCCAATGACTGCGCGTGACTACGTTGATATTGCAGTAACATGGAATGCTTCTGATAACCTGCAATTCCGCGGTGGTGTAAATAATATCTTTGATAATACTGCTCCACTAGTACCAAATGGTCCTGCAGGCCCAGCAAATGGTAACACTTACCCTGGTTTCTATGATTCTTTGGGTCGCTATATCTTCGCAGGTTTCACATTTAGACTGTAGTCTAAAGCCCGCAAGATTTAGTCGTAATTATGAGCCCCCGCAAGTTTAACGCTGCGGGGGCTTTTTTAGTTTAACGTCACTCTCACCACTGCTTAATCATGATGCCTAGAAGGCAAATATCTGTTAACTACTCGCGTTACATCAAAACCTTTCTAATAAGGTGAGCTATTTTTGAAGTTAGAAAGTCTTGTCGCTTGCTCCGCATCCAGCCATCAGCAATGCACCTAATTGTTCTAAAAAAGAAGTTTTTAACGCAGCTAGCGTCAGATTTCCCCCACATTGAGTGGGTATTAAGACTATTTGGTATTAAAACATGAGATACCATACACACAATAATATCTATCACCGCTATCGTTCATACACCGTAATCACAATTAAATAAGTGGAGATAGCAAGGAAAGATGAAGCGTAATTTAAATTTGGAGGAAGGGAAGAATAGCAACTGCTCTAAAAGAGGAATTTTCAGCGCAACTCGCAACCGTTTCCTCAATTAGAGCAAATAATTAGACTGCTCGTGCTAGTCTAACAAAGCAAAATTTACTGACCGCCCTGAACACCAACAGTACTCTGCTGTCGGTTAAGCATGTCTTTTGCCGCACGTCGATCATGCTCTATCTGGTCTTTAGTGCGACATCTTCGTTTTGTAAACTTACTACCCGTGATGATATCTTGTTTACAGTATAAATCTTCTTGATTCTTGGCTATCGTGCTCTCGTTATTGTTTTTTGCCGACTCGGTCGTTGAGTTACAACCCGACAGAAGCAACAATAGGACAACACAAACTCCTGCGATTTTCATAGCAAATCCTTTATTATTAATAATACAAAGTACCTAAGTACACTTAAGAATGGAGTGTTCAAACTTTAGTCTAATCAACATTACAAAGAAAAGCAATTGCACCGATTTTCACAACGCAATTGGCTAATTTGATTCTAAAAATTCAAGCAAGTCCCGCTCTGGCATTGGTTTTGCTAATAAAAATCCCTGTACCTCATCACAGCCGAGTTTTTGTAACACCGCCATTTGCTCTTCTGTCTCAACGCCTTCAGCAATCGTTTTTAGGCCAAGGTGTTGACCTAAAGAAATAACAAGATCGGCAATTGCACCGCTGTCATCGTGAGGGATATCTTTGATAAAAGCGCGGTCTATTTTAAGCCGTGCTAAAGGAAGTTTTTGCAAATAGCTCAAAGAAGAAAATCCAGTACCAAAGTCATCAATGGCCACCTCAACACCAAACTCTTGTAACTCTTGGAGTGTATTTATCACCGAATTTACTTCATCCATGACCACACTCTCTGTTACTTCAAGCTCAATATGCTTAGGCTCTACATTAAACGACAAGATAGTGTCTTTAACCTGCTGTGCATAGTTTGGCACCTTAAACTGCGGTACAGAAACATTCACAGCAATACTCAGCTCACCGAAACCCTGCTGTTGCAAAGTTGTCTGTAACTGGCAAGCTTGTTCTAACACCCATTGGCCAATTTCAACAATAAGCCCTGCATTTTCCGCAAGCGGAACAAAAATCGCAGGGGAAATATAGTTCCCGTTTCCAGAAGGCCAACGTAGTAAAGCCTCGCAGCCAATCACCTTGCGATCAGCAATAGAAAACTGAGGCTGATACCAGACCTCGAGTTTTTTCATCTCAAAATCTTGCCTGAGCTGCCTTATTAAACCCAGCTTCCAAGCCATTTTTTCTTCTAAATCTGGGGTATACCAATCCAGTGGTATACTCGACTGTTTTGCTTGGTTAAGCGCGATATAAGCAAGCTTTAAGGTTTCTATTCCTTGCGGCTGGAAATCTTCTTGACGACACACTCCAATATGAAAGTGCATAGTTAACAAATGCTCCCCAACATGGTAGGGAACGCACAAGTTATCAATAAAAGACTCTTCATCAAACTGCGATTCTGGCATTAAAAAGCCAAACACATCCGCACCAATACGTGAAATTAACTGAGCTTCAGGAAACTCAATACTAATTCGCTCAGCAACCCCTAGTAACAGCAAGTTGCCAACTTCTTGGCCCAAACCGTTATTGATATCTGAAAATTGGGCAATATCGACAAGAATAAAAACGAGCGATTGTTGCTGGTTGAAATAAGACTCTATCTTCTCGATAAAATTAGCGCGATTAGGCAGCTTGGTTAGGTTATCTTTGTAAGCAACCTCACGTAACTCATTAAATAGCTTAATATTATCAAGGCCAACACCAACGTTAGTCAGGAATATTTCAGCAAACTTCAATTGTGCTTCCGATGGCTCAGCCTCGAGCTCTAAATAAATGGCTGCTTTTTTATTTTTGCTTTCAAGTAAGAAGGTAATGTCATGCGCGGTGGATTGGTGGGATTCGGTATCAATACAGTTTTGCACTTGCATGATGACACGACCATTATCAAGCTGCTCTATACCATGACCAAAGAATTCACGGTACTGCTCACTACCACCAAACACCCTTAAATGCATATCATCATCTAGGTAGCCACTTACTAAACCTTCGCCTGACGCATCTAAAATATTCGCCAATTGAGCGACAACCGCTGCCGAAAAGGAGCTCATATCGGTGTGACCAAGTATGGCGCGAGAAGCAGAAAGGATCTGCTCTAGTGCGTGGCTTTGTGCTTCAAGCTCACAAATTTGTTGATAAGAACGGATAGCGGTAAGTAAAGACGTTACCAGTTTACTGCGGGTGAGTTCAGTCTTCATTTTATAATCGTTAATATCGAACTCACGAATGACTTTTTCTTCCGGCGCATAACCGGGTTGACCTGTACGCATAATAATACGTACTGCCATATTTTTAATCTCTTCGCGCACTCGCCGGACGACATTAAGGCCCGCGTCGTCGGTTTCCATCACCACATCGAGTAATAGGATACTGATATTATTTTGTTCTTTTAAAATCTCAATGGCTTCTTTACCTGAATAGGCGTGAAAAAACCTGAGCTTTTTGCCCCAAAACTCTAAATTAGACAGTGCAAGTTTAGTAACAGAATGGATCTCTGGATCATCATCAACGACTAAGACATCCCAAAAAGCACTTGTCATTTCTTCTTCTTGAGAAACTTCTTCGTGCTCTGCAAACAAATAATCTTCTTGCTCAGGTGCCATGTTTTACCCTTTAAATCCGCACTACTCTTCAATTATAGGCACTGATTCACTCCAGTGTTTACCATCTTACAAAATATGGTACATTTTTACTATTACAGTTCTGTTTGATTAACATACATGAAATATTATAGTCGAGCATAGAACAAAAGAGATGATTTAGCATACTTTTTACCAAAGAGGATTCTGTATCAAACGTTTATCTACTCCTATTAGAATGCTGATGATTTTGGCACTTGTCATTGTGATTGCTGGTTTAGCGATGCCACACCATTATAAAGTGGTAAAAAGCACCGTTCTTTCTGCAAATAACACAACACTCTCTCCATTAGTGTTATCCCACTGGCCGGCATTATTTAATTGGCAAGCAACCGAAGATATCTACTTTCGTATTCTGCCAAAAAAGCAACGAGTAGGTGGCTCAGCAGTTTTAGTGCATCCTTGGGGAGAGGCAGAAATGACCATCACCAAAATCAACGAACAGAGTTTAGAGCTGTCATTGTATTTAGACGACGAACACTTGGCCAAAATTAGCCTTAATTTGTTTACCGTTCAAGCCGATAAACAACTGACAATCACGATTGAAGGAAGAGCGAATACACCCTTTATTGGCAGTTTTATCGCACTTTTTATGCAACAGTACTTACCACAAGTAACTAACTCTGCGGTGAATCATATGCATACACTGTATAAACTACGAGCTTGATATGGCAGTCAAAAATGCACAAGTAAAGTCAGCCTTAGCGCTTTCGATTGAAGAAAAGCTCGGCTATCCCATGGTGAAGCGGATCACACCGCTTGTCACTCAAAATGACCGTTATCAGTCTGATAAGAATAAAGACAACCAATACACGGTACGAACTCAACATGGTACATTAAAACGTGCTCTTAAACGCCAACAATTAATCAAAATCCAACGCCAGCAAAATCTTGAGGGCATTATGGGAATGGCGCTTACATTATGCCCTGAGGTTACTGCCCGAGGTCGCCCCGATCCCGATTGGTTGGAGCACTTCATCACCCTTGCAGAAGACATTGCAAATCACTCCATGCAAAAGTTGTGGGCAAAAATTTTAGTGGGAGAAAGTATTACGCCCGGCACTTTTTCAATTAAAAGTCTGCAAACCTTAAAAATGATGACCCAACGTGAAGCAACCGCATTACAAAGGTGCGCACCACTGTGCGGCTACTTAGAAAAAGAAGACAGCTACCTCATTCTTCATGGTTATTATAAAAAGCCCTCTATTTTTGATTTGTTACGTAAAGGCAGCACCGAATCCATCAACTTAAGCCAAGCAGGGCTAAACTTCCCAAATATTCTCACTTTGATGGACATTAATATCCTTTATCGGCAAGAAATTGAGTCCGCATCGCTACAAAAAGGACAGTCAATGCAACTGGTGTATTTACGTAAAAAAATGACCTTAACGGCCAAATCCAATGACTTGGTGCTGAGCTATTACAAGTTGACGCAAACCGGAGACGAGCTAAAAAAATTACTCCAAAGCCCAATCAATAAACAATACAAACAACTTGTGGAAAAGGCCTTTGAAAGCGAATTTTCTCTCGAGTGGGAAGAAAGATAAGAAAGCTGTTTTATTTACTCAACACAAACAAAAACGGCTTGGTCGATTACACATCCCAAGCCGCTGAAATTGTATACTACACAATCTTAGAAATGTAGTTGGATCCCTGCAAATGGACCAGAAACATCCAAATCAGTGTAGATATCGTCAATATCATCTAGCTCAAGTACCATAGAGCGATAGCCCACTTTTACCGCAACGTCGACAGCCATATTATCGATAAACTCATAAGCGATACCGATTTGATAATCTTGGATTTTGCTGTCATCAATTGCAAGCATGCTGCCCTCAGCAAAAACACTGAGCCCAGTAAGTGGTAAACCAACTTCACCACGTAAATAACCCAGTGGAACAAAGCCAGAGAATTCAACTTCTTCTGTGCGTGTTTGACCATTTGCAGTACCGCTTACCATGATAGAGCCGTCAAACTGCTTAAAATTCACACCAAAGTCTAACGTCAACAAGTCATTGTCTAACACTTCGTAGTACAATGTGTAGTCTATGTGGTTTAGATCTGCGTTTGTTGTCGCATCAGTACCTACCGTATAAACTTGGCCGCCAAAGTCAAAAGACTCTGTTAACGTCGTCTGACCATTCAACTCTAGCTCGGTGTAGCGTAGCTTGATATTTGGCACTAACGGCACTGGATGCTCAAGTGCCGCATAGAAACTAGTAAAAGTTTCGTCGTCAAAGTTAAAGGTTTGCATATTGCCTTTTTCAGCAAAGCTACCCTCGGTTTCGGTATCCCACCCTTCTGCACCGACATAAAGCCCGAGTACCGTATCTGCGTGTGCAGCAGGTGCTAAACAAGCGAGAGATAATGCCGCCGCTAAAAAGTGTTTTTTCATGATGTTATCCTTGCGCTAAAAGTTCACTAAGTTCGATGAGAGCCGCATTGGCTCGCGAAATATAATTTGCCATCACCAGCGAGTGATTCGCGACTAAACCAAAGCCGCTACCGTTTAGTACCATAGGACTCCATACGGTTTCCTGTGTCGCTTCTAACTCTCTGATGATCTGCTGCAGACTGACCAATGCATTTTTCTTTTCAAGCACAGGCCTAAAGTCATGCTCAACTGCTTTCATGTAATGTAGCAAAGCCCACGTCGCGCCTCTGGCCTCGTAAAATACATCATCAATCTGCCACCAAGAGGTTTTCACCATATTATGGCTTGGTGTCACAGTTGCTTGATCCGCTGCCGAATCTCCAGCCAAATCTGTATTTAATCTGTCTTGACCTACGCTTGCACTTAATCTTTGACTTAAACTGCCCATGCGCTTTTCGGCCTCTTTTAGCCAAGATCTTAAGTTATCCGCTCGCGCATAAAACTGACTGTCGCGGTTACTATTATCAGAAATTTGAGTTAAATACTGACGTAGTAAGTCGTTACCTTTTTGATATTCACCTTCTGCACTTGGCCACATCCACGCTGTTGAACTGATATTAAACTGTGGCTGGGCTAGTTTTAAACTTGGGTGTTCAGTCGATTGAGATTGTGAACGACTAAAGTCTTTACGCATCGAAAGCGTAAGATCTCGTGTCATCTCAAGCACGCCGTATTCCCAAGCTGGCATGTTATCCATCATTACGCTCGGTGGCATCATGTCATTCGACAAGTAACCACCCGGCTTATTCAGCAGCGTATCCGTCACTTTAATCAAGGTATGTGTCGTCACATATCCAGTGACTAATGTATTGCCATTTTTCTGGGCATCCGCTTTTGCGGCCGCGACGACGTCAAACTGGTCCGGTTCCACACTCCAATACACGGCTATAACATAACCCAGAAGTATGACAGCGATAATGCCAGAGATGATTTTTCCCGTATGATTTCCCATTTAATACCTCACTGTTTTTAGTGATGAGAGTGATGTCCTGCATTTGATTTTTCTTTGCCACCAAACATATCTGCAAGTGCGACGACTTCCGCCATTGTGAAGATCCTATCGCCATCAGCAAAATATAGCGTAAGCTTGCGCTTCTCACCGACTTTTAATGTTTCTATTGGCTCAAACACCATTAAGTGATAACCACCAGGTTGAAATTTCACTGATTTACCTGCTGGAATAGCTAGCTCGTCAACACGTTGCATTTTCATCATGTCTTCTTTATGAACATGCTCGTGAATTTCAACACGCTTAACGCCTTCGAGCGTGGCCTTAACCAACACTTTATTTTGCTGAGTTGGATTTTCTATAACGAGATAACCTGCAGTAGAAGGCGCGGCTGGTAAAAATGCACGCACGGTTGCGTTGTGAACAGAAAGTTGCTCCGAACCATGATGGTGTTTATCATGTTCATGCCCTTGATGAGCTGGAGCGTTAAAGCCGATAAAAGTTGATAACGCAAAAATTAAGGTTTTGATTACACTTGATTTCATGTTGGCTTTCCTTGGATTTATAACTGCAAATAACTATATCACAGATCCCAATTTAGCGTGTTTTTTATCTCCTACCACCAACAAAAACCCACAGTTCAAGCTTTTACTTGAGCAGATTTATCTACCACTAGCCACACAATTGCAATAATACAAATGAGCGGAAATAACACAATCAGAGAATTAAATAGCAATGTCATTACTAGCCCAATGAACACAATAAGGAGTAACCCTAAAATACCTGCACTCAAGAGTGCTCCCAGCACCACCAGCGCTACAATTGCAAATAGCAACGTGAGTATTTCAAAGCCAAACCAACCTAGGTCAAATCCCATATCGAGTTGCAGATCGCTAATGTCTAGCCATACCAGTGGCAACGACACCCAAGATAGCGCCAATAAAAATACCAGCGCTAATAATATACCGGCCACGACTTTCATAGTGCCTACCTCGCCGCCTATGCTTAGTTTTCGTAATGCGCTTTTGGCATTGCAAACCAAGCGACGCCATACGCCAATAACACCAACATTGGAAACTTAAAAAACAGCAATACTGTTAGTAAACGCGTTAACCAAATTGGCATATCAAAACGTTGTGCTAGTTGCGCACAGACGCCACCAATTTTCTTTGAACTATTCATTTGAGACAGTGTTGATTGATATCTATTTTTCATCTTTATCCCCTTTCGTCTTGATTGCTCAGTCGTTGCAGTGGGCGAGCCTAGCTCGCCATTTTTTGCTTTAATTGGGCTAATTCATCGTCGATTTGTTGTTGCTTTTGCTCATCTTCAAAGCGCTGCCATACATCAGGCTGCCCTAAGTCGTATGACTCAACTTCAGCTTCAAGGCGCGCCACCTTACGCTCTAACTCGTCGAACTTGCGCGTTGCAGATCGCATGTCGTCACTATTCAGCGTTTGTTTGATGGTTAACCTTGCCTTACCAGTTTCCAAGCGGCGCAACATGGCCTTTTCTTTTGCCTTTAATTGCTGAATTTTGCTTTGTAACTTGTCTGCATCCGTGCTGAGCTTTTCAAGTGCAGGCGTAAGATCATCAATTTTTTGCTGTGCTTCTTGCGCTTTTTCGGCTTCTCGCTGCTTTTGCTCAAGGGCTGAGCGGGCAAGATCTTCACGATCTTTTTCAAGGGCATGTTCGGCTTTGCTTTGCCACGTTGCCGCTGCCTTATTCGCTTGCTCAACTTGGCGCAGCGCTACTTTTTGTTGGCAAATAAGCTCCGCTGCCATTGCACGACAATCAGATAGCGCTTCTTCTAAATCGCGCACTAACTGAGTTGCCATTTTTTGTGGGTCTTCTGCTTTATCTAATAAAGCGTTAAGTTCTGCTTTGATAAGATCTTCAATTCTGTTGATGATGGTCATTGTTCGGCTCCTTTTATAATATAGTTAGACTATTCCAAGAGCCGTGCCAAAAATAAAAACAAAATTAAATCATTGGGTTAAGGGTTTTTGAGAAGAAAAATAGATTTATTGAGATACATTAAATAGTGAAAAAGACGATAAAATCGTCTTTTTCACACATAGGATTGGGTTAGCGTATTTTACGCTTCAGGTACAAAAGACAGCGCCTTTTCCATCACCTCAATGCCAGCCTCTTTTTTGTGACCGTTTTCTGATAAATGGCGACGGAACCCTCTCGCACCGGGTTGATTTTGAAAAATACCCAACATGTGACGCGCAATATGCCAAAAGTTTGCACCATTCGACATTTCACTTTCAAAGTAGTCATACATGCTTCTTACGACTTGATGGCGAGTTTGCGTAAACGCAGCTTCGCCATACAGCAGCTCATCAACCTGCGACAACATAAACGGGTTGCTATAAGCCTCTCGGCCAACCATTACGCCGTCAAGGTGGGCTAAATGGTGCTGGCACTCCTCAAGAGTCTTAACACCACCATTAATACTAATATGCAGATCTGGGTAATCTTTCTTTAATTGATAAACGCGAGGATAATCTAATGGTGGGATCTCACGGTTTTCTTTCGGGCTTAAGCCTTGCAACCATGCTTTACGGGCATGAATAATAAAGTCATCACAGCCAACCGCCTTCGAGGCCTCAATCAACACCGTAAGAAACTCATAGGAATCTTGTTCATCAATACCAATGCGCGTTTTTACTGTGACCGGAATATTCACTTCTGCCTTCATCGCCGCCACACAATCAGCAACGAGCTGAGGCTCAGCCATTAAACACGCACCAAAGCGACCATTTTGCACACGATCTGACGGGCAACCTACATTCAGGTTTACCTCACTGTAACCATATTCCTCAGCACGCTTAGCGCACTCCGCCAACGCTTTAGGATCAGAGCCCCCAATTGTAGCGCCACCGGCAACTCATGCGCACCGAATGCCAAATAATCTCCTTTACCAAAAATAATCGCACCAGTGGTGATCATTTCAGTATAAAGCACCGCATGTTTAGTCAGCTTACGATGAAAGGTTCTGCAATGGCGATCCGTCCAATCCAGCATGGGTGCAACGCTAAAGCGGCGAAAGGCTGAATCACTTGTATTTTCTGGCTTAGCGCCTGATTTAACTGAACTTTGCATAGTACCTCTAGTGCTCTGGATCGCCTTGAAATTCCATAAAATTCGGTATACAGTCACCCTCATGTCACCCCTCATGGGTAGGACAGATCAATAACTTATAAGGAATTCCTGTGGCTGGTTTTAGAATCGAAAAACGCAAGCTTAGCTCTGGCGAACTCCGCTATAAATGTATAGTTCGCGAGAAAAGCCAAGGCAAGATTATACACAATGAAAGCAAAACATTCAGCACAAAAGCACTTGCCGATACATGGGGCAAAAAGCGTGTACATGAACTTGAAACTGAAAGGGTGACTGAAAAGAAACGCACAGTCACCCTAGGCACCCTACTCAATATGTACTTTGAAGATCACGACTTGTGGAATAGAACAGGCCGCACTAAGCAGTACGTGATTAAGATGCTGATGGATTGCGATATAGCCAAAATCCAATCTAATGCGCTTAAAGTAAGTGATGTGATAGAGCATTGCAGAAACCGCCGCGATGCTGGCGCAAGCCCTTCAACTATCTATCATGATGTTGCTTACCTGCGCTCGGTGATGAAGGTGGCCTATCCCGTTTGGAACATAGACGCCAACTATAAAATATTTGAAGATGCCGTACCGGTGTTAATCGATATGGGGCTGGTTGGCAAAAGCCAAAAGCGCACCCGCCGTCCAACAAGTGATGAACTCGAACGACTGCGCGAAGGACTACAAAAACGGATGGAGTACCGTCCGAACGGCGCCAAGCGCATTCCTTACCTTGATATTTTAGACTTTAGCCTACTGACTTGTATGCGTATAGGGGAAGTGTGCAAAATCACTTGGGATGACCTAAACACCCAGCATAAAACGGTGATGGTCAGAGATAGAAAAGACCCCCGCAAAAAAGCAGGTAATCACATGATAGTACCGCTCCTTGGTGGCTCGTTTGATATTGCAAAGCGTCAGCCAAAAATCGATGAGCGAGTATTTCCCCACAACCCACGAAGCGTAACCGCAGGGTTCCAACGGGTACGTAATGAATTAGGAATTGAAGATCTGCGCTATCACGACTTACGCCGCGAAGGAGCAAGCCGACTTTTTGAAAAGGGCTATACGATTGAAGAAGTTGCCCAAGTTACTGGGCATCGGAATTTAAATATTCTTTGGCAGGTGTATACTCAGTTGTTTCCGCATAAATTGCATGACAAGAGTTAAACCCAATTAGCAAAAAGCAGCGCACGTCCCATATTTAGGAAGATGAGCAATTTGTACATTTTTTTGCCTTAGATCAGTTTATTGGCTAGCAAATATTTTTATAGCTAGCTAAAAATCAACAAGTTTGATACAAAAGTACTACTTAGTAGTTTTCCAAGTACTTTGCACACACTTATGCTTAACCATCTCGTGTGCATTAATTCATGAATATCCAACAAGGAGGTTTGTAGACCAACTTATTCAATATTAACGCTCTGGTACGTTTGTGTTGGCTTCTTGCCAGACAAGTATCAGGAAACAATCTATGATCGGATTAGACATCACCTTGTTAGTAGCACTATATACTGACTTAAAAGGTGCTGTTCTGTTTGCAGTTGAACATGCTGCTGCGATTAAAGATCTTGCCACTGCCTACTACCTTTCAACACTGGCAAGCAAGAATCTTCGCAAAGAAAACAAGAACAAATAAATTACCTTACCAAATAGGTAACAGCTTCAACTGTATAAACTGTGCCTAAAGAATAAAATTTCAAATTAGTAGCGTCTTTTACTTTATGAGTTTTGGCGCTCAGCAAGCATTTAAAACAACAAATAACATAAACTAAAATTGAACGGGTTGTATCAAGTCAATAAACTGGGACAAGAGAGAAGCTTATCCGTTATTGAAACGTTATACCCAAGTTAAGCAACAGGACTATTTATGGCTGATATACTTACCACTGTTTCTACTGCAATTACGTTAGCTACTAGACTTCGCGAGGTCGGTAAAAATATCGAAGACGCAGAGTTTAAGAATCTACTTGCAGACTTAAGTCTGGAATTAGCAGACGCTAAGCTAAAAATTGCAGATTTAGTTTCGGAAAACGTATCATTAAAAGAGAAGCTCGAAGATATTACTAGTGCATCAGGTGAAAGATGCCCAAGTTGTAATAATCGAACTTTCAAAATAATTTCAACTAGACCACACCCAACATTTGGTCGCTTGGGCGCGAAAGAAAGGGAATATAAGTGTTCCACCTGCAATTTTGAAGAAACAAAGATGATTGAGCCATAACAAATCGTTCCACTGCGAAACTTTTAACCGTCCGAAAATGACACCTGTATGATTGTCAGATTCGATAAAAATCTGACAATTCAATTGCGCTAAGGACTCACACCGAGCGCCTGTTTTACCGCATCGACAATTTGATCATCAAGCTTATTATCAGAGCGCTTTACTAAGCGCTCTGCGGTATAAATACAAATTCGCGTTAACAGATACTTGCTGAATACTCCTAACATCGCTTGTCCTCCAGTTTAGTTAGCCTCGCTTTAATGGATCTTAACTCTTCTTTAAACGTGTCTTTTATCCACTTTACGTCTGTTTTGATGGTGGCTATGGTGGCAATGCCCACCCCAGCTTGAATTAAAATGCCTAAAATTGCGCTGTCGCTCATGGTTACCTCGCTTGTACGGTTGCTATGGTTTGTGGTGATACCTCAGCGTCTAGCAGTACTTGGTACTCTGGCCGTAAACGCATATCAGCATCAAAAATGGTATCTACCAACGCTTGGTTCTGTGGGTTTAACTTTAAGATGGCTTCAAGCCACAGTTCGTCTTTTACGCGATAGCTAAAATCTAGTTTTGACCTATCGAGAAAAAAACCCGCCCATTCGCGCTCAATATCATGTGAACCGTTCGCCTTAAATTGCAGTTTTGCAAGCCAGTTGCCCAGCGGCTCAGTAACCGATTTAGAGCCGTTATCAATATATTTGTAGACGTAATAAATACCGCCAATAGTGAGTAAAAGGCTCAAGTTTTTACTAATAAAATTACCCATAAAACCCCATTCAAAACCGCGTTGTATTTGCTCGGGTTGATATGGTTGCTCGCCATTTTCCATGGTTATCATGGCTGCTATCACCTTTGGATAATCGCTTTCAGACAATGGCTGCTGACTATCAACGCCCACACGTTTCGATACGAACTCGATATAATTAGCCGTGTCGTTTTCAGTCGGCGGTGCCCACCTATTGATAATGCCGTCTATATTCACAATGCCGTATTTAGTGGCGTAGGTTCGCAAGATACGCGCGGCTGCACGAATGCCATGTTCAGCGGTTTCAAAAATAGCAAAGCGGCCATCGGTGCCAACTAAGCCAACCCAATTTTCACCCGCTTCAATATTAAGTGGATTGTTATTGCGGATCCCCCGCGCTGATTGCTGCGTCGTCATGTATACCCCAATTCCCAAAACAATTAACGCTGTGATGATGTGTGATGTTTCGAGCCGCATTACGCCCGTTCCTCAAGAATTTGCACATCACCCAACGAAAGCAGCGCATCTTGATTGGTGAACACCGATTCAAAATACATCACAGATGGTGTGAAGTTGGCGTGGCCGTTTTCCCGAGCGGTTGTTTTGGGTGGTGATACACAGGCCATAAATAACCTGTGCCACCCCTTTGATAGCGTGATACTTAACGTTTTATTGCCATAAGGCCAGTTTGTATCACCTTCAGGCGTAGACACTTTGCTCGTATTTACACTTCGGTCATACTTGAACAGCTTTAACACTTCCGTACCAATATCCCCAACCGTTGCGTATATTCCCGCTTCGTATGGACCGCCCCCTGTCTCAGTCCACGGATAGGTTCTGACTGTGTCGTCTATTTGCAAATCAAACGGGACGTTGTCCAGCTCATCAGGGATAAACACATCAAAATAAGGCACGCTCTCGCCCTCTAACTGAGAGCGCGTATATGGCATGTTATTGTTGTAGTTTAGCCACTTAACAACATACGGTAGCTGGATACTTTGGGATTGAAACACGCGCTTATTTTCGGCTGAGATAAAATAATAAATATCACCGAAGTTTGTGAGCTCAATCTCGGAACCACCTTTGAATAGCCGCCCATTTTTAATTGCGCCAAACTCGGCTTTCATATTCGCACCGCCAATCCACATATCAAAAGGTGCTTCTATTAATGCTCGTAATCGTGGTGGGTCGAAATCAAGTAATTTATTTACACCGGGTCTGGTTGCAATTGTTCGAGAAACTATTGAGGCCGCACGTTCAGGCTGTGGAGTATAGTCATACTTATGCTTTCCAACCCATACTGTCACTCGCATATCTCGTTCAGCGTGAAGGTAGAGCGAAGCAAAGCGAATATCATTCAGATTAAGTCCCTGAACAACATCACTATCTAGTACCGCCTTACCATGCTCATCGAACATTTTCACTCTCAATCCAAGCGAGGAACGAACAACTGCGAATGCAGTTCCTGCATCGTTAACCTCCCAAACATCTCCCGCCTTTAACTCGTTACTTATCAACATTAGCTTGCCCTCATCATTGCTACGGCCATCGACATTCCACCTAAGCCCAGCATTACGTACATCATGGTTTTATTGGTGCTGATTGCGAGCTGTTGCCCATCAGAACGGCTCGCATGATCGGCAAATTGCAAAGCCTGTTTATGGGCAAGCAATGTTTGGTCATTAAAGGTTTCTTGCGCCTTGGATGTTGACTCCATAAATTGAAGCCCCAAGTCTTTTGCCAAATTGGATGCGTTATCCATCGAATAGATCGCCACGTCACTCATCCGCGCATTCGCACCATCAAGGGCGCTTACGGTGGTGTCGATGGTGTCGCCCGCAAAACCGACAACGTCGCTACTTATTCCCGCTGAAATGGTCATCATTTCTCGGGCGAGATCGCTGTTTTCCGCTATTACGTCACGGCTAAGTGCGCTTTGCGCCTGAATGCTATCAGCTGCAATATCGCTGGTATGCGCCATTGCATTTTCACCGAAGAGCATTGCGTTACTGGCCGTATCACTCACTTGTGTAAGTGCGCGCTCTCCAAATACCATAGCATCAGTCATCGCGCCGCCTGCAAATTCAAGCGAATCGCGATTCACTTGGCTGGAGTAGTCAAAACCATCACGAGCTAGGTCACTGGCATAATCAAAGCCCGCGATATTTGCAGCCATCATATCCGCCCCAAGTGACTCAATCGCACCCACAAGGCCGTGATCGGTTTGTGTTATGTTGTAAGTGTTGCCATCACCATTAGTGATATAACCATTGTTATCACCCTGCACCCCAAGACTTGTGCTGGTATTGTGCGTGGTTTGGCTTGATCTGCTTCTGGATTTACTACCCATCTAGAGCCATCCTATAAACTGCATAGCCGTCTTCATCTGTCGATTCGTAGACAAATGAATAAGCCGACAATAAACGGTTTAACGCCTTGCGCTTTGTGTGATACACGATAGAGGGAGCCAGCAGTTTACGTGCAAGCGCGACAATACATGGCGCGATTAATCGCAAATTTTTACCCTCTGCACAGACCACACAAAGCCCATCGCGGTCTTGGCGAAGCACGCAATAGCAACCAGCAAACTCAACCAATACCGCCAAGCCTTTTTCTATCTCTGCTTTTATGACTTCAAAATCTTGTGCTGCCGCAGATTGAATGTGGTGAATTTCGCTAATATTTGCCACTCGCATTTCGCCCCCTACTTCTTCAACACGTACCACGCGGCAACGGCCACAACCCCAATAATCAGCAACTGATTATTACCACTGCCACCAAAGTTAATATTGCCGCCTGTAAAACCAATTGACTGTGTTTGGTCGCCTGTTCGAGATGACGCGCTAGAGCTAATCGGGCTGCCCGCGCCATTCGTCAGGTTAGGCACAGCCCCCGTAGCGCCTAACATTGCGCCAACCATCAGGCTTGATCCTTGTCACGCATCCAGTCGCGAACGTAGTCCGCCACAATTGCACCGACTACCGAAATAGCCACCCCATACGCAAAATATTTCAAGTTCTTTGGATTATTCATTTATTTCATTGCCTTCATCACTAAAGCCACTGCTAGCAGCCCACCAAAGCCATACAGCACGGTTTTTTGAGGTAAACCGAAAACCATTGGCTCTCTAGGCTGCGCCGTTTGGGTTTTTGGCGCATCCACAAGCACAGCCGCGCCATTATCTAGCTCAGCTGTGTTCATGTGCTCTTTTTGGGTGATCCCATTGGAAGACTTAACCGCTTTTACTTTCTCGTAATCGCCCCACATTTTGAGCGCGTTCCCCAAAAATGAGTTCGCGCCATCCCAAAAGCCACCACCGGTATTTGTTGCCGCCACTGTTGGCGCTCCCTCTGGTTGCATAACTCAACCCCTTAGAATGTTGATTTCGCGTAATCGTCAAAGTAATGAACGACGACTTCAGCGCTGCCCGCTTCCGATGCCTCAACACGTAAGCGCATATCGTTAATGCTGTTGTCTAGTGCCAGCGCGCTAAACACATCACCAGATAAGAACAAGTCAATGGCGTGAGTATTCGCTCGCGGTGAGCGCCCGCGCTGTTTAAGGTGGTGTTTGTGCAGCGGTGCTGGAATGTGGTCGCGCCATTTCACGTTGTTCACGAGAAATTCGGCTGAATCAACCCCGCCTTTTTAATCTCAATCAAGGCAATTTTTGCACCTAATGGGCGTGGTAAGTTCTCAATCTCGTTGATACCCACTGCAAAGTTGTAGCGAAATGTTCGACGCTTAAACAGCCAACCAGGTGCGCTTGGAGATGACTTTTCAGCAAATGCTTTAATCACTGGCGCTGTGGCATCTTGGGCAATATCAAACTTAATTTGCACGATAGAAAGCCCCACCGTACCAAGGGAGAAAAAGCGTTGTTCGACCAAAGACGGGTTTAATACACCTTGGATCTCAGGACGGGCAAAATACAATGTTGCATACCCTGCGGCTTGCTCACGCTTAAAGTAGGCGTTTTCATCCAGTAGATCTTGCAGCGTACCGTACTCGGTAAGTGTGCGGCCTTGCAGCTCTACACGTAAATTTTTAATTTGCTCGGGCGTGACACCAGAATATTCAAAATGAATTTTCTCGTAAGTACGGCCAACTGGTAGTGTGACAGATACACTCCCGCCAGCGGCAACGCCAGTTAGGTTATTAAGTGGAGAAACTTCTAACATTACGCCCCTTAACCTACGATTGTGCGCTTGATTGGACGAAGTGCGCGGACGTTAGTTAGTACGGCTAAAACGCCCAAAGTCATACCCACGGACGTTAAAACTGTTTTACTGATCATGCGATTTACCTATGTGCTTGAAAAAATCGCTAATTAATAAATCAGCCGTTTCGCTCCGCTGTACAATGGTTTTCGCTCCCCCTATAGCGAAAAGAGCGAAATTTTCGCTCTTTTTGTTTCTTTTTTATGCAGCTCGAAGTTGGTCAAAGGTGAGTTTTTTGGCTTGTCCTGTTTTTAAATAGATAACTTTTGGCTCAATGTTGCCTATTCCTCCTTTGTATTTCATCAGGTAATAAAGGCGCTCATCTTCGTAGTGAGCGTTTAATTTGCTGAGCTGATAAATGTCTTGCAGATCGGCATCTAGCTCTACCGCAACACGCTTTGCATCGGCTTGCGCTTCTTGTGCGCCCAATACTTTGCGCGGTGAGTTATTCCAAATGGTTTTTGGTACTTCTTGAGAACGTTGGAAAACCGTATGAAGTACCACACCAAACTTACGCCCGCCTGTCGCTAGCTCACCAATGATCGAGTCATCTTTACCAACGGTATCGCTTAACTTGGCGAGTTCTTCAATCACAACATGTAGTTCACGGTTCCCGTCTGCCGCTTCCCACATTAGCTGACCAAACCAATACAGTTCGTTTTGTTTGGCCTTTTTCAGTTTTTCGCCCTTCAAGGATTTTGGAAAGTCGGGGCTATACGCAACCACAAACTTTTTCCCCGAGCGCCACGCATCCACAAAGGCTTGAGCAAACTGCTTTCTGCTGCTGAAGTGATAAACCGCACGGCCACCCAAGCCATTGAAGTGACCGCGCTTGCGGCCATCATATTTATAGTCGCCATATAAATCGAAAATCGCGCATTGCTCGCCGACTAAATCTAATAGCTTAACGGCCGTTGTTTTACCGCCGCCAGTTCCTGCCAAATAACAAACATGCTTTGCTTTTAAAGCATTGTTAGGGTTAATGGGCACTAACTACCTCCTGTTTTTCGCTTTGGTTTTCGCTGCTGCTCTGCTCTTTTTCGTGTGCTTTGATCTGTTTGTAAACTGATATTGCGGCCGTACCAAGCACAAGGCCAAGTTCAATTTCTTCCTTCCACCTCGCAAACCAAGGCGGCATATCACCTTTGCAATATTTACGAACAACAGGCGTTGCCTTTTCCGCTATTACCTCTCGGGTGTCATGGTCGATAATGACAGGGGCTTCAATCGTCGATTCAATAAAGTCAGCCAGTGACGACACTCCGTAACCTGCAAGGGCGCTAATATCTGTGTCGGTCATTGCTTCCGTTTCGCTCACTTCGTCCGCTTGCGGTTCGTGGCTCGACTCAGCGGTGAATTTATCGAGATGGCTGTATTCTTCCACCTGTGGCAATGGCTGCGACTCCAAGTGCGCAGACTGCGAGCCAGCCCCAAAGGTTAGATCCTCCATGGCTGTCGCTATCGGTGTCTTTTGCATCTCGTTCGGTAGTGATTTCGCTGGTTCTTGCATCTGCTTTTGCTCCTAGTTCGCTATTGTTTTGCTCAAATGTTGGTGCCCACTCGTCAGGTGCTGTAGTGTGGTGGCTCACCGTTTGCTCTGGTTCTCTAATTTCGCTTTGTAAAGCTTGTGATTGCTGGCTTTGCTGGGTAATAGCCTTTGCCCATTTCGCTTGTAAATTCGCTCCGCTTCTTTGGTCTAATCCGCAGTTTTTGCAGTGCAAATACAAAAGCTTTTTGCCATTTTTACGACGGCGAATGCTGGCAAATGTGCCGCAGCCGTCGCACTCAATTACACCTAATTCCTCGTTACTCGATTTCGCCATAGTGCGCCTCCAAAATTTCTATGCGGCTGACCATTTCATAAAGTAGTGAAACAGTTTCATCTAATACGCTTTCGGCAAGCTCGATTTTCTTGCCCGCTTTCAACGCTGGTAAGCGCTGCGCTTGTTCTATTTTGTCTTTGATTAATCTAACTCTGTGCTGCATAACTCATTGACTCCTGCATTAGCTGCCCACCGCTAACCCAATAATGGGTAACAGTTTGGTTTCTTTCGTCTGTTTCTTGGTAAGTTGCCCCCCGCATGACTGCTTGGCGATGCTCAGGGGGTATTAAAAAGATGGGATCTAACTTATCCCCGTGTCCGACCTGCCAATCATGGACTTGGGTATTACAGTTATTTCCAGTGCTCCAAGGAGAATCGCTGTCGCGCTTCTTTAGTAGCCACTGCGTGGCTCTGGTTAAATAAGTCACCCCGTCTGAAACAATTCCAACTACGCGCTTTTTATCCTCGCCATAGTGGTTAGTGCCGTTGAGTTCTTTGGCAAGCTCAACGGGGCATTCCCGCTCACGGAGCGCACCGCCTAGCAGTTCAATAAATTCTGCAAAACGGCTATTATCTGCGGCCTCGAATATCTCTTTTGCAATTTCAGATAGCTTTTCAACGGATTCCTTTGGGACACGGCGAAACTCACGCCAAAGGCCAATGGGTGCGCCACCGATAAACTGAAATTGACGAATACGCCAACGACTCGCCCACGCAGCCACATTCATCACTATTCCGTTTTCTGGCTCTATTGGCTGGCCTGTTTCGTCATCGTACATATCATCCATGTGCGCGCCGTTGATGTTCTTAGAAATGTATTTGATGATGTAAGACACAGCATCACCTTTGCTTTTGTCTTCAGGCGTGGCATCAAAGCGGTTTTTCGCGGCTCCTTGTTCGTCGCCGTCATGTTGTAAAGCATAGCGGCGCAGGGTGTTGGTTACTGTGGGCTCGTCACTCGGCTTCATAAACAGCACCATGTGCCAATGCGGGGTTGCATCGGCATGAGGCTCAACAATGCGTAAGCCAAACACTTTTACTCTAGCTTTGGATAGTTCAGCACGAACCTTTGCCCACTGCTTTACCAAATACTCTTGGGTTTCCCGTGGTGAAGCATTGTTGTATTTATCACTGTTGGCATGGTACTTGGACGGTGCCGTGATGGTGTAGAACATGCAGGACATGCCTTGTTGTTCTGCCCACTCTTTGTAACCTCTGATCCGCACTATCATTTCAATGCGTCTGATCTCGGGGTTTGAAATAGACCCCTCGAATACCTTGGCTAAATCGATGGTGTCGCCGTCTTTGCTTTCCAACTGCATAGACTCGACCCACTCGGCCTGTGACTTTTTGCTGTGGCGAAACTCTTGCACAGCGTCTTTACTGGCATAAGGGGAGCTCCCTTTTTTGACCTGCCCCATGGTGATATTCAAATGCTCAAGCGTGGTGTCACGCAAACGGTCGAGCTTGCGCAGCCACCACTTATCACATTGCATGCGGCGAATACCACGTTCTAATCGGTCGGCTAGCAAATGAGTATTGCAACGCTGCCAGTTATCCTCTATTCGCGTGGACTTGGCGGCGTTAAACGTTGCTTGGTAAGGCGGCTTTATCCCCTGTGACAAAGTAAAGTCGTGCATTGCGATGTAACCTGCAAATACAAGCTGCTCTAAATCTTCCTCTGTCATTGAGTGAGTAAATTCGACAATACCCATTTGCTGGCAGATCGTTGCCAGTTGTTTGGCTTTATCTTTACGGGCTTTTTTACTGTTTAATTCGCGGACGGTAAGCGGTGAACGCTCGATAATTTCGCTCACTCGCTCAGTGGTTTTGCGCAGATATATATTGGCAGAACGCTCGGGGTTTTTAGCACTGCTTGAGTTAAAACGTTTGGCATATTCACGGGCAGCAATGCGGCGCAAACGATTAGTTGGTATTTGCGCCAGACGCTCTTTTACTTGCTCTGCGGTTTTATCAAACCCAAACATGCCCCAACAATGAGGCGCAGCCCGTGTAATGGTAATGGGCTGCATCTTGGGGTTGTCGGTATTGGTATCAACCAGCTCCCAGCAAATAGGGAGTGAACGAGACTCTGGTGTCACACTCACAGCACAACCCGTTCATTCATGCGATTGCGGGCGGCCATTGCCAGCGCCGACTTTAATAACTGATTGCTACGTTCACCATTTTTGCGCGCACGCTGTTCTTGCTCTAGGCGCTTGGCCTCTGCTTCACGCCTTGCCTTGTGCGCCCGAATTTGCGCGCGTAGTTGCTGCACTTTCATTACTTGGATTTCCCAATGGCTTGGATCAGTGATCAGCTCTTCAACTTCAACAACGGTATGGCTCATGATTGCACACGCTCCCACTCAGCTCGGGCGCTGTCGTACTGTGCTTGGAGATAATCAGCCAAATCATTCACGTTAACGAATGTTGGCGCACGCTCAGAGTCACGCATCTTAAATGTAGGAATTGGAAACTTACCCGCTTTGGCATGTTGCTCAGCGGTCTTTGGGTTTACACCAAAAAACTCTTTGCACACATCCCTTAGCGGAACCACTGGATTATTAAAACGAGCTAAAAGCGCAAAAGTCATATTCATCGCTATGTCCTTATTTCTCGTGATCAGATAACAGCTCACTTACTGAAACCTGACCATTCGTTAGTTTTGAAATTTTGTTGATGTACTTTGCTGGGGCTTGTCCATATTTATTTATCCAATCCCAAACTGAAGCTTGTTTAACACCTAATGCGTTGCCTAGCTTTGTCTGTCCACCATACAATTTTACTGCCCTTTTTATACCTTTCATAAAAAAACCACTAAAATACTGTCTATGGCGGTAATTTAATACTGCCACGCTGCGGTTGTCAATACCCCTTTTCGCTGTAAAATAGCTATTAACGGTAGTTAAAGATGATAAAAATATAATTCAGGCTGTTTAAGCACCTATAAGGGACTGTTATGAATATCGGAGAAAGAATAAGAAATAGACGTAAAGAGTTGGGCTTAACACAAGTGAAGCTATCTGAACTGGCAGATATGGCACAGCAAACACTTCAAAAGCTCGAATCAGGGAAAAGTCAGACTACAAAAAAACTAGATAAATTAGCAGAAGCTCTTAGCTGTACACCTGAATATTTGCAGTTTGGAGTTGGTGAACTTGATAACGCATCCATTGGACCCGAAATTAGAAATAGGCTTCCCTTGATCAGCTGGGTTCAAGCTGGCGCATGGGCTGATATTCAAGAAGTCAGTCAATTAGAAGCCGAACACTTTCTTTGCCCTGTTAATTGTAGCGATAAATCTTTTGTACTAAGGGTGCAAGGTGTAAGCATGGAACCAAAGTTCCAAGACGGTGATCTGATATTTGTCGACCCTGAGGCCGCTTGTGTTCACGGCTCTTATGTAGTGGCAAGACTAGATGACGATAATCAAGCTACCTTTAAGCAGCTAATCATCGAGGGCGGGCAGAAGTTCTTAAAGGCACTAAATCCCAATTGGCCGGAACAGCTAGTGCCAATTAATGGGAATTGTACTTTGGTTGGTAGAGTTGTTTTTACTGGTAAGTCTCTTTAAGCAATACTGTAATCACTTACAAGAATCAGGTAACTGCATAATCCACTCATTAACTGCTGCAATGCTTTCCTCTGTTTTTTTCTCCCTCTCATTTCTAGGGGGGAAGAAAATTTTCCGACTTTACTACGGCGAATATATTCATACTCTGGTGCTACGTCATATATTTTTGAATAGTAAGCAACCATTCTTTTGGATACAGTACTTACTACTTCTCTTTGATAATCCCAAACAACTAAGTTGCCACTCGTATTTGCTATTATATAGACACATTTCAAGTCAGAATTTTTCTCTCCCTTTAGTTCTATCTCAAACCTCTCTAAATAATATCTATTACCATACTGTGTATTAAAGCTACTAAGTGAGAGATATAAAATCATAGCTGTTATCAAAGTAAGTATAAAACTATAAACAATAAGGTTAAGGCTAGGATCTTCCCGTTCACCATCATTATTAAATTTATATACATAAGAGTAAGGTTTTTTGTTTAAATTAACTTTGTATTTTATAGAATTAAATAACAAATATAAAAAGAAAACAAATATAACCATAGTTATAGATGTAAATAATCCATTGGTCGATAGAGTAATTGAATAAATATCTGTAACTTCAACAAAGTCAAAAGCTTTAACCCCCCACAATTCGAAATACCTAAAAGTCCAAATATATGAAAGCAAGCTTTCGACTACAAATACAACCCCTAAAATAACACTCCAGCTATTAGAAAGTGTTTCTAGCTCAGCTTGGTTCTCTTTTATCTTATCAAACATTTAGCCTTCCAGATCTGATATGAAAATCATTTATAATTTAATAAAACGCAGATTCAAGCTTAGCTTAAAATCTATTTAATTATTAGACATGTAATCTGGATATGATAACCAAATTACCATATCTGGTTATGGCTTGCCGCAGTTGATTCTTAGATTAGAGTTGCTTTCGTCAATCAGCGTTACGACATATGGGAATTCACTCTCAAGCTTAGTGTATTGCTCTGCCGTTAGGCCGGACCAAATATCCTTAATCAAAGCACTTTTATCAAAGATTTTTTCAACCATTACCTTATGTTGAGCGCATGTATTTTGGGTCAAATATTTCGATCGTCCAACAAACGAGAACTCAACCCCTAAGTGAAAGTCATCTTGATAAACTTTAGTACCACCGTAGTCGAAGTCAGAATTAGGCACAGGTTCGCCTTTCAACCGCTCATTAAGCAAAAAGCTAAATAGACTAAGTTGCACATAACCAATTTCATATTTGGTAGCTGGTACAGATTTTAGATGATCAATTACACTGATTGCCGAAGAATTGAAGGAAACGGCCATTAGAAGGATTGCAAAGTACTTCATGTAAATATTCCTTTTTAAAATTAAAGGAACATTGTAAATAAAAATTACATGTAGTTCATTATTTAAGTTATTCTTTTAGGGTGACTTTGATCCACAACAATTCCTTAGTCACCCCTATATCACCCTCAAAACTTAAAACTAGCTAATTTTATTGAAAGTCCGTCCAATCCAGCATGGGTGCAACGCTAAAGCGGCGAAAGGCATCAACACAGTGATTAGGTATCTGTAGCTCAAAGGGTGGAGTAGGTTGTTGGCTCATAGTATGACTTTCTCAATCAGATTTACTATCAATGGCCGTACCTGTTATTCAATATTGAATATCTATAATGGTACGTGGCTCAAATAGGTGATTGCGTAGTATACCGTAGCTTCTAATACTTCGTTAAGTATACACAACGAATTATTGCCAATAGTAAATACTAAAAAGCCGCAAGTAATTGAACTTGCAGCTTTCGAGTTGCTTAGGCTACAGCCTCAAGGCGACTTATAGATATTCCTTCACTTCCGCCACTTTATTTCTTGCGAACTGACTGTTCGGGTTTATCGCAAGTAACTGCTGATAGTGCACCAGTGCTTGCGCATACTGCTTGTTTAACTCATACGCTTGCGCAATGCTGTTGTGGTAATATGGCTGCTCGTTATTCTGTGTCAGCGCAAATTTAAAGATTTCGATACCATTATCAACTTGGCCATTTTCGACCAGCTTATTGCCCCACTCCACTAAGATCTCTAAGTCATACATTACACCGGTATCTTGCTGCGCTTTTGCAAACGTAGCGGCGAAGTTGGTAAAACCTTGTTTATCTGTCAGCTGCTTTAAGTACACCATTGGCTGATAGGCCTTTTGCTTACTAGCGTCGTTAAAGTTGGGAATATAATAAGCAGCAATATCATCGACAAAGGTAATGGGTAATCCACCCAGCAAGTTAGTGAGTATAATCACCGAGACTTTGTCTTCAGGGTAAGTGATCACTGTAGTCGCGTCACCACCACTTGCACTGATTGCTGGGTGATATTTACGCTGAGTCACTTGCCAACCCATTGCATAACCGTTTTCTTTGTTGTTAAAGGCTTCTGTACGCCCGTTGTTTAGCTTAACTGGCGTCCATAGCATATCTAACTCTTTAACCAGCTCGCCTTGTTGTAGTGATATAAGATAGTTAGCCAGCTCCGTTGCCGTTGAACTCATTCCCGCGGCGGTTCTTAGCATATAAGGGAATTCGCCGTAAAAGTTTTTGTAATTCCCCTCACCCAAATGAATATATTGGCGAGCCTGATTTGGCACCATAAGTTCAAGATAGTCAAAACCTGCCTGCGCTGTCTTTGGCATATTGGCACGTGCTAACTGCATCTTAGTAATAAAAGCAGGAAACCCTTCAGGTGCATATTTATCAATGATTTTACCCAAAATCACATAACCAGTTTGGTTATAACGAAAACGTGAGTTAGGTGTAAATTGAAGTGGCTGCTTTTGCACCGCTTGCCATGAGGCCTCTACATCGTTCGGTACAATGGTTTCTAGGGCATAATTTGATGCCAGGATCGGTGGTAATCCTGTCGTGTGACCCATTAATTGATTAATTTTCAGTTGCTGCCAAGCCTTTGGTAAATCGGGTAAATGTTTACCAATTTCATCGTCAATGTTGAGATAACCTTGCTCTGCTAGCTGTACAATTGCAACACCGGTAAAAGCCTTTGTCATCGAATTAATCGGAAATAACGTCTGTTCGGTAACAGGCACTTGGTGTTGTAAGTCGGCAAACCCATAACTTGCTTGCTTAACGATTTTATCGTCCTTGATAACAGCCAGCTGTAGGCCCGGAATATGCCTTTCCTTCATGAGGGTTTTGATCAGCTTGTCTACCGACTCAGCCTTCACCAAAGATGAAAATAATGCCGACCATAAAAGCGTGCCGAACCATAACACTGTTGATAGTAATACTTTGTTATTTTTGTACATGATTGTTCCATTACTCATTTTCGTTTGAGAGATAGCTACATCATTACAAAAATCAGACCAAATATTAAAACCCTTAAATATCATAATGTTAACAAAACAACTTCATCATCAAAGGTAAGTTTTTGACTATCATTTAGTCATTTTCACCAATTAATATCGTTCGTTTACTAACCCTATTCAAACACGTAGTGAGAGGCATAAAAAGGGCTCACTATGAGCCACTTACTACTATGGAGAATGGACAAGGACAATACTAACGCAATCTATTTCTGAACCACGCTATCGGCCCAAATAGCAATAACCAAGCAAGAGAACCTGAACTAGATTTCGTCTCTGGTTCTGGTTTTATGACTACAGGAGGCTCTTTTCCATCAGAAATAACTTTTAAATTGAAGCTAGTTGATGCCCTATCTGAAGGGTTTTCAATATCTGAGACCGTTACAGTCACGTTCGTATTACCGTAAAAATCTGTTTCAGGTTGAATGGTGACATTGTCTCCATTGACTTCAACACCAATGTGCTCCCCTGTTACAAGAATTTCATTGTTGCTGTTGTACTCATCGATGTAGTGCACTTTGAATGATAACGACTCATTTTCCGCCGTTTCCATATCATCCAACGGCGCCAAGGTGATATTACTCGGTACGGATAGCTTGTGTGACTTTGTTACACTTGCCATCCCATCAACGTCAATATTGGCAACGAAATTCATTTCTCGACCAACAGACGCAGAAGTGATGTCTGCCCATACGGTAATTTCAAATTTTGATGATTCGGGTCCAACATAATCTAAACACACAACCATGCCGTCCTTCACTACACTATTTACCTCATTGAAATTGATCGTCCGCCCTAGGTACCCTTCGAGTGGTCCGTGAGAATATAAAGCTCCTCTAAACCCTTGAATACCGATACTTCCTCGATTGTCAGTAGACCCAAAATCGATATTGTCGTAAGCGAAATAGATTTCGTGCTCATTATCACCAAAACGCGTATTTGCATTAAAGATGACCTCAAAATCAAACGAGTTATCACGCTTTTGCCATTGATATTGGCCCGAACCTTGATCATAGGTTGCGTCACCATAATCCGCTGCATTGTCCCATTCCACAATTCCCCAACCAGTGGGGGTTGTAGCAAGGGTAATACCTTCCGATGGACTCAAACCAAGGCTCATGATATCCATTGCATATCCTGGGAACCAACCTCTCCACAACGCGCTTAGCCCCTCGTATGGAAAGTTCTCATAAGGATATTTATCATGGAAAGGGAAGAATTGGGGACCTGGTCCAAAATCAAGCTTACCATTAGGTCTTACCGTTAAAAGGCCGAAACCAGTATTTAGTTTATCTGAGTTGTTATAAAGACTTAGGTTTTCGTAACTACCATCAAATAAAGCTTTTACTGGGATCTCGTAGCCCTTGCGATAATTAATTTGATTTTTCTCATCAAAACCGGAAAAGATTGGCATTAGTCCAAATTCCCTAAGGTCAACATACCCCCCCGGATTGGAATTGCCAAAATCAGGAACCTTACAGAATTCGTCCGATATATTATTAGTAACGATATAATCTGGCGTCACATCTCTGGTATCTTTTTGGATACCTGATATGACTAATTTGTCTTCGGTTAAGTCAATTTCTACATCACGGCGTGAACTCAATACTTTTTGTCTATCAACATGCAGCCCCTCTGGAATATCAACGCTGAAAACAAATTTACGGTCTTGCCCTGTGTTGTTTTCTAATACTTCAAAGGTGAAAGGAACCGTGTCACCCACTTTGGCCTGAGTTTGTGGTACGTCAAGGTTCACACGATCAACACCGCGCTCTAATTTAATCGGAATTGAGCCTAAGTTATTGCGATTCGCCACTGAAGAGCCTACGTCAATCGAACTGTAATAGGTTTCTCCTTCTGTCATCTCTAAGTTCCAAGCAATCTCCATATCTGCTTTACGAACATCATTAATTGTCGGAAATGACGCGGTAATTTCACTGCTTACCTGATTATCTACTACTGCTACTGCATACTTGAAGGTTTCCTCTAGCCCCGCATACCCCTCTTCAAGGTTGTTATACAGCATGTACCAATACTCCCCCTTTTCTGGGTTATTAATGTTACAAAAGTTAGGGTAGATCGTATGGTTCGATACACACAAAATTTCATCTTGCGGTTGAATAATGCCATCTCCATTGTAGTCTTTCCCGACAAAGACACCGGGATTGCCTATTTTTAAGCTTTTTTTCAACTCAGACTGCTCAACGCTCTGTAACTCTACGATTAAACGTTTTGCATCTGTCGGCACAGTGACAAAGCCAACATGCACCGCCTCGTCAATAATATCGTCATAATTCACTTCATCTGAACGATGTAATGCCCAAGGAAAAACTCTATCATCGTCTTTTGGAATAGTGACTGTTTTAAGATCGGCTTTTACTGGCTGATACACCTGAGCCTTAGGGGCATCAACTAAAGGTAAGGTAATACCTTTTACTGTATAGTTGTCGCTATTCGCATGGGCGGTAACTTTTAAACGTGACGGCAATTCACCACGATTATATTTAAATGCGACAGGCCAATGCGCTTGCGGAATACTCGCATCTTGTGCTTTGAACACTAAGTTTGTGTGCAATTCCACTTCCGAGTTACTGAACCAATCTTGGGTGTCCATCACAGAAGCTTTAACTATGATGGTTTGCGACTCACCTGCTTTTAGAGAAAAACTGTCGGGTAAGATCTCAATGTTCACACCATTTTGTGCCGACTGCTGGCGCATGTCATATGCCCAGTTAACGACATCTTCATGACTCACATTCCAAGTTCCGTCTCGAGTGGCTTTGACAGTACGTATCCACTGACACTCTGGTGCACAAGCAAAGTTAACTAGATTTGGCATATTGAGTTTGTGCGGCGTACCACCGTTGAAAGGATCTGCGGCTAGAAAATTATCTGCAGTTTCATCCATCACCAATCCTGATTTAACCGCATTGGCAACATTGATCCGTCCTGCACCGGCTCGGTAGATCTGAGCCTTATCGACCTCTCCACCAGTTTGATTTAAACGATAATATTTAACCGTATTATCAGCCGTCATTGCTAACGCTGACTGTACCTCCGATGCACTCCATTCCGGATGAGCTTGGCGAATAAGTGCCATTGCACCAGCAACATGGGGCGATGCCATTGACGTGCCGCTGCTCAATGAGTAATCCATACCGTAAGGTTCTGCGACAAAGGGGTGTTCATCTGAATACGCAGCGTAGATCGAGACACCTGGCGCAGCTAACGTTGGTGCTAACACTTCAATATTATCGAATGATGGCCCTCTTGATGAAAAGTCGGCGAGCCAATCAGCATCGGCATTATCAATGTGTCGTTCTATTTTTGTCGGATTGATGGTGATCATATGCCCTTTTTCAGTGCGACTATCAATCCAATCTTCAAAACTTGTATTTGGTTCTGTACCGTGCCATTGGTCATAAGTGAAATGCACACTGGGTATAGAATAACTTTCAGCAACCGTGCTTTGGGTTTTATTTTTGTTGTATAGAATAAAGCCATCCGCTCCACCTGACTTAATATTCTCTACCTTGGCAGTACGGGCGTTAGCATCAGGGTCTTGAGGGTCATGACGTTGACAGATAACGATAACATTTGTTTCTCCTTCAACGGCCCCGGTATTTCTGTTCCGTCGTTAAAGAAATCAAAAGTGCCGGCTGGATATGCGTTTACACAGTAGCCGTTACTGTCTTTAGTACCACTCACATCTACATAATCTTTGGCCCAAACAACCACACCTGTAAGTGCTTTTTTGTTTATTGAGCCGCCAACTATTCCACTGTTAGCCCAGCCCGGAATTTCGCTCCCCATACTCGGATCGATAAATCCGGCATACTCAACTGGAGTTGCAATTTCTACAGTTCGACCGTGAGTGGTTGCAGCTACCTGAGTCAGCCATGGGGACGAATTATCCAGATATCCCAAACACTCTGTTGCGCCGCACACACCTGTACCATCATTACCAGCCGCCGCCGCGACATTGATGCCCGCCTTTCGCGCTGACAAAAACGCCAGCTGCACTGGGTCCTCCCAAACATTCGAGTCTGCCCCACCAATCGAAAAGTTGATAACATCCACGCCGTCCGAAATCGCATCTTCAATTCCCGCAACTAGTGCTTCCCCAGGGCATCCTTTATAGCCACTATTATTTGAGGAATGGCACACTTGGTAAGCGACGATATTTGCTCGTGGAGCAACTCCCGAAATTTCCGTAAAGAGGCCATCCTTTATGACTTTGCCATCTTGCTCATCACCTGTACCAGCGACCATATAAGGCACGTCTCTGATCACATTACCAGCCGCTGTTGATGCGACGTGTGAACCATGCCCTTGATAATCCTCTCCTATGGCTGGCCAATCAGGGATCATACTGGAATAAGAATCTGTGATTACATCGTATGAGCGCACGCCTATCAATTTATCATTACACCGGATCAACTCAGCCTCTTCGACACAGTCTCCAACATAATTACCCGCGCCCCAAGGATTGGTATGGTCATAACCATCCCCCGAAATATCTGCAAAAGAAGGATGATCTGAATTAATCCCTGTATCAATAATACCTATAATTTGACCCTCTCCTTTGTACTTTACACCACTAGAAGAGGCAGCACCTGACCATACTTGATCTGCTTTTATTTGCTTATGCCCTTCATCTGATAGCAAATCATAGTTTTTGGAACGTATCACCGAGGCAACACTACCCAAGCTTGCAATGCGCATCGCCTCTTGCTCGGTCATTTTCATGGAAAAGCCATTTATCGCTTTCGTAAATCGATGACGAAGCTTAGTGCGGCCAGTCAACATACTGATTTCATCAATTACTTTTTCTTGCTTATCAATAAGTTTACTTTCATAAACTTTGATTGCATTAGATATGGCTTGACCACGCTGAAATAGTTTATTTGACGCAGAATAGCGTGTTCGGCCAACCGTTGAATTTAGTTCATTCGCTGCAATTGCCACTGAAGCATCACGTAAGCGAACGATATAAACATGTTCGCCAGCTATACGCTCATTAACGAACTCTCTTTTAGGCGTATTTAGATTAACGTTAAGGCCTAAGCGCGCTTCAATTGGTTGCTCTTGCTGGTATAGTTTGCTTTGTAAGTCACGTATATCTTCAAGATTAAAACTGGGCGCTTGCAATACACTTGATAAATGTTCACTTTCTAATGCGTATAGCGATCCGGCGCAGAAGAGCGCGGCACTAACTCCAGTAGCTATTGTTGTTTTTTTCATAATAACCTCTCACCACACAATCAAATTCTCAAATTATTTAAAATAAAACGTTAACAACTTGATTCAAACACATGAGATTAAGGTGAGCCTAGAAACATCTTGTACACTTTTGTACCTTCCCCATTGATTAAAATTAGGCAACGCTCGGTCAAGTCAGAAATACAGGGGATTTTTGTAGCAATTTGTACAGTCATTCTTTAGCAGATCGCATTTACAAGAATATAAATTCATAGCAATCAAGCACTTGAATTATCTTCCTATTGAGTATCATTAACTCAATGTAGATCTGATTGTTTTTTAACCAAAAATAGGGTTGCTTCGCATATGAAAGTAGATAGGATTCAATAAGGAGCTAATTCGGACCCCTGCAATATGAATAAATATCTTCTGTGTGTCTGCACTTTGTTTTCCGCTCACGGAATGTCACAAAGTCTCAACGCCGAATCTGAGATGTATGTTGGAGTGGACACCTATGAAGCCTCATTAATTATTGGATATGGCGGGATAGAAAGCCCATTAGTAGGCGCTAAACATTTTAGTTCAGTTTTACTACCTCACTTCGCCTATTATGGCGATAGATGGTACTTCGATGACTTTTCTCTTGGCTACAGCTTGTATCAAGACAAGTCTATTTACATTGATCTGGTCACCACCTTTAATGAAGATGGCTTCTTCTTCGAACTTGACGGTGTAGATAAACTATTTACGACTTCTGCAATACGGGATACATCCCGTCCCAATAGACCTCGACCCTCAGAACAGGCCACAGTAAAGCGCAGCCTCTCCTACGAAGGTGGGATCGCATTTGGTTACGCTGCAAAAGATTGGGGTGTTGAATTCACTACATTGCACGATATCAGTGGGGTGCATAATAGCTTTGAAAACAAATTAATCGCTTACCATGTACAAAGTTTATATGCTGGAGTATTGACCTTAGAAACAGGCGCTACCTATAAAAGTCGCGATTTAATAACGTATTATTATCGCCTCACCCCCCATGAAACGGTAACCAAAGCTCCACTCAATTTACCTAACGAGCATGCCATCAATTATCATATAAAACTGGAGTATCAATATCCTATAAGTCAGCGCTATCACGTTACGTTTGGTATTTCTAACACTTGGATTGATAATGATCTCAGTGATACAGCTATGTTTGACCGGTCCCGGTACATATCTGGCTTCACTGGGATTTTAATCAAATTTTAATCCGCTATGTTTATTGGCTTTTTCATCTCTCCCTTAATACTATCAGCCGCTTTGGCAGGTGGTGCAGAAGCAATGTTAGACGTTGCCCCTCATATTTGTGTACAGAACAAACATGCTGCCGCCTGTACGATGGAAATAGAAGTCACCGCATCATCAACAAACCACTCGCAGCTATGTATAGAAATAGCCGTAAAGAAAGAGCTGAAAGCATGTTACAACAGCAACAAAATTTCCGTCACCTATCGCGTAACACTTGAGAATACGACCACAATTTCGTTGACTAATAATGACGGTGAAGTATTGATCAGTAAGAAACTTGATGTTGCGAAATTAGCCACAAAAAATTACCGGATCAGAAGACGCTTTGGGTGGGGAATATAGCCATGAGGCAGAACATTTTACTTATAGAAGACGACAAAGAGTTAGCCGACTTAATTTCTCGCTTTTTGGATCAAAATGGATTCGAGGTGTTAAAACTAACTAGTATCCGCGAATTTAAAGTGACATCAAGCACACTCCACCCAGCTCTTGTCATATGCGATATTATGCTACCTGACGGAGATGGCTTTAAGCTATTTCCCTTGCTTAAGAAACACTTCAGTTGCCCAATTTTTTTCCTCACCGCATTAGATTCTGATCACTCCCAAATCAAAGGATTAAATCTTGGAGCAGATGACTATCTCATCAAACCCATTCGCCCCGAACTATTATTAGCGCGCATCAATAGCGCTTTACGTTTAAAGGGCGTGGGAAGTGTAGTCAAAGTATTAGGGCCATTGACGTTAGACACGGCCCAACGCCGACTGCATCTTAATCACCTTTCGCTACACCTGAATGATGATGAAACTCACTTGTTCGAATTGTTTTTTCAGGCTTATCCAACTCCGTTATCTCGTGAGAATCTATTCCGAGAAATAATAGGAAGAGAGTATGATGGCCTAGACAGAGCTGCTGATTTAAAAGTGAGTCGACTACGCAAAAAAATTCGTACTCACGGCCTCAAAGGCCTAGATATTATCTCTATCCGTGGCGAAGGCTATTTAATTCAAATACCGACTGTGCCACATGCGTAAACAGTTTCTTCGCCTTTATGTCTTTATCATTTTTAGCGTGATTGCTGCACTAATCGCATTTGGTCAAATTTATCAAAATTACGTTTTTGAGTCTCCCCCAAGTATCACGTTACCTATTACGGAATGGTCTAAGCTACTTGCAGATAAAACCAATACATTAATTACTCTGCAGCGTCATGAGCTAGCACTACCTGCAGATCTTGAAGAGCAACTATCCCAACAACAGATGCTTACCGTCATTCAAGAAGGTCAGAACTATATCTATATAAAGGATTTGACCAAATCGAGTGAGTTAATTTATCGCATTGGGCCCATCACCATAGCACCCAATCAAGAGGATCACAGCGTTTATTTTATGCTCGCGTACAGCACCATAGCCCTATTAGTTATGGCATTTATCTGGCCGGTATTTAAAGACTTAGCTAAGCTAGAGCAGATTGCGAAGCAATTTTCTCGAGATAAAAAACCGTTTTCTCCTACGGTGAAACCCAGCTCCACTGTCTATTCACTAGCGCTGAGTCTGAGCGAAATGTCGACGCAAATTAGCCTTTTCATTCAGCTTCATGAAGACCTGTCTCGGATAATCTCTCATGAAATTAGAACACCACTTTCACGTATGCGCTTTATGCTGTCATTGAGCGAAGCAACGGACGCAGAACTTAGGCAAACTATCAAACGCAATGTTGATGAGATAGAGAACAGGCTGACTCAATACCTAGACTTTGCTCGGGTCGAGTATTTAACGCAACCTATCCACTTTAGACGCTTGGACGCTCATGAATTTATTAATAAAGAAGTGAAAAAAAATAAGCTTTTTACACGTATTGATATCAAAACTAATATATTAACGAATTCAATATATTGTGAACCGAATAGCTTCGCCATTTTAGTACAAAACCTGCTTTTTAATGCCGTAAAATATGCACAAAAACAGGTATCGCTAACGCTGAAAGACACTAATAGCGAACAAGTGCTGGAGATTTATGATGATGGCGCGGGCTTACCCAAGGATGCAGCATCTCTACTTACGCCATTTTCACCCACAACCCGCAGCAATATAGCAAGTGGTTATGGTTTAGGACTGTATATAGTGGAAAGAATATGTCTTTGGCACGCAGGTAATTTAACGATGTGTAATCATGACCATACGGGCGGCGCATTCATCACCGTAAAATGGCCGAAAAAAAAGCATCATAGGTAACCTGAGCTGTGAATTACTATTCTCCTAGACAGCAAAGGGAAGTTGTTATAGTTCAAAACGCCAAGTTAAGAAATTATACCTATTCGCTTAATTAAGTGATCTATTTTGAGGCGAGAAAACCTTGTCGATAACACCGCTACCGCGCTCTGCTATCGCCAAGGTACCTACATACTGTAGGCAAGGCGAATTTTGCTATTTAGTTGTTCTAAATGAGAAATTTTCAACGCAGTTAGCGTCAGGTTTGCTCTTTCAAATTGAACAAGTATTAAGACTAATTGGTATTACCTGCGCTTACTAGAGGCCATAATTTATGGTTTTTAATATAGAAAAGCCTTGGACAACCGCTCGACTTATAAAAATAAATCGAGCGGTTTTCTTTGAATAGGGTGAGTCAGCCTATAAGCCGGGTTCTGTTCACTCCCGAAGGAGATCGATAATCATTCGTCTAGGCCTAGGATCGCTCCTAGGCTCAAGCAACCTACCCGGTTCCGATGCGGGCCACACCATAAGGAACCCTATTTGGTCTTGCTCCGGGTGGAGTTTACCTTGCAGCCAACTGTTACCAGCGGCCCGGTGCGCTCTTACCGCACCCTTTCACCCTTACCGGTCCCGAAGGACTTAGGCGGTCTTCTCTCTGCTGCACTTGTCGTAGGCTCACGCCCCCCAGCCGTTAGCTGGCACCCTGCCCATTGGAGCCCGGACTTTCCTCCCCCTGATCATTTTCGTCACAGGCAGCGATTATCCGGCTGACTCAGGCGGGCGATTATACGCACTTTAATGCAATAACGCACGCGATAAATTGCATGTATTACGCTTCTCGCTCGGCAATGATAGCCTTATACAAGGCGTTCTTTTTTAGCCCCAAATATTCAGCAGCCACGCCGCAGGCTTTCTTCAATGGCATTTCTGGCTCTAGTAACTCAATGAGCTTTTTCGCTTCTGGCGTTAATGCTTGTTCATCTCTTTGCTCACCGGGTAGCATCAACACCAATTCACCTTTTTGCTTTTCAGGCGTTTCTGTCAAAAAATCGATGAGCTCAGTAACCGTGCCACTAAAGAAGGTTTCATAGGTCTTGGTTAGCTCTTTAGCAAACACCACTTTCTGCGCCTCGCCTAACGCGACTTTCATATCCTCTAGGCTGGCCATAATGCGGTGCGTGCTTTCGTACAAGATACTGGTGATACCGGACGTGACTGCATCTTTAAAAAATTGCTGACGCGCTTGGCTTTTTGCTGGTGAAAATCCCACGAATTGGAATTTATCTGTTGGTAAGCCTGAACAGCTCACCGCAGCAATAGCGGCACACGCACCAGGAACGGGAGTGACGGTAGCACCTGCTTCACGACACAGGTTGACTACGGCATAGCCTGGATCGCTGATAAGCGGCGTCCCCGCATCAGACACTAACGCGATGTCTTTACCTTCGTTTAACCAATCTAAAATTTGCTGCGCTTTTTGTTTCTCATTGTGATCATGCAGTGCAAAAGTTTTTGCTTTAATGCTAAAGTGGCTCAATAATTTACCAGTGTGGCGCGTATCTTCTGCAGCGATTAAATCGACCTGACTTAACACTTTCAGTGCACGTTCACTGATGTCATCTAAATTACCTATTGGTGTCGCTACAATATGTAGGGTGCCGATTTTGTTTTCGTTGTGAAGATTAGCCATTGAGCTCTCCAATATCAGTCAGTAAGATATCCACTCAGTCGTGAAAAAGAAGGTTTGCCTGTGCAGTTTAAAAAGATAGCGCTTTTAGTTGCCATATTGTCGGGGTTATCCGCTTGTAGTACAAGCACAAATGTCACCAAATCCCCCAAGAAACTAAAACAACTAAAGCCGTTAGCCAATCGGATGACAGTGCCGCGTCGTTATTTGCAAAGGCGCAGAGTAAAGAAGGCGTTGCCAAAATCCAATTGCTATATGCAGCCAGAGACGCTGCTATCTTAGAAAAAGACTGGCAAATGCTAGAGCAAATTGGTTTAGCGATGGAAGCTAAAGCCAGTGTTGATCACATTCAAAACAAGTTATACATCGCATATGCTCGCAAAGAATTATCGCAGTATGCCAATGCGTTAACCATCCTAAACACTCTAGAAGGTCGACTCAATACCCCTGAACACCAAGCATGGTATGAGTATTTACTTGGTAGTATTTATGCCTCGCAGCAATTACCAAAAAAAGCATTAGTTGAGTATTTTAAAGCGGCCGATGTTGCCAATGAACATAACTTAGCGGTGGCAGGGTTAAATGAAGAAATTTGGCTCGCGCTACAGCAACTATCAAGTTACGCTCTTGAGCGCTTTGATTCTGGCTCTGTTTTACAACGCGGTTGGGTAACACTGGCTAAATATCAACAAATTTATTTGGGTTCGAGCGTCGAACTCGACCAAGCCATGAATAACTGGCGTCGCCGCTTTACTAATCACCCCGCGATTGCTTTACTGCCTAAAGATTTACAAGGCGCGGTTGCGCTTGAACCCTATCAAGTTAAAAGACTTGCGGTGTTACTACCACAGTCGGGTACGAGCGAGCGACTCGGAACAGCACTTAAAAATGGTTTCTTAGCTGCGACAGATGAAGGGGCGATTGAAGAAGTCTTCTTCATTGATGAAATGGCATCCGAATCTGAAATATTGACGCTACTTGCTGAGGCAAATGTCGATTTTGTCATTGGTCCATTATTAAAATCTAACGTTGAAAAACTGCTTGCCAATAAAAGCTTTTCAGCTTACCCAACCTTATTTTTAAATGCGCGCGAAACGCTCACGCCGAGCAGCAGTGAACAGTACTTTTTTGCGCTTAATCCTGAGCATGAAGTTGAGCAAGCAATGAAGCATTTTCTTGCTAAAGGCTATAAAAAGCCAATGTTACTGGCTCCAGCAAACGCATCTGGTAAACGTTTGATTGAGTATTTTGACCAAGGTTGGAAGCACTACAGTGAGACCGAGCCAGAAGTGGGCTATTACACCAATAGTACCAACATGGCAGATGTCATCACGGATATTTTAGAGGTCGACGCTTCCAAAGCACGCACCAGTGTCATCAAAAGTCTATTTCGTAAAGAGGTCAAAAGCGAAACACGCTCTAGACGCGACATTGATGCCATCTATATTTTAGGTGATGCAATGGAAACCCGACTGCTCAAGCCTTATTTAGATGTCAATGTCAGTACGTTTGCAGACAGGATCCCTTTGTATGCAAGCTCTCGCAGTTATAGTAAACAAATTGATGTTACAGATAAGGGCGATTTAGAAGGGCTTTATTTTACTGAGCAACCGTGGATGCTGCCGGGTGCAGTAGAACAAGCATCGCTTAGAGATGCGTATCAATCTTTATGGCCTGAACAGGCCGACCTAGAACAGCGCCTATTTGCGATGGCATATGACGCCACGAATTTAGTCCCAGAGCTGCGCCAGCTGGCTTGGCTATCGGGTAAAAGTTTTGATGGCTTAACCGGCCAGCTCAGTATTCATGGCGGCACTGATGTTGTACGAAAACTGAGTTGGGCACAGTATCATAATAAACAAATTCGCTTGGTGAGCTTGGATGAACAGCCTCCACTACCATTATTTATGCAACAAGAGAAACCTACGGGAGACTCTTTGATCAGATAGGATATCTGGATGTTCAAAGGACTATTTAGCAACACACGGAGTAAGGGCGAGCATTTTGAGTTGATTGCGGAGCAATTCTTGGTAAAACAAGGATTAACCCCTGTCACCAGAAACTATCTCTGTAAATTCGGAGAGATAGACCTTATCATGCGAGAGTCGCAAACCTTAGTGTTTATTGAAGTAAAGTATCGTGATAGCCGACACTTTGGTGGCGCAATTAACGCGCTATCGAAAACTAAGCTTCAAAGATTAAAGCGTAGTATTTATAATTATTTAGCACAGCAAAATTTGCATAACACGCAACTTAGAGTCGACTTTGTTGCCATTCAAGGGGCCGACCCCCCTGAAATAAACTGGATTAGAAATATTTTTTAGCATGCAAGAATCTATAAAATCTATATTTACAGAGTCAATTCAAGCGCAGATAGCGGCGGGCGAGGTATTGCCTAAAGCGCTAGAAACCGCAGCTATGACGATGGCTCAGAGTCTGATCAATGGCAATAAAATCATCTGCTGCGGGGCGCCAAGTAATCATATGTTGGCGCATCACTTCGCAACCATCTTAAGCAACTTTTACGAAACGGAACGCCCGTGTCTGCCAGCAATTGCACTGACGAATGAGCAATATAACTTGGCGTCGCCAGAAAATGGCAAAGCCAGAGAGCGTTTTGCCAAGCAAATACGTGCATTCGCGCAGCAAGGAGACTTGCTGGTAGCTTATGCCATTAACGGACAAGAAAAGGCGGTTATTGGCGCGGTAGAAGCTGCCCTTACTAGAGATATGAAAGTTATCGCGCTAGTTGGCGATGATGGTGGTGAAATAACCGGCTTGTTAGGCCCACAGGATGTAGAGATCCGGATCCCAAGTAAACGCCCAAGCCGAATAATCGAGTCACAACTATTCAATACCCACTGTTTAAGTGAGCTAATCGACGCAATTTTATTCCCTCAGGACGAAGTATGATGATGAGAATAACCTCTTTACTTGCCGCCATCTTGTTATTACAAGGGTGTGCTGCTGCGGTAGTTGCAGGCACAGCTGGTGCGGTGTCTGCAGCAAATGATAGACGCACTATCGGTGCACAAATTGACGATAACAATATCGAAATTAAAGGTACGCTTGCCATCAAAGAGATTAAGCGCCTCGCGGATCATGCCAATATCACGCTGGTTAGCGTTAATGGCGTGGTATTAATGATTGGTCAGGTTACCAATCAAGAAATGAAAACGGAAGCTGAGCGTGCACTACAGAACGTTGCTGGAATTAAGCAAGTACATAACCAGTTGAGAATAAGCTCTAATATAGGCATTACGACGCAAACACATGATACGTGGCTGACCTCTAAAGTTAAAACCAAGCTACTGGCGGCAGACGAAGTCAACGGTGCAAATATTAAGGTGGTTACCGAGAATGCCGAAGTGTTCTTGATGGGCTTAGTCTCCAAGCAAGAAGCAAACTCAGCGGTAGAAATCGCCAGAAATATTAATGGTGTAAAACGTGTGATCAAAGCCTTTGAGTACATATAAACAATAACGTATAGCCAAAAAAAAACCTGCATTCGCAGGTTTTTTTATTTTATCACTCGAAGGTGAGAACCCTTTTTCTTCTCAGGTTCTGGTTTAGTCTCTGGCACTTCTGAGACTTCCGTCTCTTCTACCAAATCTAACTCGTCATCTTCAAAGATTTCTTCTTCAGGTGTGAATACCGTGCCTTCACCATTTTCTCTTGCATAGATAGCCAATACTGCACCGTTAGGTACATATACTTGCATTGGCTGACCACCAAACCGAGCATTGAAGCTCAGTGCATGGTTATCCATTGAGAAATTCGTCACAGCCGATGGGCTCACATTCAACACAATTTGTCCTTCTTGCACAAATTGTGTTGGAACCTGTACCGAGGGAAAGTCTGCATTCACCACTAAATGCGGTGTACATTCGTTATCGACAATCCACTCGTAAAATGCGCGTAATAAGTAAGGACGATTAGACGTCATTACGATCTGATCTCACGCTCTGCATCAGTTAGAGATGCTTGGAATGAGTCACGCTCAAATAAACGCAGCATGTATTCTTTTAGCTCTTTGCTACCAGCACCATTCAACTCAATACCAAGCTGTGGTAAACGCCAAAGTAGTGGAGCCAAATAACAATCAACTAGGCTGAACTCTTCACTCATGAAGTAAGGTGCTTCATTGAAGATAGGGGCTACAGCTAGTAACGCTTCGGTTAACTCTTTACGAGCTTGTGCAGCTTCACCACCACCCTCGCTGATCTTTTCAGCAAGTGAATACCAGTCAGTTTCAATGCGATGCATCATTAAACGACTACGACCACGCATTACTGGATATACAGGCATCAGAGGAGGATGCGGGAAGCGCTCGTCTAGATACTCCATAATGATATTCGCTTGGTACAAACCAAGCTCACGGTCGATTAGCGTAGGAACAGTGCCATACGGGTTAATCTCGTGTAGAGCTTCTGGTAAGTTGTCCTTTTCAGCCTGATGAATATCAACACTTACACCTTTCTCAGCAAGTACAATACGTACTTGATGACTGTACATACAGTTTGACCCAGAAAAAAGTGTCATTACAGGGCGCTTATTGGCAGCAACGGCCATGCCTACCTCCATTAAAAAACTAAAAGTAATTAAATCACTTTAAACAGCAAAAGGGGCGAACGCCCCTATTGCAAAAATTACCTTTGAATATTCAAATTAATGAACATCTCTCCAGTATTCTTTCTTCAAGAAGAATGCCAGGATGAAGAAGATAACTAAGAAACCAATAACCTTAATACCTAAAGCTTCTGACTCTAGGCGAGAAGGCTCACCTACATAAGCTAAGAAGTTTGTAAGGTCACGTGCTGCTTGGTCATATTCATCAACACTCATCTCACCAGTACCATCTGTTTCAGTGCCGACAACTTTAGTCACTGTGTGACCGTGTTCTTCCACTTCTTCAGTGATCGGTGTTGGCAAGCCTTGTAACTCTTGTAGTACGTGAGGCATACCCACCAATGGGAAAACAACGTTGTTTACACCAAATGGGCGGGACTCATCTTTATAGAATGACTTCAAGTAAGTATAGATGTAGTCCGGAGACTTAACACGAGAGATAAGTGTTAAGTCTGGTGGCGCTGCACCAAACCATTTTGCTGCATCATCTTTAGCCATAGAGTTTTTAATATGGCTACCTACTTTTGAACCATCGAAAATAAGCGTTTCTTGACCAATTTCAGTTGGGATACCGATGTCACTGAAAGTACGCTCATAACGCTGATATTGCATTTGGTGACAGCCAAGGCAGTAGTTCATAAATAACTTAGCGCCACGCTGTAGAGATGCTTTATCAGTTAAGTCATTATTTGCTTCCATCAAAGGTACTGATGGGCCCGCTGCCATCGATAACGTTGGCAACAATGCGAATAAACCGATTACTAGCTTTTTCATCATTTCGTCAACCTCGTTGGTAGTGGCTTCGTCTTCTCGTTTTTACTGTAGAAGAATAGCAACACGAAGAACATAAAATAAGTTACTGTCGTGATTTGCGACAATAGCGTTTTAAAGTCAGTTTGTGGCGTTGCACCAATCCAACCAAGGATAACGAAAGTGACAACAAACTGAGCAATGTTCAACTTATGGAAACCACAACGGTAGCGAATTGAACGAACCGAACCACGATCAATCCAAGGTAGTAGAGCCAATACTACGATTGAAGCGCCCATTGCTAGTACACCAATCAACTTATCAGGAATAGCACGAAGGATCGCGTAGAATGGCGTAAAGTACCAAACTGGGAAAATGTGCGCTGGCGTTTTAAGCGGGTTTGCAGCTTCAAAGTTTGGCGCTTCAAGGAAGAAACCGTTCATTTCTGGTGCAAAGAAAACAATTGCGCAGAAGAAAATTAAGAAGCCAGCAACACCTAAAACATCTTTTACTGTGTAGTAAGGGTGGAATGGAATTGCATCCACAATATCTTTTTTATCAGTGTAGTATTCATGGAATTTAAACTTAGGTTTGTCTTCCTCAGCTACAGAGCCTTTCTTGCGCTTGATCTCAACACCGTCAGGGTTGTTTGAGCCCACTTCGTGCAGTGCAACAATGTGAAGGAACACTAAGATAACCAGTACTAGTGGTAGTGCAATAACGTGTAGTGCAAAGAAACGGTTAAGCGTTGCACCAGAAATAACGTAGTCACCACGGATCCACAGCGTTAAGTCATCACCAATTACAGGGATTGCACCGAATAATGAAATGATTACCTGAGCACCCCAGAAAGACATCTGACCCCATGGTAATAAGTAACCCATGAAAGCTTCAGCCATTAGCGCTAGGAAGATAAACATACCGAACAACCACAGTAATTCACGTGGCTTTTGATAAGAACCGTAGATCATACCGCGGAACATGTGAAGATAGACCACGATAAAGAATGCGGATGCGCCGGTAGAGTGTAGGTATCGCAATAACCAACCATATTCAACATCACGCATGATGTATTCTACTGATGCAAATGCACCTTCAGCAGAAGGTACAAAGTTCATGGTTAGCCAGATACCCGTTACAATCTGGTTTACCAGTACTAGAATGGCGAGTGAACCAAACAAGTACCAGAAGTTAAAGTTTTTTGGCGCTGGGTATTGAGCAATGTGCATATTCCAGACGCGAGTCATCGGAATACGAGCATCGATCCAATCAACAACTTTGCCCACGACGCCCGTATTTGCTGCTTTATCTACATTAACAGACATTATGCAACCCCTTCTTCTTCACCTACCAAAATGGTAGTGTCGTCAATAAAGGTATACGGAGGGATCTCTAAGTTTAGAGGTGCAGGTACGTTTTGGAATACGCGCCCCGCCATATCAAACTTCGAACCATGACAAGGACAGAAGAAACCACTATCAGTGCCTTCTACTTTTTCACCAAAGCTTCCATTGAGGAAAGACGGTGAACATCCCAAGTGAGTACAAATCCCAACCGCTACGAAGATTTCAGGTCGTTGAGAACGGTAATCGTTCTGGGCCGACGCCAACTGCTGTGGCTCTTCTGAGTTAGGATCACGAAGTTTGTCTTCGTGTTGCTTCATTTGTTCTAGCATTTTTGGTGTACGATTAACAATCCAAACTGGTTTGCCTCGCCACTCAACACGAATAAGTTGTCCAGACTCAAGTTTGCTGATATCTACTTCTACAGGCGCACCTGCAGATTTAGCTCGCTCACTTGGATTCCAGGACGCAATAAAAGGAACAGCAGCTCCAACCGCACCAACGCCACCTACAACAGAGGTAGCGATAGTTAAAAAGCGACGTCGGCTGTTGTCTACAGGCGCATTGCTCATCCACTTATCTCCACTTGATTCCCAACACTTGCTATATTGAGAACATCAGTTACAGCAGGTTAATTTAAGAAATTACAAAATAGACGCGATCATAAATAAATACCTTGATTAAAACAAGGTTATTCCAGATCCATGCCCGAATAAACCCGCAGAAAATCATCTATGATTACTTCGAGCATGAAACCGAGTATTTATGATATCGCATCTGACACAACAATATACTGACTAAGATCAACCCCTCGACTAAGGATACGCACCAAATCGCGTGACTGGATCTCAGGTCTTTCTACTTGCTTCGCCAATTGTAGCAAAAAAAACCGCCAAGTTACCGCTCGAATTGCACTAATTATTATATTTATTGAACTTTTTTAACTCGACGCGATATTTTTGAGCAAATAAGCAGGACAAAACGATTTAGATAGCCCGTAAATACGAGAGATTACTGTACATAGGAAATGCTAAAAACAAAAAACCCAGCATAAGCTGGGTTTTTGAATTCTTGAAACGTAATAAATTAACGCTTAGAGAACTGTGTCTTCTTACGTGCTTTCTTAAGACCCACTTTCTTACGCTCAACTTTACGAGCATCGCGAGTAACAAAGCCAGCTTTACGTAGAGTTGGACGTAGTGACTCGTCAAACTCCATTAGTGCACGTGTGATACCGTGACGGATAGCACCCGCTTGACCAGTTGTACCACCACCTGCAACAGTGATGTATAGGTCAAACTTTTCTGTCATTTCAACTAGCTCTAAAGGCTGACGAACAACCATGCGAGAAGTTTCACGACCGAAGAACTCTTCTAAAGAGCGCTTATTGATTACGATGTTGCCAGTGCCTGGGCGTAGGAATACGCGAGCACTTGAACTTTTACGACGACCTGTACCGTAGTATTGATTTGCCATGATAGTGCTCCTTAAATGTCTAGAACCTGAGGCTGCTGTGCAGCGTGGTTGTGCTCGTTACCAGCGTAAACTTTAAGTTTACGGAACATTTCACGACCTAGAGGACCGCGAGGTAACATGCCTTTAACCGCTTTCTCAATGATCATTTCAGGCTTTTTAGCTTGAAGTTTCTCAAAGTTGATAGACTTAAGGCCACCTGGGTAACCAGAGTGAGCATAATACATTTTGTCCTGAGCTTTGTTACCAGTTACAGTAACTTTCTCAGCGTTGATTACGATGATGTAGTCACCAGTGTCAACGTGTGGAGTATACTCAGCTTTGTGCTTACCGCGAAGGCGACGAGCGATTTCAGTAGCGATGCGACCTAAAGTTTTACCTTCAGCGTCAACTACGTACCAGTCACGTTTTACAGTTTCTGGTTTAGCAACAAACGTTTTCATTATAAAAATCCAAAGTTTTCAATTTTAAAACCACAGGCAGTCCTTGGACTACCGCTCTACTTGTATTTGCTTTAACCCCTTCGAGTTGAAGACTTTTATGCCGCTCAAGTCAGTGGCTAAGCCGACGAGGGCAATAGAACGCAACGTGGCAGGCCGCGGATTATAGCAAGCCTTCTGGGTGAAAACCAGCGCTTGGTGCTTTTTTCTACAAGAAAATCTGAAGAATTTCGAAAAAAATCGAAAAGGCAAAAAATCCAGCGAAACGATGACGTGTGCGTGACAAGGACTCGTTCTAATACGATGTTTACAAACACCAACACCGAACAAGTCCTTTTAACAAAAAGCAATTGCCGTTAGGCTAAATGCTCTTTTGCTAAATATTCATGGGACTGCATTTCTTGCAAGCGACTGATGCAGCGTTTGAACTCAAAATTCAATGTACCTTCGGTATAAAGTTCAGTAATAGGCGCCGCAGCCGAGATGATAAGCGTTACATTGCGCTCATAAAACTCATCGACAAGCGCAATAAAGCGTCTCGCAGCATCATCGTTTTGCTGACCCATTTGCTTCACATTAGATAGAATCACCGTATTATATAAGCGACTGATTTCCATGTAATCCACTTGCGAACGAGCGGTTTCACACAGTGCAGGGAAATCAAACATAACAATACAGTCAGACACCATTCGAGTTTGGATCATCCGACCTTCAATCTCAATCGCTTGTCCGGCTTTACCCGGCTCTGGAGAGAGTTTGTTAAAATAGTCGAATAAGTTTTCATCTGCTTGTTTATCAAGTGGGCTGTGAAAAATTTCCGCTTGCTCCAACGTACGCAAACGATAGTCAATACCCGAGTCCACATTAACAACCTCAGTATTAGCCTTTACTAATTCAATGGCGGGTAAGAATCGCGCACGCTGTAGACCATTTTTATACAAGTCATCTGGCACAATATTTGATGTGGCAACCAACACGATACCGCGCGCGAACAACGCTTGCATCAATCCACCTAGCAACATGGCATCAGTGATGTCTTGAACGAAAAATTCATCAAAGCAGATGATGTCGGTTTCAGATTTGAACGTGTCAGCGATGCTTTCCAGAGGGTTTTTCACTTCATTAAGCTTTTTTAGCTCTGCGTGAACACGATGCATAAAGCGGTGAAAATGCACCCGCATTTTACGCTCCGTCGGCAACGCATCATAGAAAGTATCAACTAGATAAGTTTTACCACGCCCTACTCCGCCCCAAAAGTATAACCCTTTCACTTTTGGCGGCTCAGCTTTACCAAACAAGCGCGAGAAGAAGTTTTGTTTGACTGGCGGCTGATTGATAAGGTCGTCATACAGTCGCTGTAAATGCTTTACTGCATTTTCTTGCGCGCTGTCATATTGAAAATCATCACGTTCTAGATCTTGCTGATATTTTTCCCAAGGCGTCATCGACTTAAATATTTTTTTACGATTTGTTTGTAGGTTATATTAACACGACTGTATTCACAGCGTATATTGAACTCTAACAGAGTTTTAATTTTATTTGCCGTTGAGGCACACAGGGAGAAACCTATGACTACCGTTACTTGGCTTGGATTACTGATCATTGTTGCCATTGCTGCATTCTTTTTAGGTGGCTTTGTAACGAAAAAGCAGTTCAAACACGACGAACTGGAAGTTCAAGCACAACAAGCTAAACACGACCTTGAGCAATATCGTCAAGACGTATCAGATCACCTTACTAGCACCAAAAAGCTAGTAAATAAAATGCAGGATAGCTATCAGCAACTGCTTACCCATGTGGAAGAAACCAATCAGCTACTCACACAAGATCGCCCATCTCATCCTGCTGATCCTTTTTTCTCGAAAGAAACCACAGAACAACTACAAGCTTCTCTTCAAGCACGTCCAGAGAGAAGACGTAAACAAGACCCAAGTTTTGAAGTACCACCAAGTGACTATGCCGAAGGTGAAACTGGGTTATTTTCTGGGCAAAAAAAAGAAAGTGAGCAAATTAAAGCCTCTTGATGAAACTTTTTGTTGACCCCATAGTCTTTAAAAGAAGTTATTGATTCTAGGGCCTATTGATCTTTCGAGTTTGCTTTTGCAGCAGTTTGATTGGTATTTATACAAGGCAGAGCCTGTGTAGCATAGTTTTTCTATGTAAGTCAGGCGATAACACAGTAGAAATGCCAATCAAGCGCTGCCCTTTGGGTTTTCCTGAGTGCGCTTTGTTCATTGTTGCTCAACTTTTGCTTAGATTACTAGGCGGTAAGTCGAGCGCCGCGACCAAAGCCCACTCAGGGGAACAAAAGTCAAACAGCAAAGGTCAACAGGCCCTAATAAGAGGCTAATTATCAGCCTCTTATGACTTATATTAACGCTAATAGCGGAGTACTTCACGACTATGAAATTTAAACTATCTTTGTTATCGGCCGCTTTACTTTCTTCTAGCTTATTGCTGTTACCGCAGCAAAGCATGGCCAAACTTCCTGTTGCCGTAGACGGTCAACAATTACCAACACTAGCGCCGATGCTGGAAAAGGTAGCCCCCGGCGTTGTTAGTATCCAAGTAAAAGGCGCCAAAGAAGTGCGTCGCCGCGTCGACCCATTCGACTTTTTCTTTGGACAACCGCAACCTCGTAGCCAAAAACGCCCCTTTAGTGGTTTGGGCTCAGGTGTAATCATCGATGCAGATAAAGGCTATGTCGTTACAAACAATCACGTTATTGATGATGCAGACGAAATGCTCGTCACCTTAAAGGATGGCAGAGAGTTTGAGGCTAAATTAATCGGTAGCGACGCCGAATCTGATATTGCATTACTACAAATCGACGGCGAAGACCTAACAGAAATCAAGCTAGCTAATTCAGACAAGTTAAGAGTGGGTGATTTTTCTGTTGCTATTGGTAACCCATTTGGTTTAAGTCATACAGTCACCTCAGGAATAATCAGTGCGCTAGGTCGTAGCGGCTTAAATATAGAAGGCTATGAAGATTTTATCCAAACAGATGCGGCAATCAACCAAGGTAACTCAGGTGGTGCACTAGTTAACCTAAATGGTGAGCTCATTGGTATCAACACCGCTATTTTAGGCGCCTCAGGTGGTAATGTGGGCATCGGTTTTGCTATTCCGTCAAACATGATGAAAAACCTAGTGGATCAAATTGTTGAGTACGGAGAAGTTCGTCGCGGTTCATTAGGTATTTTGGGTCGTACCTTAGACGCAGGCCTTGCCAAAGCACAAGGCTTTGATGTTAAGCGCGGTGCTTATGTCATGCGCGTAGTGGAAGATTCAGCAGCAGATAAAGCGGGCCTGAAAGCTAATGATGTCATTGTTAGCCTAAACGGCGACGATATTGAGAGCTTCAATGAACTCCATGGTAAAGTGGCTACAATGGGTGAGGGTCGTGAAGTTAGGCTTGGTGTCTACCGTGATGGCAAAACCAAGTTTATCGACGTAGAGCTTGGTGGTAAGCAAGAAGAACAGGCGAATGCAGAGGATGTACATCCAAACCTACGAGGCGCGGTACTAGAGAGTGGCGAGCGCAACGGCAACGAAGGTGTCGTCATTACCTCAGTAGAGCCCCGCTCACCAGCGGCACGTGTTGGCCTTGAAGAAGGTGATGTGATCATGCAAGTGAATCGTAAACGTGTCACTAGCGTCAAAGAAATGTCTAAGCTAATTAACGGTATTAAAGGCAATATCGTGCTTGGAATTAAACGTGGTCGCGAGACTGTTTTCTACCTCATTCAATAACGAAATCAATAAATATTACAAATGAAACACAGCGAAACTTGTCGCTGTGTTTTTTTTTGTGTCATTATTAGCAGTATTAGATAACGATAAATATAAGCTCTTGTGTTCAAATTAATTAAATTCATTTTTCCACCGCTACTTGCCGGACTTGGGATCGCTTTTATCATCATTTGGTTTAATCCTGAGTTGAGGGATAATTTGCCAAAACTTGAGGCCCCACATATTCAGGCCCACCATATGAGTTTTGCTGATGCAGTAGAAAAAACGGCTCCAGCGGTCGTGACGATTTTTTCCGAGGGCTTTAGCAATCAGCCAAGATATCAGCGCCAAAGCACCGTTAGAGAGCTTGGTTCTGGTGTGATTATGAGTCGAGACGGCTACATACTAACAAACTATCATGTGGTGAATAATGCCGATCAAATCATCGTGCTTCTTCCTGACGGCCGTCAGTATAGCGATACGCAATTGATAGGCTTTGACACTATTACAGATTTAGCTTTATTAAAAATTCCAGCAGAGAATTTGCCTGTCATTCCTATCGATCATGACTACTCACCGCGTGTCGGAGATGTGGTGCTCGCAATTGGTAACCCATTGAACATTGGACAAACCATTACTCAAGGTATTATCAGTGCAACAGGCAAACAAGCACTCACTGAAAGCCAGTTCAATAATTTATTGCAGATGGATGCGGCAATTAATGTTGGTAACTCAGGTGGGGCCGTTGTCAATTCTAATGGCGCGCTAGTTGGCATTACCTCGGCACAGTTTCGCACGCGTTTGAATATTGATATCCAAGGTATCTCTTTTGCGATCCCTTATGATCTTGCACTGGACGTCATGCATAAGCTCATTATGGATGGCCGAGTGATCAGAGGCTATCTTGGCTTTAGAGGCACACCGGTAGATAATACAGGGAAGCGCGTGAGGGATCTCTACACGCCTATTGTCGGCCTTGCTGTGAGTGAATTAGACCCGCTGGGTCCCGCATGGCAAGCTGGCATGAAAGAGCACGATATTGTGGTTAAAGTAGGTGGAGAGCCTGTGACTAATCCGCAAAGGACACTGAAGACGATTGGCAATACCGCGCCTGGTACTAAACTCGAGTTTGAAGTACTCAGAGGTGGTCAACGCCTCACTATTACAGTGGAAGTTGCTGAACTCGAAACTGGATTATATTAGGCAAAAAGGTTAAGCAAAAAGCGTCCCAGTGGACGCTTTTTCGTTTTCTATTCAGAATAATTAAGCTCAGGTTTTACGGCGTTTTATATTTGCACCTAAACGGCTTAGCTTATCTTCTATCTTCTGATAACCCCTATCAACGTGATAGATGCGGTCAACAACGGTTTCGCCTGTGGCAACAATACCCGTTAGGATAAGACTCGCGGATGCGCGTAAATCGGTTGCCATTACCTGCGCACCTGATAATGATTCAGTCTCACCACAGATTGCGGTATTGCCTTCTAAACGAATATTCGCGCCCATGCGCTGCAGCTCTGGCACATGCATAAAACGGTTTTCAAAGATAGTTTCTGTGATTGTCGCACTCCCTTCAGCCACCACATTTAATGCAGTAAACTGAGCTTGCATGTCTGTTGGAAAACCTGGATGTGGCATGGTTTTGATATTAACGGCTTTCAAAGCGCGTTGACGCATATCCACATAAATACTGTCTTCATTTATCTCAACAATAGCATTAGCAGCTCGTAGCTTTTCAAGCACTGGCTCAAGACTATGATAATCCGTGTTTTTACAAAGCACTTCGCCTTTTGCCATTGCAGCAGCAACCAAAAAGGTTCCCGTTTCGATGCGATCTGGAAGAATTTTATGCTCGCAACCATTAAGACGCTCAACGCCTTCTATCTCAATTCGGCTAGAGCCTGCCCCGCTGATCTTTGCCCCCATAGCAACTAAGCATTCCGCTAAGTTGATAATCTCAGGCTCTCTAGCCGCATTATCTATCACAGTTTTACCATCGGCGAGGGTTGCAGCCATCAGTAAGTTTTCAGTTGCACCAACACTGACGGTTTCCATAAAGATCTCAGCGCCACGAAGACGACCGTCTGTTACCGCATGGATATAACCATTCTCAACTTTGATCTTAGCGCCCATTTTCTCAAGACCCGAAATATGCAGATCGACTGGACGAGCACCGATAGCACAACCTCCCGGTAGGGATACTTGCGCCTGACCAAATCTAGCGACTAATGGGCCCAGCGCCAATACAGATGCACGCATTTGCTTAACGAGTTCATAAGGTGCGAGCACGCTATTTACCGTTGCACCATTGATTTCTAAGATATCGCCATCCCACTCAACTTCAGCGCCCAGTGTTTTTAATAAGGCTTCAGTGGTACCAATATCGCGTAAGTGCGGTACATTAGAAAAACGGCTTTTACCATCGCCAAGCAGAGCGGCGAAAAGAATAGGAAGGGCTGCATTTTTAGCCCCAGAAATAGTGACTTCACCGGCTAAAGTGGTGCCACCTTGGATAACAAACTGATCCATTGCGGCACTCCGTTATTGTGGAAGAATAAATTTGCGCTCTTTTTGCCATTCATCTGGTGTGAATGCGCGGATGCTAACAGCATGCATGGTGCCGTCTTTAATAGTATCCATCAGTGGGCCATAGATCAGCTGTTCTCTTTTCAGCCTTCTTAATCCGTCAAAACACGTTCCAACAGCAATGACTTCGTAGTGACTACCGTTAGCTTTGACGATGATCTCGTCAAGCGATAGTGCATCTCTCAATAAAGTTTCGACTTGATTTGTTTCCATTAGACTCACTCAAATAGGGTTGTCACCTGACCCAACTCCATTAAATTTTGCAGTTGTTCAGGCGTATTTTTCAGCTCGAGACGAATGTCGCGCTGTTTCAATTGACCTAAAGAGTGAATTAACCAAGCTAAGCCCGCGGTGTCAACCCTTGTCACCTCAGAAAGGTTAAAATAGACGGTTGATTGTGCATTTTTCAACACTTGAACGATGGTCGACTGTTTCAGTGCGCTTGGTAAACTCGCTCTCGTAAGTTCACCAGTTAACACGATTTCACCTTTACTTTCGGTGAATGAAATACTAGGCGTCACCATCATCCCCTCTAAATTGCACTGGTAGCTTGCTCTTCTTATCTAACAGTTGAATCACATGTTCAATACCTTGTTGGCGCAAAATACCATGTAGCTCCGACTGTTTGGCATCTAGTAAACTAATGCCTTCCGCCATCATGTCAAAAGCGCGCCAGTCACCGTCTTGACCGCGTCTAACTTTAAAATCAATTTTGATATCAGGCTTACCAGGCTCTACAATTTTGGTTTTAACAACCACCACGCCTTCATTCTCAAATGGGCGATGCTCACCAAACTCTACCTTTTGATCTTTATATTGGGTAAATACCCCTGCATAAGTTGCGATAAGATAGTTTCTAAACACATCGATAAACTCACGAATATGCTCTACTGCAGCAGCCTTTTCTTCTGCGTTATCCATATTCCGAACGGTTTGAATATACGAACCCAAGACACGGTACGCAGCATACTTATAATCGATGTAAGGCATAAGCTCTTCTTCCACGATAACGCGTAAGTGCTCTTTGTCCTTTTCGATGATGCTTTGATCTTTCGTCACACGCTGAAAAGTTTGCGCCGCGACTTGCTCTACCATTTTATAAGGATCGCTTGAGTCCACCTCTTTTGCCTGTACCAATGTGGTAGCCATCAATGCTACAAATAGAGTCAGACATTTTGCATAGACGTTCTTTAACATATTTACTCGCTCCCTTGATTAAATAGGAACTGACCAATTAACTCTTCTAACACAAGTGCCGATTTCGTATCTGTGATCATGTCACCGTCTTTTAGCGCTTTTGATTCAACACCAAAAAGAGACTCAAGATCGACACTATCCTCACTCGTCACTTCCTGACCAAGGCATTTTTGCTTTGCTGATTCAGCGGCAATCACGGGGGAAATACCTAAATATTGCTCACCCAAAATGCCCGACGTCAAAATAGAAACTGAAGAAGTATCGGAAAACTGACACTCATAGTTTCTATCCAAACTCATTGATACCACAGGCACGAACTCTTGCGGATGAATGTAAATCCCATCGACACGGCCAATCACAACACCGCCCACCTTAATTGGGGCACGGGTTTTTAACGAGCCGATATTTTCGAATTTAGCGTGTAAGGTGTAAGTCTCACCATTTCCGCTTAAGCCTGAGTTAGCCACCTTAAGCGCCAACATAACGAATGCAGCAATGCCCAATGCCACGAACAACCCAACTAAAATTTCTATTTTCCGTGTATTCATTTTTAAAACCTTTTAACTTGAGAACATAACCGCTGTTAATACAAAGTCAAAGCCAAGTACAGCCAGTGAAGAATGTACTACCGTCTCTGTCGTCGCTTTACTTATTCCTTCAGAAGTAGGAATACAGTCATAGCCTTTGTATAGCGCGATCCAAGTTACTAATAGTGCAAATACGAAACTCTTAATAAGACCATTTAAGATGTCTTGTTGAAACGACACTTGCGATTGCATAATTGACCAGAAGCTACCTGAATCTACGCCTAACCAATCAACACCCACCAAGTGTGCGCCTAAAATAGCGATCGCAGAGAATATCAATGCGAGTAACGGCATACTAATAAAACCGGCCCAAAAACGAGGGGCTACGACGCGCTTAAGCGGATCTATCGCCATCATTTCTAAACTGGATAATTGCTCCGTAGCCTTCATCAAACCAATTTCTGCAGTTAACGCACTGCCTGCACGCCCTGCAAATAAGAGTGCGGTTACCACGGGACCTAGCTCTCGAAGTAAACTCAACGCAACCAAAGGTCCAAGGCTATCTTCAGCGCCATATCCGACTAACACGGTATAGCCTTGTAGCGCCAATACCATACCGATAAATAAACCGGACACCATGATAATCAACAACGATTGATGACCAACCATGTAAAGTTGCTTTATCAAAAGCGGCGTGCCTTTTCGGAAATTAGGTAAGCTAAATAGCGCACCAAAAAGCATTGTTGTAGCACGGCCAAGCGCAGCAAAACGGCTAAGTGTTTTGTGGCCTAGTTTTTGTAAAAAGTCGACCATACTCACTCTCCTTGCAACAGTGCTTGCTGATAATCAGGCGCTTTAAAATGGAATGGCACAGGTCCATCCGCCAAACCTTGTAAGAACTGCTGCACTAATGGAGATTCGTGTTCAAGCATCTGTTCAGGGGTGCCTGTACCAATTACACCTTGCTCAGCAATAATAACAACATGGTCGGCAATGCTCAGCACTTCGGTAACATCATGAGTTACTATCAGTGACGATAACCCCAATACTTCATTAAGAGACTTGATTAACCGAACTAGAACCCCCATGGAAATCGGATCCTGACCTGCAAAAGGTTCATCGTACATTATTAATTCAGGATCAAGCGCAATAGAACGTGCCAATGCAGCACGTCTTGCCATACCACCAGAAAGCTCTGCCGGCATTAAATCTTTTGCGCCACGAAGGCCAACCGCTTGGAGCTTCATCAGCACCACTAAACGGATTAAATCTTCTGATAGTTCGGTATGCTCGCGTAGAGGAAAAGCCACATTATCAAACACGCTCATATCGGTAAACAAGGCGCCGCTTTGAAATAACATACTCATGCGCGTTCGCGCTTGGTATAAGGCTGCTCGTGACATGTTAGGGATACTGTTTCCTGCAAAAAGAATATCACCGCTATCAGGTTTTAGCTGACCGCCAATTAATCGCAACATGGTGGTTTTACCAATGCCGCTCGGTCCCATTATTGCGGTAATTTTGCCTTTTGGTACGGAAAAGCTCATGTTTTTGTAGATGATCCTTTCACCCCGAGAGAAGGTTACATCCTTGATTTCTACAATTGACTGCGACAAGTCGCTCTCCAGATCCAGACTATATTCATCCAAGTATGATACTTTTTTTTCAAACAAGATGGAAAATCGTTTTGGTAAAATTTTGTAAGTAGTGAAATGTAACGGTTTGCTTATACTTTCCAGAGCGCTTTTGGTAGTATCTATCGAAATTTCAATCCTATTGGCTAGAGGTTCATGGTTTTATCGTTTGTTATTCTCGTTTTGGGCTTTATTGCACTGGTTTGGAGTGCTGACCGCTTTGTTTTTGGTGCGGCCGCGCTTGCACGAAACTTTGGTGTACCGACATTAATTGTTGGCTTAACTATTGTAGCCATGGGTTCTTCAGCGCCTGAAATGATGGTTGCTGCGCAAGCCTCTCTTGCAGATAAAACAGACACCGCTGTGGGCAATGCCATAGGTTCTAACATCGCCAATATCTTACTCGTTTTGGGTCTCACAGCATTATTAAGACCACTCTCCGTAGGCTCCGGCATTTTACGCCGCGAAATGCCGCTGTTAGTTATCGTTTCATTAGCAGCTTGGTATATCGTTAGTGATAACCACTTCAGCTTCGTCGAAGGTGTTTTATTATTAGTAGGCTTCGCCGCTTTTCTTCTCGCACTTATCATCATCACGAAGCGTGGTGGCGGAGATAGCGAGGATCCATTTGTAAGTGAAGCTTGTGAAGAAGTTCCAAACAATATTCCGACTCAAAAAGCCGTTTTCTGGCTCATCGTGGGTATGGTTTTACTACCTGTTAGCGCGGACTATTTAGTTGGCGCTGCGGTTGATATAGCCAAATATTTTGGCATGAGTGACCTGTTAATAGGACTAACCATTATCGCCGTTGGTACTAGTTTACCTGAGCTTGCAGCCTGTGTTGCTGGCGTACTTAAAAAGGAAGACGATCTAGCGCTTGGCAATATTATCGGTTCGAACATCTTTAATATATTGGCAGTGCTATCAATTGCTGGGATCATTAACCCATCCGTCCTCGACGCCAATATTGCTTCACGTGATATCTTTATTATGCTTGGTGCGACTCTGCTGCTTATCCTAATGAGCCTCAGCTTGACAGGTAAACGCCGCATTAACCGCTTGGAAGGCGGTATACTTGTCGCAAGCTTCGTCGGTTACATCTACTACATCATTTAAGGAAGCCTAGTGACAACGAACCCATTTATTGACTCTGCAAATCAAGTTTTTGCTACTGAACTTGCAGCAATAGAAGAAGTGCAACAGTTTGTTGATCAGCAATTTGCAAAAGCCTGTGAGATTATGTTTGGCTGCCAAGGCCGGATCATTGTGATTGGTATGGGCAAGTCTGGCCACATCGGTAACAAAATCGCAGCAACACTCGCAAGTACTGGCAGTCCTGCGTTTTTTGTTCATCCAGGTGAAGCAAGTCACGGCGACTTGGGTATGATCACCAAAGATGATGTTGTATTGATGATCTCCAACTCAGGAGAAACCCAAGAGGTGATCTCAATCCTCCCTGTTATTAAGCGCTTAGGTGCCCCTGTCATTTCCATGACAGGCAATCCTAATTCTACGATGGCTCGTAATGCGACGGTCCATCTTTGTGTCAAAGTATCGAAAGAAGCCTGCCCGTTGGGGCTTGCCCCCACCGCCAGCACCACAGCTACGTTAGTAATGGGCGACGCGCTCGCGGTTGCGCTACTTGAAGCTAGAGGATTCACGGCTGATGATTTTGCGCTTTCCCACCCAGGTGGTAGTTTAGGAAAACGCCTACTACTAACCGTTGCTGACGTCATGCATCAAGGGGATGCAATCCCTATGGTCGACAGCCATTGCACGGTTAAAGAAGCATTATTTGAGATGTCCGCTAAAAGTTTAGGCATGACGGCAATCGTAGATGAAAGCTCGCAATTACAAGGTATTTTTACCGATGGCGACTTGCGCCGTATTATCGAGCAAAAGGTGGATATCCACACAACTCCAATCACGCAAGTAATGACGGCTAAAAGCACAACGGCACGCGCAGATATGCTCGCGGCTGAGGTACTCAATATCATGGAAACCAAACGAATTAATGGCTTGATTGTGGTAAATGAAAATAACGTTCCAGTTGGCGCCCTGAATACGCAAGATTTACTTAGAGCAGGAGTGCTGTAATGCGATTTGAAGATCTATATCAAGCCATTTCAACTGAAGCTTGGGAAAAAGCAAAGAAAATCAAATTATTGATTTGTGACATTGATGGCGTGTTCTCCGATGGTCGCATATACCTTGGTAATAATGGTGAAGAACTGAAAGCGTTTAATACCAAAGATGGCTTTGGTATTAAGGCCTTAATTGATTGTGGTATCGAAGTCGCCGTTATCACAGGTAGACATTCACAAATAGTTCAGCAACGCATGACTAGTTTAAATGTAACTTATATTTACCAAGGGCAAGAAAACAAGCTAGTGGCATATGATGAACTGAAGACTAAGCTCAACCTTAGTGATGATGAAATCGCGTATATTGGTGATGATGGTCCTGACCTACCAGTAATGGAACGAGTCGGTTTTGCCGTTGCCGTCAACGATGCACATCCACTTGTTAAGCATATCGCTCATTATACGACGTTGATGCCTGGTGGTTTTGGTGCAGTGAGAGAGCTTACAGATCTTCTCATGCTCAGCCAACATCACTTATTAACTTCCAAAGGATCAAGTACATGACCGTATTGCGTGTCATCTTACTCATTATATTTAGCTCTTTAATGGTATGGATGTGGTCACCCATGTTTAATCCATCAAAGACGGATCCAACAAAAGAAGATGAACCGTTAGCTAAGCCCGATTATGTTGCAACGACACTCCAGCAAACTACCTATAGTGAAAATGGCTTATTAAACTATCAGGTAACTGCTGATAAGATGGAATTGTATCAAGACCTTGGCTTTAGTCACTTTGAAAAACCTATTTTCACCTTGTACAACGGTGAGCAGAATTGGCAGATAAGTGCATTAGAAGCAACACTATATGAAAACAATACCTTAATATTAGAGGGCAATGTACTGGCAAAGAATTTAACACCTAATGCCATGATCACTGATATCAATGCCGATAATGTACGAGTTGAAATTAAGCAAAAATTGATGAAGTCGGAACATCCTGTCGTTATCACAGGTCCTAGTCTTAGGATCACAGGTAAAGGACTACATGCGGATCTGCAAAAGCAAGTGATCGAACTCATCAACCACACAAAGACAATTTATTATGACCAGTAAAATCATTAACAAACTAGTTTTCATCGGCTTGCTTGCAAGTTCTACTCTGGCAGTTGCTGCAGAACAAAATGAAGTCATTATTGATGCTGGCCGTCAGCAAGCTCAGCTGCAAAGCAATATCGGTATTTTTGAACAGAATGTCGTCATTATTCATGGCAACAGAAAAATAAATGCCGATCGCCTAGAAGTACATCGCCGTGCCGAACTTGGCACCAATAAACAGCTGCTTGTTGCAACTGGCAGCCCAGCCACTTTTAGCGAACGTCAACCTGATGGTAATTTGCTAGAAGCAAAAGCAAATGAAATTCGTTACGACGTTGCGAAGGGCACCTTAGTCATTTCTGGCGATGCGGAAATCAATCAAACTGGGCAAAAGATAAATGCGCAGGTCATCACTTATGACATTGAAAAACAATTGATCAGTGCAGAGCGCTCAGATCAGGAAGATTCTCGTGTCAGAACCATCCTTGTTCCTGTGGATGATAAAAAAGACGCAAAAGACAAAAAAGCGCAGGAAGAAGGTAATAATTAATGAGCGAGCTCAAAGCAACTGGTTTAGCAAAGAGTTATAAAGGTCGCCAAGTCGTTAAGAATGTTGGCTTAAGTGTTCAAGCTGGCAGTATTGTAGGCTTGTTGGGACCAAATGGCGCAGGCAAAACCACTACTTTTTACATGATTGTAGGGCTAGTACCAAGCGACAAAGGCTTTATTCAGATTGATGACGAAGATATCACTTTGCTGCCGATGCACAGCCGTGCACGACTCGGCATTGGCTATCTACCACAAGAGTCTTCAATCTTTAGAAAACTCACTGTCTATCAAAATTTGATGGCGATTTTAGAAACTCGAAAAGACTTATCTAAAGTTGAAAGAGAAGCTGAACTAAACGAGTTACTAGATGAATTTAATATTCAACACATTCGTGATTCACAGGGCATGGCATTGTCGGGAGGTGAGAGAAGACGAGTAGAAATTGCTCGCGCTTTAGCCGCAAACCCAAAGTTTATCCTGTTAGATGAACCTTTTGCTGGTGTTGATCCTATTTCGGTGTTAGATATAAAGACGATAATAGAGCACCTAAAAAACCGCGGTATCGGTGTGTTAATCACCGACCATAATGTTAGAGAAACACTGGACGTATGTGAAAAGGCCTACATCGTTTCACATGGTGAGTTAATCGCTGCAGGCACGCCAGAACATGTTTTGGCAGATCAAACCGTAAGAGATGTCTACCTAGGCGAACAATTCAAGCTATAGTTAAGACGTAGTATTAATAACTGTTAAAAAGGATTGTTAGAGATACATGAGGCAATCATTACAGCTGCGCATGGGGCAGCAACTTACAATGACTCCGCAACTGCAACAAGCCATTCGCTTGCTGCAGCTTAGTACCTTGGATCTGCAACAAGAAATACAAGAAGCATTAGACAGCAATCCATTGTTGGAAGTGGAAGAAGGTGATAATACTGACGGCGAAAATGCTGACCAACACGGCCAAGAAAAGAGCAGCGCTGACGATAATCAAGATTCAGGCGATGAAGTGCCTGTTAGTGACTATGAAATAGACTCAGATACCGCCATGAGCAAAGACACTGTGAGTGATGACCTTGCCATGGATGTCACTTGGGATGAGTACATGAGTGCAGCGCCGGCTGCAAGTTCAGGCCCTCTGCCTGATGACGATAATGTTTATCAAGGGGAAACCTCTGAATCTCTCCATGATTATCTCATGTGGCAACTCGAACTGACGCCATTTAGCCCAACCGATAGAGCTATCGCGATTGCGATTATTGAAGCGGTAGACCTGTCAGGCATTTTAACCTTATCTTGCGAAGACATTTTAGAAAGCATTAATGACGAAAATAGCGAAGAGCCTATTGAGCTGGATGAAGTCGAAGCCGTACTCAAACGCATTCAACTTTTTGACCCTGTCGGTATCGCAGCGCGCAGTTTACAAGAATGCTTGTGTATTCAGCTAAATCAATTCGCTCCAGATACGCCATGGATTGCCGAAACGAAAATGATCCTGACAGAGCATATCGACTTGCTTGCCAGCCGTGACTATCGAACTTTGGCAAAGAAAACGCGCCTTAAAGAGGCGGACCTCAAAGAGGTCATGACGTTAATTCATAGTCTTAATCCAAAGCCAGCGGCAAGCATTATTCATGAAGAGCCTGAATATGTTATCCCTGACGTATCGGTGAAAAAAGTAAAAGGTCGTTGGGTCGTAGAGCTAAATCCTGATGCTATGCCTAAAATAAGAGTAAACGACCATTATGCTGCCATGTCTAGAACGGCGAAATCCAGCACGGATAGTCAGTTTATTCGCTCACATTTACAAGAAGCAAAGTGGTTTATTAAAAGCTTAGAAAGCCGCAATGATACTTTATTAAAAGTTACCAATTGCATTGTGCAACAACAACAGGCATTCTTTGAACATGGCCCCGAAGCAATGCGCCCTATGGTGCTAAATGATGTTGCTGAAATGGTTGAGATGCATGAGTCCACAATTTCACGAGTAACGACACAAAAATACATGCATACACCACGGGGAATATTTGAGCTGAAGTATTTCTTCTCTAGCCATGTAAGTACAGAAAATGGAGGTGAGTGCTCTTCTACAGCAATTAGAGCACTTATCAAAAAGCTGATAGCTGCAGAAAATACTGCTAAGCCATTGAGTGACAGCAAAATTGCAGATATCTTAGCTGAGCAAGGAATTAAGGTAGCGAGACGCACGATTGCAAAATATCGTGAATCCCTAGCCATTCCACCGTCAAATCAGCGTAAAAGCTTGATATAAGACGTAAAACCCAAGAAGGAAAAATGCTTATGCAACTAAATCTAACTGGTCGCCATGTAGAAATTACTGACTCATTAAGAGACTATGTCACCAACAAGTTTGCGAAGCTAGAAAGGCACTTTGATCATATCAATAACGTGCATGTGATCCTTGATGTCGAGAAACTAGTACAAAAAGCAGAAGCAACATTACACGTAAACGGCGGCGAGCTATTTGCATCAACAGAGCATCAAGATATGTATGCCGCAATTGATGGCCTTATCGACAAGCTAGATCGTCAAGTTATTAAACACAAAGAGAAGCTCACTCGACACTAAAATGAAATTAAGTGAATTAGTGAACAAGGACTGCAGTAAAGCTGCGGTCCTTTTTAATAGCAAAAAACGTATTTTAGAATACATCAGCGAACTGGCTCATAGCCAAATTCCGAATGCCAGTCAACATGCTATCTTGGACGCTTTAATGGCGCGAGAGAAATTAGGCAGCACAGGGATCGGTAAAGGCATTGCTATTCCCCATGGTCGACTTGAAGGTTTGGATAAAATCCTTGCAATGGTCCTTGTCAGCGAACAAGGGATCCAGTTTGAAGCCATAGATAAGCAGCCTGTCGATATTTTTGTCGCGTTCATCGTACCTGAAGGTGATAATCAACAGCACCTGAAGACCTTAGCGGCGATTGCTGATACACTCAAAGACAAGTCTTTTTGTAAAATGCTCAGGCAAGCAAAAAGTGATGATGAGTTATATGCAGTGATCCAAGGTGAATCTGATGAGTGATGAAGAAAAAGGACTCGAGCTTATCATTATCAGTGGCCGCTCAGGCTCTGGTAAATCTGTAGCGCTTCGAGTATTGGAAGACTTAGGCTACTATTGTGTAGATAATATTCCGGTCAATTTGCTACCGTCTTTAGTCCGCAGCGTTTCCGACAATTATAATAAAATTGCAGTGAGCATTGATGTTAGAAACTTGCCTAAAGAACAGGACGAGTTTAATGACATTCTTGAATACTTGCCCGGTTTCGCCAAACCTACCCTGTTTTATTTAGACAGTGATGACCAAACCCTGATAAAGCGCTTTTCTGAAACACGCCGTTTGCACCCTCTTTCACTGCATAATCTTCCATTAGATGTCGCGATAAAAAAAGAACGTGAACTGTTAGACGTATTGATCACTCGAGCCGACTTTCTCATCGATACCACAGGCCTTAGCGTTCATCAACTTGCAGAAGATATCCGCGAAAAAATCTTAGGCAAGAAAGACAAACAACTCATTATTACTTTTGAATCTTTCGGCTTTAAACATGGCATCCCAAAACAAGCGGATTACGTTTTTGATGCGCGCTTTTTGCCAAATCCACATTGGGAGCCTGAGCTTAAGCCGCTCACGGGCCTAGATCAGCCTGTCAAAGACTATTTGTCGAGCCACAGTATCGTGCAAAAATTCACTTGGCAGATCCAAACCTTTGTACAAACTTGGTTACCACACTTAGAACGTAACAATCGTAGCTACCTAACGATTGCTATCGGATGTACTGGTGGACAGCATCGCTCAGTATACTTAGCGCAAACCATTGGCGAGCGTTTTGCTAAAACCCATCCTAACGTCAAAATTCGTCACCGTGAGCAAGAGGGTTAGATGTTAGAAGATACGTTTTTAATCCAGAATAAACTCGGTCTACACGCTCGGGCTGCGACAGTTCTTGCTCAGTTAGCGACACAATTTGATGCCGAAGTGACCTTATATCAGGGAGACAAAAGTGCTGCTGCAGACAGCGTACTAGCACTGTTGTTACTTGAAAGCAGCCAGGGAAAAGAGGTGCGAGTTGTCTGCGAAGGTCCTGATGCTCAGTATGCACTAGACGCCATTGGTGGATTAATAGAAAATAAGTTTAATGAATCTGAGTGACTCAAGCTGCTATCACCAATATAGCACTAAGGCCTGATTCATGTATTCCCTGCTACCCTCCCCCTCCGTAACCAGACTGGTATAATACCAATTAGTCTTAATACTTGCTCAATTTGAAGGAGCAAATCTGACGCTAACTGTGTTAAAAATTTTTCATTTAGAACAACTAAATAACCTGAGCTGCGGATAATTAATGCCTTTCTAGCAGCCAGTTTTAGCGCTAACTGCGTTGAATTCACTTCCAATAGCCAGCTATTGGTGCGTAAATTCGCCTTGTTTTCCCTAAAACTTGCTGGCTAGACAAGGAAAAAACTAAGTTGTGCTTTAGCAACAATGAGTTGGAACATTCCTTATCCAAACCTCAGGTTAAATAGCAAAATTTTCGCCGTGTTATCGACAAGATTTTCTCGCCTCAAAATAGATCACTTAATTAAGCGAATTGGTATAATAAGTCTCTCATAATTAAGCGTAAACCTTGGTAGTTCCCAATAAACTGAGTTACACTGTAATACCAATTTAGGTTTATCTCGTGCAGTAAAGCGAGTTGCCGAGACAAGCCTACTTTATCGTTGCTCGCATATTTAGCGTGCATTAACGATAGCAACCCACCAGCGGAAACAACACGAGTAAAATTCAAATTAAGAAATAGGTTTCTGCTATAAAATAAATGAATAGGGTTAACTTAATCACGTTATCCGCCAGCATTATCAATAAGGATGCCTATGCCTGAAGTATTTGAACAAGACTACACACTGGAACAACTCCAAAAGGTAACCAAAGCCTTAAACAGTGGTCAGTTTGTTCAAGTTAGGCGTATGCTCGCAGAGACCGCACCTTGTGACACTGCACTGCTTTTAGAATCATCTCCTCATAAAGTTCGCTCTATGTTGTGGCAGCTCGTTGACCCAGATATCCAAGGGGATGTCTTAGAAGAGCTATCAGAGGACGTAAGACTTGGGATCATCGCCCAGATGGAACCGGAGCTAATTGCTGCCGCGACAGAAGATATGGACGACGATGACCTTGGTGATGTCCTGAGAAGCTTGCCTGATACCGTCTACCAAGACGTTATCGGTGCGATGGATAGCCAAGACAGAGAACGTGCGACACAAGCATTGTCCTATAAGGAGCACTCGGCAGGTGCCTTGATGAGCACCGACACGGTCACCATTCGACCCGATGTTACCTTAGAGGTTGTATTTAGATATCTACGTCTTAAAGGCGAATTGCCAGACGGTACGGACGAGTTGTATGTAGTTGATAAAGACAACTGCTTTTTAGGCACGCTGCCTGTCAATACCTTATTAACTAAGTCTCCTGACAGCATGGTTCGAGACTTGATGGATGAAGATAAGGAAACGATCCCTATCTCCATGGATGAGTCTGAAGTGGCGCAGCTTTTTGAGCGCCATAACTGGATCTCAGCTCCCGTCGTTGACGATAACGCCCATTTGCTTGGTCGTGTCACCATCGACGACGTTGTTGACGTCATCCGTGAAGATGCCGAGCACAGTTTATTAAGTATGGCAGGTCTTGAAGACGAAGAAGATACCTTTGCGCCAGTTCTAAAAAGTAGCCAGCGTCGCTCTATTTGGCTTGGGATTAACCTGCTAACCGCCTTGATGGCAGCGTTTGTTGCAAGCTTCTTCGAAGGAACTCTGGATATTTTACCGATTCTCGCGGTGTTAAATGGCATAGTACCAAGTATGGGTGGCGTTGCCGGTAGTCAAACGCTAACCTTAGTGATTCGTGGTATTGCCCTTGGTCATATCAACCAAACTAACCAAAAGTTTTTAATGGGTAAAGAACTGGCGATCGGAGCCCTAAACGGTGTCCTATGGTCTGTCTTGATCGCTGGAGTTATTGCTGTATGGCAGTGGGATTTTACACTCGGTGCCGTTATTGCCTTCGCGATGTTTATGAACTTAGTCGCGGCAGGTATCGCGGGTGCCAGTATTCCAATTATGCTAAAGAAAATGAATATCGACCCAGCGCTAGCTGGTAGTGTAGTACTAACAACAGTTACTGATATCGTTGGGATCTTTGCATTCCTTGGCACGGCAACTTGGTTGTTAGTGTAGCAGTAACAGTGTCGAAGTGACGGAGAATGCTGGTCAAAACCAGCATTCCTTGAGCTGAGGGGAGTTACTCACCCGCTATTTGCATATTATTGAGTAGTATGGAGCCGGTTTGTACTGCGCCTCGACATTCAATATCACCGCCAACCCCTTCAATGCCCATAAACATATCTTTTAAATTGCCAGCGATCGTAATTTCACTCACAGGATATTGAAGCTCACCATTTTCGACCCAAAAACCAGCAGCCCCCTAGAGTAATCACCGGTTACCGTATTAACACCTTGCCCCATTAGTTCAGTGACTAACAAACCAGTACCCATTGATGCAAGTAGGCAAGTTAAATCATCGTGCGTTGGTTTTACCTGCCAATTATGGATCCCACCTGCGTGCCCTGTCGCTTGCATATTCATTCTACGTGCAGCATAGCTTGCCAATAAGTAAGTGTTAAGCACGCCATCTGTAATGATTTCACGGTCGATGGTTTTTACACCTTCGCTATCGAATGGACTAGAAGCAAGCCCTCTTGGTAAATGTGGTTTTTCGTCAATATTAACGCAGCGATTAAAAATTTGTGTGTCTAAAGAATCCAACAAGAAGCTAGACTTACGATATAGTGCGCCGCCACCGATACCTGACACTAAGTGTCCAAATAAGCTGTTAGCGATATCCGCTCGAAAAATAACAGGCACTTTACGCGTCGATACCTTGCGACTGCCTAATTTTGCCAGCGTAGATTGTGCCGCTTCTAAACCAACTTCTTGTGGGATTTTAGCTCTGTGTGCACGCGAGATAACGCATATGCAGAATCTCGTTGCATTTGTTCACCTTCTTTACCAATCACCATGGTACTCAGGCTGTGTCTGGTACGTGGGAACCCAGCAATTAAGCCGTGGCTATTACCATACACACGGATCCCTTGATGGCTCGATAAGCTTGCGCCATCAGAGTTCACGATTCGAGGATCGAATTCCAACGCAGCTTTCTCAGCGGCAATACATTGCTCAATAGCTTCATCGGGAGAAACCTGCCAAGGATGGAAAAGATCTAAATCCGGTGGCGACATCTCTAGCAAGGCTTTATCCGCCACACCATTGCAGGGATCATCAGAAGTAAATCGAGCAATATCTACGGCCTTTTCAACCACTGAGCGTAGAGCTTCAGGACTCAGATCCGCGGTTGATGCAGAACCTTTATGATTGCCCACATAAACACTGATACCAAGACCACCATCTTGATTAAACTCAATGGTTTCAACCTCTCCCATTCGTGTACTTACAGACAGACCTGAGGTGCTAGACATCGCCGCTTCTGCCGAGGTTGCACCTAGTTTTTTAGCATGCGCTAACACATCAGCAACTGCATTTTTCACATCATCAATTTGATTATATATAGGGTGTTGTTGAGGTTGAGTCATAGATACCTTATCCGCTCGCTCGTCTAACTAAAACATATTAGTTAATATGCTATCACAGCTACTAACTATTGTAGTGATCAATTGTGGTATACTCTAATGTTAGAGACCTTAATATTTACTAGTATAGACAAGACCAATGGCTAAACACGAGCAAACGACCGAAGAAGAGATTATTTACGTTTCAAAAAGCGAGCTTAAGCGCGAAGCGCTAGAGTTGCATGAACTTGGCTGTGAAATTGCAGGGCTTGGCAAGAAGCAGCGTGAGAAGTTACCTCTAACGGACGAGCTTAAAGAGGCCATGACGGTTGCGGATAGGATCCGTGCTAAAACGGATGCTTACCGTCGTCATATGAACTACATTGCAAAGACATTGCGTAGCACTCCAAATGTCGAAGACATTCAGGCTGCTATGGATTTGATGCTAAATAAGAACAATAAAGCAGACGTATTGCTGAATAAGATTGAGCTTATTCGCGATGAAGTGATTGCCAAGGGCGATAGCAAGATTAATGAGTTATTGGATAAGTATCCTGAACTTGAGCGTCAAAAAATGCGTCAGATGGCTCGCCAAGCAAGTAAAGAAGTAAAAGCTGAGAAGCCAGGCAAAGCCTACAAAGAACTGTTTCAGTACTTAAAAGAAGCAATTATGCCATAACGCTATGTTGCTCTGGACAATATAAAAAGGCGCTGATGCGCCTTTTTGCTTGTATGAGATAACCGTCATATCGTATGGGGTTGGTATTACGCTGTGCCACCTACAGTAATTTCATCAATCTTCAAACTCGGTTGACCTACTCCCACTGGGACGCTTTGACCATCTTTACCACATACTCCAACGCCTTTATCAAGCGCAAGGTCATTACCTACCATAGAGACCTTTTTCATAACTTCAGGGCCATTTCCTATAAGCGTTGCGCCTTTAATAGGTTGGGTTATCTTACCATTCTCAATTAAGTAGGCCTCAGATGCTGAAAATACAAACTTGCCGGAGGTAATGTCTACTTGGCCACCACCGAAGTTACTAGCAAAAATACCTTTATCTACGCTACGAATGATCTCTTCTTGACTGTGCTCACCCGCAAGCATGTAGGTATTTGTCATTCTCGGCATCGGTAAATGAGCATAAGACTCACGACGCGCATTGCCTGTAGGCGCGACGCCCATCAAGCTCGCGTTTTGCTTGTCTTGCATATAGCCTTTCAAAATACCATTTTCAATCAGTACGTTGTATGCCGCAGGCGTACCTTCATCGTCGACATTCAAAGAGCCGCGACGGTCGGCTATCGTGCCATCATCCACCACAGTACAAAGACTCGAAGCGACTTGTTCACCTATTTTACCACTGAATGCAGAGGCACCTTTACGGTTAAAATCACCTTCTAGGCCATGTCCAACAGCTTCGTGTAACAAAACGCCCGGCCAACCTGCACCCAGCACCACGGGCATCGCTCCTGCTGGAGCATCAATGGCTTCAAGATTCACTCGAGCTTGTCGTACTGCTTCTTTGGCAAACTGCATCCATCTCGGTTCACCGTCTACCAATTCTTTAAAGTAACCATAGTCTAAACGCGCACCACCACCCGCACTACCACGCTCTCTGCGACCACTTTTCTCAAGTAGTACTGAGCAATTTAAACGTATTAACGGGCGGATATCGGTTGCGAACGTACCGTCACTTGCAGCAATTAACACTTCTTCATATACCGCCGACAGCGAACTGACCACTTGCTGCGCCTCAGGTGCTAAATCGCGAATACACTGCTCAATATCTCTAAGTAAAGCCACTTTATCCGCATCCGTCATGCTGGTAATTGGCTGCGCGGGTTGAAATTGAATGGGTGCTTTTACATCGCTAAATACTTGGACTTTATTGCTTTCACCCGCTTGCGCAATACTGCGTGCGGCTTCTGCAGCCTTAGTTAACGCTTCAATACTGATCGCATCAGAATAACTAAAGCCAGTCTTCTCACCACTTACTGCACGCACACCAACACCACGTTCAATATTGTAGCTGCCATCTTTGACTATGCCGTCTTCCAGCACCCAAGTTTCGTGGTAGCTTGATTGAAAGTACAGATCGGCATAATTTACTTTGTGCTGATGAATATACGCGAGAGTTTGTGATAATTGCTCACGTGTCAGCTGACTGTTGGTCAGTAAATTTTGCTCTACATTACTCATAAAAACTCACTTTTAAATCGGTTATGATACGCAACAGGCATTTTTTTCCGGATCGAATCAAGAAACGCGCTATCTAGCTGCTGTGAAATGGGTTCTAGACTCGCACCAGAGTCTACTAGGACTTCACCCCAAGGTGATACAATTAAACTGTGCCCGTAGGTTTCTCGGCCATTTTCGTGACAACCGACTTGCGCGGCTGCAACTACATAGCATTGGTTTTCTATCGCCCTCGCCTGTAATAATGGCTGCCAGTGTGCCTCGCCCGTTGCACAAGTAAAAGCACTCGGGACTAAAAACAACTCGGCTCCCTCCTCCCTCATCATTTGAAACAAACCAGGAAAGCGCAGATCATAACACACGCTTAATCCAATTCTGCCAAATGGACTATCCACTACTACGACATCCTGTCCGGACTCTGTTCGCTCAGACTCTCGGTATTGTTTAGTTTTGTCACTCACATCGGCGTCAAACAAATGGATCTTATTATAGCGTGCTACGATTTCACCACTCGAATTAAATAAGTAACTCGCAGCCAGATATTTATCGTTCTGACTTGGTATCGCGATAGTGCCTGCCGCCAACCAAATGTTATGTTGTTGACAAAGCGCTGAAAGCTCTCCAAGCAGTGCTTCATTATGCTGCGCGTATTCCCAAGTCTGTTGCGCATTGTCGCAAAACGCCAGCCAAGTTTCAGGTAAACAGACTAAGGTTAGCTCTTCAACCACTAACTTAGCTAGCTGGTTTTTAAGGTAATCTATATTTGTTTGGGGTGCTTTAGCCGAGCACATTGGCAATGCAATCACCTTAGCCATTACCACTTTCCTTATTTTGCGACACAAGAGGTTGCTCACTTTGCTTAAGTGTAGCACTTGGATGTGATTCTGAATTCAATGCAGGTGCTTCTTTACTTGTATTCTCATCAGAACCATCTGGCGTAACTTCTTCACTAGGAGGCATAACCGGTTTGGGTAACTCAATTTCTTTACTCTTACGATCAACCTCTGTAACCACTGGCTCTTGCATCGTTCCGGTGATTTTAAAATTAATCTCGGAAATCACTCGTGCAGAGTGGATCACTTTATCCAGTGCCAGTGCAGCTAATCCCGTAACAGGATTCACCGCCCATGCCATAATCACAGGTAAACTCGAAGTTACTTGTGGTGCGACGGCCAAATCATAATTAATTTCATGGGTATTGAGGTCGGCATAGCCACGTATCGTTAAATCAGCAGGTACGCCATCAAGCTTTGAATCTTCAGTAATTGCAATACCATTCGTTAGCTGTACCGAACCGCTCATACTGTTATAGAAAAAGCCTTTAGAAAACACATCTCTAAAATCTAAGCGCAGCTTTCTGATCAAAGAGTCCAAACTCAGTAGCGAAAAGACACGTGCACCTTTGTCGCTTATTTCTGCCAAATGACCTTCACCTAAACGCCAAGTTAACTCGCCACCTAGGCTAGGCAAATCCATTTCGTATGGCGCACCTTGCCAATTGAGCGCAAAATCAATGTTGGCGCGGGAGTCTTTGATAGTCGAAGTAATATCAAACTCATCCATTAGTTCACCAAAGTCATCGCTGTTTAGCGCACCGCTCAGTGATGTTTTACCTTGTTCAAAGCGGCCACTGGCATTGAGTTTATGATCTTTTTTATCAATCACTAACTCTGAGATATTGAGTCTATTACCATCTCCGAACAACGACATATTGACCTGATCTAACTGATATTCACCGACTTTACAGTCTCCACACACAAATTCGGTTGCAGGTAAGCTCAGCAGCCAATCTAACGAGTGAATGTCTGTTTTCACAGCCTCTTGTTGTGCCTCTGACTTAGGTAAGTTTAGACGTAAATAATCACTATTAATGTGAATAGGCCGGCTTGAGTTCGATGCTGGAATAGCGACTTGTGAGCGCATTTCTTTACTATTGATTTTAAGCTGCATCGGGCCATCAATAGATGCCATAGTAAAGTCAACATCATGGAAAGGGATCTCTGAGAATGTTAATCTTGAAAAAGAGCCCTCCACCCGATTTAGTGCTGGCAGAAATCCGGGATCAGAACCTGAGCTCGGCGCCTTGATAATACGATTAATCAATGGCAACCAAGGTAACAACTCTACTTCTTGTTGTTTGATTGTGATATCAAAGCCTGCTGCATTTAAGCCTTCATCTTTACTACCAATAATCAGGTGTGCATTACGCATCACACCAGATTCATTTTCAATGATGCCATTGAAATACAATTGATTATCTAGACTTGCCGTAACGAGATTCGAAATATCATCCCCTAATACCGTGCCGCTTAGTAGTTTAGCTTGCTCAGCTGGTTTGCCGAATTGTTCGGGTAAATGACTGGTAATCCCCCGTAAATCACTGGCAAATTTGGCTTTATAGTTAAATCCCGCATCAGCAAAATTAAGCATAAGATCTGTGCTCAGCACGCTATTGCCCTCAAAGTAGCCGTCAATAATTCCATTAGCATGCGGTTGCAGTTGTTCTATTCCAGCCTCAAGGCTTACCTTGGTCGTTACTTGGTAATTTTGCTTATCTCCGCTTCCTGATAGGTCCAACGACAAAGGCATGTCCAACCACGTAGCAGTCAAATCATTCACTTTGATATTGTCATCATCGAAGCTAACCACTCCCTTAACTTGCTGTAATTGCATACCAGGCTTTGCCAAGAAAACCGGGTTATTGTCTAGGTAGATGTCACCTTTAGCATGTACGGCACCTGAGTGCAGGTCGACGGCCAATTGCACATCCCCTTTTGCTTTGCCTTTACCTTGAACAATATCTAATATATTCGCGAGCGGATCTGCGAGCGGTGTTGCCGCAAAGAAAGGCTGTAACGTGCTCGCTTTTGTGGTGTGATTAATATCTACAGTCAGCACATCAGCGTGATTTAAATCCGCAATACTAACGATGACCCCCTCATCAATACTTTGATTAACAAGTTCCCCACGATGCGCATAGATATCCATTCTTTCGTTTTCAAAATGTAGTGTGACATCACCTGAAGTAACGCTAGGCCAATCCGGCGCAAAACCAAACGTCACATCGTTCAAACGTGATTTAACTTCAAACTGACCTTGCTTATCAGCGAATGGAAATTGTGAAAGCGCCCCGCTCAGTAAGACTTGAGTCTGCAAGTGCTGACCACTTTGGATCCCTGCTTCTAAATAATCGACTAAGCTTTTACGCATAATACTGACAGGAAAGTACTGTGAAGCGATTTCACCACGCCCACCGAATAGTTCTGCATATAAATCAAGCCGAGGCTCATCGGACAACTGCAAGGAAAATTCCGTGGCTAACGCTACATCTTGATTGCTAAGCCAAAAGTTGGGACTAGAAATTCGCCAGCCTTGCGATTGTTGATTGCGGATATAGACATCACCAGTGAGCTGCTGGATCTCAATATTATCTTTGAAGGTCTCTTTTGATAGCAGTTCAGTTTGTTCAGCACTTAAATTGAGCCTAATTTGCTCATCAGTCGCACTCATCTCTAACCTAGTACCATAAATTCCCGGGATCCCATGAAATGGCTCGAAAGCAATTTCTTCAACGACTCCCCATGCCGAAAAAGCATTATTATTACTTAGGCTGAATTTCGCTGCGCTCAGTTGACCGTTGGGGTTCATGCCATAAAGTAAATCTCGCCCAGGAAATTTAGCAAGTTGCGCTAACTCAGCTAAAAAGTTGGCGTTAATATCCTTTAACCAAAAGGTCTTGTTGTCTTTATGCCATTTCGCTTCAAATAAAATAGGAGCAAGCGCTTCTTGATTACGACTAAATTGGATACCACTACTTTGCACCCACCAACCCTGCTGATCTGGTCGTAATAGAAATTGCGCATCGTCTAGTGCCAACGTGCGCTGATTTTCATCTTCTTGCCATATCAATACGCTGGGCTTGATATCCACCGTAATATCTTGCAACGTACCTTGCTCAAAACCTAACCATAACTGAGCATTGATGTCTGCTTTAAGATCCGGGTGCGCTAGGGTAATAAGTTCTTCTAGCCAATCGACCGGATTAACCTTATCCGCGGATACATAGATATTACCCGCCAATTCACGTAGCTTTCGCCCTGACAAAGAAAGACGAGCGTTAAACTGGCCTTGAGAAAACCCCGGTAATGCGATTTCTCCCGCACCTTCGTGTAATGCGCTAGAGTTTTGCCACACCAAATCCTTCAGTAACAAACGATGAGTCTTACCGCTAGAAAAAGTAATATTAAGACGACTATTTTGCACCGCAAAATGTCCTACATCGCCTAAGAAAAGGCTTTCAATTAATGCTTGCTGCTCAAATTCACCTTGATCTTGAGCCGCACTTAACTTGCTCAAGTCTATATCTGCTTCAAACCCTTCTAGCACAAAGTAGTTCGATGCGATCTGCATTTGTCTTACAGATTCGAATACATTGAGTTGTAAAGAGGTTTTGGCAATATTAATGGAGATTGGCGAGTCTTTATTATCTTTAAAAGAGAGTGATTCCAACACAAGGGCAGGTCCGTTGCCTTCCCAACTCGCACTGATCTGGCCGATGCTAATATCAACATTAAGTTGCTTTTGGATCAGTGCTTCGATGTTACTCTTGTAATCATTTGCATAGGGTAAGGCGTACTTTAGTGCAGACACCAGCACCGCGAGTGTCACTAAAGTTATCGCAAAAATTTGCCACGCTTTACGCAGGCAGAAAAAACAGACGGCCTTAGCCTGCATGTACCGCTACCCTTTACATCATTACTACGTCAAACTGCTCTTGGCTATATAAGCTCTCAGTTTGAATGCTAACCTGCTTACCAATAAATAATTCAAGCTCAGCTAAATTATGATACTCGTCGTTAATCAAGGCTTCGCTCACCGCTGGCGAGGCATAAACCATAAATTTGTCTGCATCATAAGCACGATTAACACGCACGATTTCTCTTAAGATTTCATAACAAACGGTTTCGACTGTTTTTAGTGAACCACGACCTGAGCAAGATGGACACACATCACAAAGAATATGCTCCAGGCTTTCACGCGTGCGCTTGCGAGTCATTTCGACAAGACCAAGCGCAGAGAGACCATTGATATTAGCTTTTGCTCGGTCTTTAGACAACGCAGTTTCTAAAGAGTGCAATACTCGACGTTTATGCTCGTCTGATACCATGTCGATAAAATCGATAATAATGATACCACCAAGGTTTCTTAACCTTAATTGCCTAGCAATTGCCGACGTCGCTTCAACATTAGTATTAAAAATCGTTTCTTCAAGATTGCGATGGCCAACAAATGCGCCAGTATTGACATCAACGGTTGTCATTGCTTCTGTTTGGTCGATGATGAGGTAGCCACCAGATTTTAGCTCAACCTTACGATGTAGCGCTTTTTGGATCTCAGACTCAACATCAAACAAGTCAAAAATGGGTCGCTCACCGGGATAGTATTCAAGTGCACTTGCGAGTTGGGGAACAAACTCTTCGGTGAAAAGTGTTAGCTCTTGGTAGGTTAGCTTTGAGTCAACACGGATACGCTCCATATCCTCACCAACATAATCACGCAAGGTTCGAAATGCCAAAGTAAGATCTTCGTGCAAGATTTTCGCTTTGCTCGTTTTACGGCGGCGAGTCACAATTTTTTGCCAGAGTTTTTTCAAAAACTCTGCATCATGCTGTAATTCGGCTTCCGAAGCGCCTTCAGCAGCGGTGCGAACGATAAAACCACCGTTTTCGTCGTTATATTGTGCAACGATTTCTTTTAACCGGTCACGCTCTTGTTCGGTTTCAATGCGCTGGCTAACCCCCACATGAGTCGCGTCTGGCATAAACACCAAATAGCGTGAGGGAATCGTGATATCCGTTGTCAGCCTAGCGCCTTTTGTGCCAAGCGGATCTTTGACCACTTGTACCATAATGAACTGGCCTTGTTTAACCAGCTCACGAATATCCTGCACTTTTTTAACTGGGGACTCGGCCACCCCTTCTTCAATAGAAGCGCTGTTCACGATATCTGACGCATGTAGAAACGCCGCTTTTTCCAAGCCGATATCCACAAAAGCAGCCTGCATACCAGGAAGCACTCGGCTCACTTTGCCAAGATAAATGTTACCAACGATGCCTAGGTTACCGATCCGTTCAACCTGAACTTCTTGCAGCACCCCATTTTCGATTAAGGCTACGCGACTTTCACTTGGGGTGACATTGATTAGTAGTTCGCTACTCATATTTTATTTTAAAAACCGTTGAATTAATTCGTCTGTCTCATACAAAGGTAAGCCTACAACTGCAAAATAGCTACCTTGGATCTCAGTTACAAAGCGCCCACCTAACCCTTGGATCCCATAGCCACCCGCTTTATCTTGTGGCTCGTTAGTATCCCAGTAGGCATCAATTTCAGTTTCACTAAGCGTTTTAAAGGTCACATTGGTCACAATCACATCGCTCAGTACTTTGTTTGTATTTGCAAGCGCAATCGCAGTCATCACCTGATGCGTATGACCAGAAAGACGCTGCATCATCGCTTTGAAATCCGCTTTATCACGAGGCTTGCCAAGCGCTTCTCCGTCAATGACGACCACAGTGTCACTGCCAAGAACCGGCCTGTCGGTATACCCTAGCGCCACACCTGATTGCGCTTTTAAACACGCTAAACGTTCCACCAACTGTAATGCCGTTTCATCGTCTAGCGGGCTTTCGTCTGCATCAACACTAAATTGCTCGAACGGATAACCAAGCTGGGTTAATAGCGCTTTGCGACGTGGAGAAGCTGAAGCTAAATATAAAGAGATAGACATTATCTGATCCTAAACTGTCTACGATATTTTCTCAGCAGTGGGAATATCCACAGCCAGCACACCATGCCCGTAACCGCAGGCCACAGATAATGCGGGTTAAAGTAGATATCAAGCAAGAAATGATTAAGCCAAAATTGTAACAAATGATAGAGCGCGAGAAATAGCCCGATCAGTACTGCTTGCTGCCAGATGGAGAAATTACGAATTTTCTGAAAGTTGCTGGCGGTAATATAAATACAAATGGAATAGGTCAACGAGTTCACCCCGAGTGGCGCGCCCATCGCTAAATCTATTATCAGGCCTGTCATCCAAGCCCAACCAATATTCACACGGTGAGGTACTGCCAAAGACCAGTACATCAGCACCAATAATACCCAATCGGGACGAAAGGGCTCAAGTGAGAATGGTAATGGCATAAGCGCCATGATTAACGCAACAAAGACACTCAAAGCAATCGATAAGTTGCTATGTTTACTCATGATTAATTGCCTCTTGGCTACGTTTACCTAACACCACGAGTAAGCGAATACGATCTAATTGCGCAACCGGCTCTGCCTGTACTTGCGCAAATGGCAAGCCTTCGTCTCTGTCTATCTCGGTGACTACTGCCACCGGATAGCCCTCAGGGAAAGTACCACCAAGCCCTGAAGTGACCAACACATCGCCAATGCGAATATCCATGCTATGCGGTACATGAGCCAGGCGAACGTTATTGATTTTACCCGTCCCCTCTACCACAGTACGAACGTCATTACGCAATATTCTGACCGGTGTCGCATGGGTGGTATCAGTCATAAGCAGCACCCTTGATGTCGTGGTACCCACTTGAGTTAGCTGTCCAACAATGCCCATTTCGTCAATAACTGCCTGCCCTTCGCTGATCCCATCAATCGTACCGCGATTAATCACAACCTGATGACTATAAGGGTTCGAATGAACAGACAACACTTGAGATATTAAACGTTGATTGGTTTCCCTAGCCGAAGCACCTAATAAGGCGCGTAATTCTTGATTTTCTTTTTGCAAAAACTGAAGTTGCTGTAATTGCTCACTCTGTATTAATTGTTTTTCCCTGAGTGCTTGGTTTTCTTGTTGCAACTTTTCTCTGGTATTGAGACTTTTTAGGCCCAAGTTGAACGCTTCATAGGGAATGTTAGCGACGTACAGTAGCGGACTGACCAAAGTGTTTAAACTGGTTCGCACCATAGTCCCACCAACCGTGTAACGGTCACCAATGATCAGAATAATACTAAGCACAACTGCGACAGTAAGTCGCAGTTGTAAAGGAACGGTTCGGCCAAATAATAAATTCATCAGTCGTAACTAAATACGTCACCACCGTGCATGTCTATCATCTCTAACGCTTTACCACCACCTCTTGCCACACAAGTTAATGGATCATCAGCAACCACCACTGGGATACCGGTTTCTTCCATCAACAAACGGTCTAAATCTTTGAGTAATGCGCCACCACCTGTTAATACCATGCCGTGGGCAGAAATATCAGAGGCAAGCTCTGGTGGCGACTGCTCTAGCGCAACCATTACTGCACTTACAATCCCCATCAAAGGCTCTTGTAACGCTTCTAAGATTTCATGCGAGTTGAGTGTAAAAGAGCGTGGTACCCCTTCAGCTAAGTTACGGCCGCGAACCTCAATTTCAATCGGCGTTTCGCTCTTAAATGCAGAACCGATTTCATGTTTGATATGTTCAGCCGTTGCTTCGCCAATTAGGCTTCCGAAGTTACGACGTACGTAGTTGATAATCGCTTCATCAAACTTATCACCACCGATACGCACTGAAGACGAATAAACGACACCATTCAGCGAGATAATCGCGACTTCCGTCGTACCACCACCAATATCAACAACCATTGAACCTGTCGCTTCAGATACTGGTAATCCAGCACCAATTGCTGCTGCCATTGGCTCTTCAATTAAGTACACTTCACGCGCGCCAGCACCCATTGCTGATTCACGGATTGCACGTTTTTCAACTTGAGTTGCACCACAAGGTACACAAATAAGTACTCGAGGGCTTGGACGCATAAAGTTATTATTGTGCACTTGCTTAATAAAGTGCTGTAACATTTTTTCTGTTACATAGAAGTCAGCAATCACCCCATCTTTCATTGGGCGAATGGCTTTGATGTTACCCGGAGTTCGACCTAGCATTTGCTTAGCCGCAGTACCCACTGACGCAACGCTTTTTGGGCCACCAGCTCGCTCCTGACGAATTGCCACCACTGATGGCTCATTCAGTACGATGCCTTCTTCTTTTACATAAATAAGTGTGTTTGCCGTCCCTAAATCGATAGAGAGATCGTTAGAAAATAATCCGCGTAATTTTTTAAACATGAGGCTGGGTGACCTTTCAGAATTCTGTCAAACAAAGCAGCATCACCTGCTGCTCTTAATTTACTACTTATCGCTCTCGAACAAGTCGAAAACCTATATAATTCGCTCTAAAATCTGGCGCTAACGCTAAGCGAGTTGACACTCGAGCCAAACTCGGCGCGAAGTTCCATGCACCGCCACGCACTGTAACATCGCTCTGAGAAGCACGCTTTTGCGTCCACTCCCATACGTTTCCTACAGTATCATATAAGCCATAGCTATTCGGTGAAAATTGGGCCACAGGTGAAGGACTTTTGTTAGACCACTCACTACCACACCAACCACAATTAGCTAGGTTTCTTCCGATTTCATTACCCCAAGGGTACTCAGATGCAGTGCCTGCACGCGCAGCGTATTCCCACTCGACTTCATTGGGTAGTCTAAATTGCTGTCCTTTTTCGCCAGACAACCAGTTGGCGTACGCCTTCGCATCATCGTAGGCAACACAAACAACAGGGAAATTATCTGACTGTTCGTAACCAGGACTTTCCCAGTTATATTCTAGCTCCCAGACTGGTTCGCCATTTTTATAATATGCGCAGCCTTTACCTTGCTCAGCTAAGGTTTTATATCCAGTGCTTTGCGTAAAACGGCGAAAAGCTGCCACTGTAACCTCTGTGCTCTGCATGGCATATGAATGGCTCAACACTTTTTCAACAATCGGACGCTCATTTGGTAAACCATTACCCGTCAGGTCGCCCATTTTAAAAGTGCCTGCTGGAATAATAGCCAGCTCATTATCAGTGGCTGCTACGGCGATCACCTGTACTTGTTGAGCTTCAGGTTCAGCCTTTTTTGTCACAACCGCGGTAACCGGTTGACGTTTTTTGACCAATTTTGCATTAATGGTTTGCGCGGCTCGCAGATTAATACGTGCCTTATAAGGTTCATAACCTAATTTACGGATCTCAACATCATAAAACCCGGCAGGAATTGCTACTGTCGTTTTTGTCGCGCCGTAGCTGACTCCATTAATAAACACTTCGTCGTCGTAAACATTTGATCTTAAAGTCAACTCGACTGTTTTATCAGCCGTTTGAGACTTTTTTACAAGAGAGGTCTCCCCGACTGGTTGTTTAGTAATAGTCGCGACTTCAACCGGCTTACTTTGCTCGTCTGAAAAAGTCAGTTGATTATCACTGTAGACTGTAGAGTAGTTCGACTGGTAATTTACGGCAAGCGGAGTGCCATATTCAGCACAATAACGATTGTCTAAGCTCAATAAGTTACATAAGCGACTGCTATTTACGTCACCACGCATTGTCACGCTGAGGTTAACGTTGTAGTTACCTTGTCCACTAAATCCACTGCTTACAACGTGGCTGCTAACTACTTGAACCTGCGCGCCAGCCATATTGCGTTTTGGCTCGACAACACGGCTCTCGGTTAGGTTTGCAAAAATCTGATCAATAAAACGCTTGGTTGCTTTTTGAAGCCCCATTTGCTGACCACGCTGTTCACACGCTGCCAAGGTTTCTGTGCGCTTACAGTTAATTGTGTGGTCTACCTCTAGCGTACCTTCACGAGTAAATTCATTACGTAGTCGCTCTACTCGCGCCGTGCCAAGCTGATCCTTTAAGTTTTCAAGTGTATTTACTAAGGTGTGCTTAGTCACACGGACTTGCTCAATATCTTTACGCTGTGATGCAATCGCCGCAATTTGCATCGCAATGTCTTCTTTATTCTGCTTGTGATCTGCCACCGCTTGTTGATAACGTGTTTGCGCAGAAGAAATATCAATAGAAGGATCATCAATTAGCCGACGATACAACTCATTCATTGCATCTAAGGCCTGATTTTTTTCTTTATCTAACTCACCTGAACGTTTTCTCAATAACTCAAGTTGAGACTGCAGACGCGTTTCCTCTGCTAGGTGTTTTTCTAAAACGACCGAGTATCTGTCTAATTCACTTTGCTTATTAGACAATTCAGACTCTATGGCTGTGACCGTTGCGGTATCTTGCGCCATAGCGCTTTGAGCAACAGTACCCATGGCCAGAATCGAGGCCGATACAATAAAAGTTAAAGGAGCAATTCGCATATGTTCCATTCCCAACAGCGGCAATTGTTTGGTCTTGTTATTTCTTATAGTTAGGGCTCTATGCTATGTACTTACAAAGTAAAACACAAGCTTTGCACAATTAATATCTGAGTTTACAACTATTAACCAGCGTCTTGCCAGTTTTTAGCTGAGATTTTGTCTATTTTTCTCTAACATCGCGATGTGTTACTAATTCGAGTCCAAAATAGTCGGGAAGTAATTAAGAAGATACGATAACCTCTGGAGCGAAATGCTCGGGTTAATTATTATAGTACGCAAAATATCAAACTGACTTCATCATGCAAACCATCACAAACATCGCCGAGTCACCAACTCAAACCATTCACCACCCGATACTGGATAAATACGGTTTAACTTTGCTGGTTAAGCGTGATGATTTGCTCCATCCTATGATCCAAGGAAACAAATGGCGTAAGCTAAAATACAACTTACTCCACCTAAAGCAAGCTGGCCTTGAAGAGTTAGTCACTTTTGGCGGGGCATTTTCTAACCACCTATACGCGACCAGTATGGCTTGCAAACTTTTCTCAATCAAAGGGCACTTAATTGTAAGAGGCCCAGAGATTGACCGACACAACCCAACACTAAAAATGGCCAGTGCATGCGGACTAACACTTCATCCCGTGAGTCGAGTCGAGTATAGGCAAAGAAACCAACCTGATTACATGCAAACTCTACAAGCTAGATTTAACCATGCCTATATCATACCTGAAGGCGGTACTAACGCGCTTGCGCTCAAAGGTGTTGAAGAGTTAGCGCATTCATTGCCTCAAAGTGATTATGTCATGACGGCAGTAGGCAGTGGCGGCACGATAGCAGGATTAATCTCAGGAGTACCTAAACAGACACAGGTTTTAGGTGTTACTGTACTAAAAGGTGCTGAATACTTAGCACGGGAGATACATGAATTAATCACAGCTCAGCGCTGTGCACCATGGCAGCTACTCCATGATTTTCACCACGGAGGTTACGCTAAGACTACGCCTGAATTGCTGAGTTTTTGTCGTGAAATGAAGGTAAAATATAACTTGCCTCTTGAGCCTATTTACACGGGTAAACTGTTTTACGCTATTTTCACTTTGGCTAAACAAGGATACTTCAAAAAAGGCAGTGTGATCACCGCAATCCATACTGGCGGATTACAAGGATTAGATGGTTTACGGTATCTGGCAACTAAAAAGTATCCAAAACCCAAATAAGCTGCTTAATGAATATCGGCGAGCTGTTGTAATGGTGCGGAAAAATAATGCCCTTGGGCCCCTTTCACTCCAAGCCCTTTGATGCAAGTCAATTCAGTAACGGTTTCAACCCCCACTGCATATACGGGAATACCCAAGCTTCTCGCTTGAGCGACTATTTGCTTAACTGTGCGTTTACGATATGCAGACTTTTCAATGCCATGTACTAGCTCATAGCTGAGCTTGATAGCTTTTATCAACTCAGCAAGCGGGGAGCGCCCTAGCGTAAGAGCCTGTGTAACATTATCCAAATAAATATCGCACCCAAGTCGATTCAACCTATCAAAAGCGGCTAACAACCGCTCTCCATGTTGATAGACCTCTTCTATGCTAAGTTCAAACCCAATTGCCGCACCACTATGAGACGCGATAAGCTGCCCCTCTAGCCACTCAATAAACTGTCTATCCATCCAACTCGAAATGTGTAAGTTAATACTTACCTTGCCAAAACTTCTTTCCTGCTCATAGACTGACAATACCTGCTTGACTATCGCTCTATCAAGAAACTGGAATTGCTCTGGCGTATAAAGATGTTGTATCACCTGCTTGGCCGAAATTCTCCCCATTTCTTTATGAGTCACCCTCAGCAATGCTTCGCTTACAATCACGTCTTCAGCTAAAAAATCAAACAACGGCTGGAAGAATAAGGAAAACTGCCCGGCTTTTAGATAACTCAGCAAAGCCTCACCGTCCTCGCTAAGGCGTTTTGCCAATAACTCTGTAAGATGAACTAGATGGGTATGTTGCCACGCTTGATTTTGCGCAATCGAGAGCGCTGATTTTGCACTTTGATAAACCTGTGTTTGTTGTTTATTTTCCTGATAAAAACAAGCACCAAGCTTGACTTTGCTGCGTGATAAATCGCCCCGAAAGTCTAGCAGTACTCTATAAACGATTTCATGCATTTGCTTTGCCAAGTCCATTCCTTTCGTCGCACCAACCTGTTTTACCGTCACGGCTAACGCTCCTGAAACAAGATATTTAACCGCGACAGTCCCAAACTCCCCAACACCTTTGACCAGAGCAAGCTGAAAATGTAACTGTAGATCAACTTCTTTAGGTGTGCTGCACTGCCAATGGATTAACGCAAATAATGCAAACTGCCCTTCAGGAGCGGGGGCTGGCAGAGCCACAGGCTGCTGGGCATTTGAGGTAGACTCAGCCTTACCGTATAAAAACCACCACCGATGCACGAATAAAACTAGCCCAATAGACAATAGGTTGAAAAATATCAATATATATCCATGACTTATCCAAATGGATTCATGATACAAGGTAATAGTTTGACCATTCGCTACAAATTGATGTTCTTCTGCATTCGGAGCAGGTAATAACGAAAAACCGTGCTTAACTGCTATTTCACTTACTCCAGTGGCAGAAGCCTCAGCTGATAGCAGCGAAATTTCAGCCGCTGCTTCCTCTCCTTGCGTGTGAACCTGAAGATGCAACAAATGATTAAGAAGGAAATTTAGACACAACAACACCGCCAAACTTACCGCGATTAGCTTTTTTTGATACTGACGACTAAATCCATCTAACAGCTGAATTGGCATAATGTTTTTATTGGGTGGAAAGATAACTGAAGTGTTGTTCAAAATAGTGCAAAACTCAAGCGAGATAAGGCTTTTAATTGTACAGAAAGGATAAGCACCTGAGCCAAAACTAGAAATGCGTTAAGTTTATTAACCGTACAAACCGTACAAGATGTTAAGCTTTATCTAAGCTTACTTGTCACCATTTTCTTAAAGATATTTATACCAGTAAAAAACAAAAACCCCAGCGTGATGCTAGGGTTTTCTTAGATGCTATACCACCATTTAGAACGGAATGTCATCATCAAAGTCAATTGGTGGCTCCATAGGATTTGAGCTACCGCCTGATTGACCGCTGTTTTGGTTCTGTTGTGGTGCAAAACCACCTTGAGACTGACCACCAAACCCAGAAGACTGCTGTGAACTCTGTTGCGATTGCTGTGGTGAGAATCCACCTTGCTGCTGGTTTGACTGGCTCTGCTGTGGCTGCGAATATTGCTGCTGAGGCGCTTGATTATAGCTTTGCTGGCCATAATTATTTTGCTGCTGTTGACCACCTTGGTATTGGCCACCACCTTGACCCTGCTGCTCGCCACGGCCACCTAGCATTTGCATTTGACCACCCATGTCCACAACGATTTCTGTTGTGTACTTTTCTTGGCCACTTTGATCTGTCCACTTACGAGTCTGTAGACGACCTTCAATGTAAACCTGCGAGCCTTTTCTTAAATACTCACCCGCAACTTCCGCAAGTTTGCCAAACAACACCACACGGTGCCATTCTGTACGCTCTTGCAATTGACCGGTGTTTTTATCTTTCCAGCTATCCGTAGTTGCAATGCTGATGTTAGCCACGCCGTTACCGTTTGGCATATAGCGAACTTCAGGATCTTGGCCCAGATTACCTACCAAAATTACTTTATTAACACCACGTGCCATGGCATTGTCTCCTCACACTATGACAAGCCCAGCACTTGCTTGGCTTGCTTCAAATCAAAAATTTTATCATCTACTTTTAGGTAGCTACGATTCTCGTCTCTCACTACCGTGGCCTCAAGTACCCCAGGCAATGAAACCAATTGGTCTGCCAATTCCGTCGCTTGTTGCTCATTTTCTACAGCAGAAACTAAGCTGATCGCTTTGCTCTTGGGTGGCACTTGCATGCCCCATGCGATAACAAACCATATTACCCCAATAATGGCCGTTGCGGCAAATATCGTATCGACCGCAAAATTTTGCGCCAAGATACCACCCAAAGCACCGCCTATAAATGCACCTAGAAACTGGCCTGATGAAAACACTCCCATCGCCGATCCCTTTTGGTTTGCTGGAGCTATGCGAGAAACCAACGCAGGCATAGTTGCTTCGAGAAAATTAAAGGCAATAAAATAGACCAGCATTGCACCTGCAATTACCCAAAGGGAATCCACAAAACAGTATAAAGCGACAGAGCTTACTATTAACATAGCAATAGAAAGCAAGAATGTTTGCTTTTCTTTTTGTTTGCGGATCGCCACTATCATCATCGGAGCCATCAAAATGAAAGCGAGTAAAAATACCGGAATATAGAGTTGCCAGTGCCTATCTGCGGCAAGGCCGTCACGGATCAACTGGCCTGGCAAGGCTACAAAAATCGTGGTCAGCGTCAAATGTAATAGCAACACCCCCAGATCAAGCCTCAGTAGCTGTGGATTTTGAACTAGGCGACGAATATCTGCAAAACTTGCAATTGTGTCACCTTTTGGGGCTTTATTTACCGCATTTGGCACCATAAAGGTAATGATAGCGATACCTACAATTGCCAATACCGCCGTCAGCCAGAAGATCCCTGCGATACCAAAAGACGCCGCAATCATTGGTCCTAATAACATGGCTACAGCAAAGCTCATACCAATGCACATGCCAATGACCGCCATTACCTTGGGACGCTGCTCGTCACGGCTCAAGTCTGCGGCTAGCGCGAGTAAAGCACTTGCAATCGCGCCCATACCCTGTAGTGCTCTACCAAATGTCACCCAATAGATTGAATCTGCTAATGCAGCGATAACGGATCCTAATGCAAATACCAACAACCCACCAATGATGATTGGCTTACGACCGAACTTGTCAGACAACCAACCCATGGGTATCTGTAGTACAGCTTGAGTCAAACCATAAGCACCAATAGCCAAACCAATCCACAGTGGCGAGACATCCTGTAAAGACTGGCCGTAAACAGCTAACACTGGCATCAGCATGAACAAACCAAGCATGCGGAAAGCGAAAACGCCAGCAAGAGAAATCGCGGCGCGCTTTTCAGTTGGATTTAAAGAGTCATTAGACATAAGGCGGTATTCATCACTATCGAAAATCACGCGCAAGTTTAACAAACTCTTTTCTTAACTTACACTAGCGCGAACGGATCTTTGCAATGCGAGTGTTACTAACATGGATTTGAACGACCTACTACGAGAAAAAGAAAGCGTTAATTGACGCCGTATTTGGCCGTGATCTGATCTAATTTTCCACTACGTTTTACCCGTTCAAATGCTTGACTCAAACGGTGCAAACGCTCGCTCGTGATGCGTGCCTTGCTAAAGGCAAAATATACTGGATTTTCGTTAATAACCAACGGGCTAATAGTAAACTTTTCAAAATCAGGGTTATTTTTACTTTGATACAGGATATTGAATTTTTCTTCTAAAAACCCTGCGATCCGTCCTTTTTTGAGCAAATTTAATTTTACCTGATTATCGGGTACATAAATAAATTGTGTTTCACTGTCGGTACGACGCGCAAGGCGAGCTGTAAACGCCTCACCGTAATAAGCATTACGCTGAATAGCGATGGGCTTTGACAGATGGAATAACGACTCAAGTGAGTCAAGCTGGTGAGGCTCCCCTGAGTTCATTGCAAAAACAATGGTTTCCATTCGTTGGGGACCAATAAAATACGCAAACTGTTCACGTACTGGTGTTTTTGTGACGCTCAAAATAAGATCGATATCACCTTCCTCTAAAAGCTTCAGCGCCCGACCCCAAGGAATACTTGCGAAACGATAACTACACCCCGCTTCATCTAACAAGGCTTTAGCAAAATCAACATCCATACCGTGCCAAACAAGGTTATCATTTAACTTAGACTGCGCAGCATAATTCTCAAACCGCACCACCAGCTCACAAGCGAAGACATTTTGGCAAAGCAACGCCAAAAGCAATAAAAGTCGATACAAAATCAATATCCCAAGTTGATCGGTTTAATAAGTTTAGTTCGTTTAGCAGAGATAACTTAATTTTGTATTCGGGATGCGGTAATCTGTTCACTTCACATCATGCTTTGACTGATCCAGGTTTCAATTTAGTGGATTAGTATCGCGTACTCAGTACAGCGCACGAAAAAACACAAGGGTCGTATGGATAAAATAGAAGTTAGGGGTGCCCGTACCCACAATTTAAAAGACATTTCACTCACCATTCCAAGAGACAAGTTGATAGTGATCACGGGTCTTTCTGGCTCAGGGAAGTCGTCTTTAGCATTTGACACCTTATACGCAGAAGGCCAGCGTCGTTATGTTGAGTCTTTATCTGCGTACGCGAGGCAATTTTTATCGCTGATGGAAAAACCAGATGTGGATCACATTGAGGGCTTGTCTCCCGCGATTTCCATTGAGCAGAAGTCGACTTCTCACAACCCACGCTCAACAGTGGGAACTATTACCGAAATATACGACTATTTAAGATTACTCTTTGCCCGAGTGGGTGAACCGAGATGTCCTACGCATGATTTACCGCTAGCCGCACAAACTATCAGCCAAATGGTTGATACTGTATTGGCGCTACCTGAGGGTAGCAAACTTATGCTACTTGCACCGGTGGTGAAAAACCGTAAAGGTGAGCACGTAAAACTGTTAGAAGAACTTGCGAGCCAAGGTTTTATTCGCGCACGTATTGATGGCGAGGTGTGCGATCTCTCAGATCCACCGACGCTAGAGCTACAGAAAAAGCACACTATCGAAGTTGTGGTGGATCGTTTCAAAGTCAAAGCAGGGCTTGAGCAACGGTTAGCCGAGTCTTTTGAAACCGCGCTTGATCTAGCTGATGGCATTGCACAAATCGCCTATATGGATGATAGCGACGCAGACGAACTGGTCTTCTCGGCCAACTTTGCCTGTCCAACTTGTGGCTATGCCATGAGTGAACTTGAACCAAGATTGTTTTCTTTCAATAACCCTGCAGGTGCATGCCAAAGCTGTGATGGCTTGGGTGTAAAGCAGTATTTTGATCCCAAACGTGTAGTGCAAAACCCAGAACTAAGCTTGTCTGGCGGTGCAATCAAAGGGTGGGATAAACGCAGTTTTTACTATTTTCAAATGCTAAGCTCAGTTGCCGAGCAATATGGATTTGATTTGGAAACGCCATTTCAAGATCTACCGAGCAAATTTCAAAAAGTGGTATTGGAAGGTTCTGGCAAAACTACAATTGCGTTTAAGTACCGCAATGACCGAGGCGATCTTATTACCCGCAATCACGAGTTTGAAGGCGTTTTAAACAATATGAATCGCCGTTATCGGGAAACGGAGTCAAGCTCAGTAAGAGAAGAACTCGCCAAATATCAAACCAGCCAAGCGTGTCCAAGTTGCCATGGCTCACGCCTGCGCGAAGAAGCTCGCCATGTGTTTATCGGCTCGACCAACCTGCCAACCGTAACAACCATGAGTATTGGCGAAGCCAGTCAATTTTTTATCGACTTAGCACTCACTGGCCAAAAAGCACAAATTGCGGACAAAATACTCAAAGAGATCCGCGACCGTTTATCGTTCTTGATTAATGTCGGCCTAAACTACCTCTCTTTGGAGCGTAGTGCTGACACGTTATCTGGCGGTGAAGCCCAGCGGATCCGTCTTGCAAGCCAAATTGGCGCAGGTCTTGTAGGGGTGATGTACGTGCTGGATGAGCCCTCAATTGGTCTGCATCAACGCGATAACGACCGTTTACTTAAAACACTTACGCATCTAAGAGATCTTGGCAACACCGTGATTGTGGTAGAGCACGATGAAGACGCCATTCGTGCAGCCGATCACATTATAGATATAGGCCCAGGGGCCGGTGTACACGGTGGCTATGTCGTCGCGGAGGGAACTCGCGATGAACTAATGCAGAGTAAAGACTCCTTAACGGGTCAATACCTCAGTGGCGAAAAACGCATTGAAGTCCCAGCGCAACGTCATCAATGTGATGACAAATGGCTTGAGCTTAAAGGCGCAACGGGCAATAACCTAAAAAGTGTCGACTTAAAAGTGCCTGTTGGTCTAATGACCTGCGTAACAGGGGTATCTGGTTCGGGTAAATCGACCCTCATTAACGACACCCTATTCAAGCTTGCCCATCAGGAATTAAACGGTGCAACAACGCAAGAAGCGGCACCGTATGGATCTGTTCATGGGCTGGATCACTTTGATAAAGTTATCGATATTGATCAAAGTCCTATCGGTCGCACACCACGTTCGAACCCAGCAACTTATACAGGGATCTTTACCGCTATCCGCGAATTATTTGCGGGGACACAAGAATCGCGTTCACGCGGTTATAAGGTTGGCCGTTTTAGTTTTAATGTTAAAGGTGGTCGCTGCGAAGCCTGTCAAGGCGATGGCGTTATAAAGGTAGAAATGCACTTCCTACCAGATGTCTACGTTCCTTGTGATGTCTGTACTGGTAAGCGCTATAACCGTGAAACACTGGAAGTGCTGTACAAAGGTAAAAATATCCACGAAGTGTTGGAAATGACCGTTGAGGACGCTCGAGAATTTTTTGATAAAATTCCCGCAATCAATCGCAAACTACAAACTTTAATGGACGTTGGCCTTTCCTACATTCGTCTAGGGCAAGCCGCCACGACTTTGTCCGGTGGTGAAGCGCAGCGTGTTAAGCTCGCTCGTGAACTATCAAAACGAGATACTGGCAAAACACTCTACATTCTCGATGAGCCGACCACAGGTCTGCACTTCCATGATATTCAACAGCTACTCGCCGTGCTACATCGTCTGCGCGATCATGGTAATACGGTGTTGGTTATCGAGCATAACCTAGATGTCATCAAAACCGCAGACTGGATTGTAGACTTAGGTCCAGAGGGAGGAGCTGGAGGAGGTCAAATACTCATCTCAGGTACACCTGAAACGGTGGCTAACTTTGCAGCTTCACACACAGGTAAGTACCTTAAGCCCTTATTGTCTTAATTTCTAAAAGTCTCTATGATTGGTGCATAATAATTACAAATTCACTTATTATGCATCAACTTCTCGCGCCAAAAAACTTAACCGCGTACCTAGCAAGACTGCGCTTTTCCATCGGCCAATTTTGGCAAAGTCTAACGCTGGCTCAACGCTATTATTTAGTCAGTTTTATCATTTTTATGTTCAGCTTGAGTGAAACTGAAGATAATAATTTCATCGGCTTTTTGATCTTAATAACCACTGTAACAGCACTATGTTATGAGTTTTGGCCGAGGATCATGACCTTTTGGGAAAGTGTGCCAGGAAAAGCACTGATACTGTTATTTTACGCCTTTATCGCGAACTTTGTGTTAGTTCAAGCTGATGGTCGTATTAATGATTTAACTGGCGTCAGCACAGATAACTTCCCCTACACACATAATTTGAGTGTGTTGCTGTCGTTACCTACTTGGTTTTTTATTACCAGTACCTTCTTGTTAATTCTCGCGCAATTATTTATGACCTGCTATGTCGTTGTGCTCTTCCTACTTAAGCCATTGCGTATAAAGCCTTTTTGGCATCAGAATCACTATCGCTACCCGGCAACAACTGCAATCATCAGGCTGATCATGTGTTTTGTTTTATTGGCTTTCTTGGTGCTTGGCATCGCTAAATCAGGCGCTTCAACCGCATTTACTGAGTTTTCTTCTGATTTCAAAATAGATGAGGACGGAATTTCTTTCCAAGCCAACGCGAAAGAATCACGCTCCTCTGACTCCGAAGAAAAAAACGAAGGAGCATCGGAAACTCAACCACCAGTGGCAGAAATGAGTGGTGATACTCCACAACAAGGTGAAGCACAGTCCACTGCAGATGAGCCAGAGTCGTTAACGGTATCTATTAATAACGATCCCAACCCAGATTTGCATGAGCAAGGTAAAAACTATAACGATGTGCTAAACCAAATATTGGCTTACTTTATCTTTCGCTTTGAGTCTGACGGAAACTCACGTTGCGAACATAGCGAAGGCAGTAATATTGTTGAATTAAACGATTATGAGATCTTAGAGATCATGCCGGATAACGCCGCGGAATACGGCTACACCTATACAGTAAAGCCTTGTATTTCAGCGGCAATTGGTCATCAGTTTAAGCCGCAGCAACCATAAACGCGCCTAGCGCATCGCGCTCTTGCTGACTCAGCGGTTGAGATTGCTTAACCGCAAAGTCATATCGCACCATAATGGTTTTACCTTCAGCACAGCACTCTCCATGCTGCCAAGCCTGCTGTAAAATCACAAATGAGCTGTTGCCGATATGTTCAACAGCCGTTTTTATCTCGACTTCCTGACCATAAAATAGCTCCCCTTTAAAGGTGACCTCGACTTTAGCAACAATCAATTTCCACTCTTTTGGATTTAAATCTGGTGTAAATATTTTGAAAATAGGTGTGCGCGCGGCTTCAAACCACACAGGGAGTACGGTATTGTTGATATGTCCAAGCACATCTGTGTCACAAAAACGCGGCATAAGCTTTTCAGACAGCATAATAACTCCAATAAAAACTAGGGAAAAACATGAGTGATTTTATTCGCGTTTACGATAACGCACTCAGTTCAGACTTTTGCGATGAATTCGTAAAGACCTTCGATCAAAGCCCACATTTAAAACAGGGGACTACGTCTGGTGGTGTCGACTTGAGTAAAAAAGTCAGTCACGACCTTTATTTAAATTCCTATCCTGACTATGCCAAACAGTTACAACACATTCAACAGGTTACGGCAAAGCACTTATTTGAGTACCTTGAAGAACATTTCTTTATGATCATCGGTGCATTTGGGCTTAAAGTGTATCACCCCAAAACTGGTGAGCCTGTCGATCTCACTGTGGATAACTTTGAAGAAGTCGGCAAGCCACAACTCCCGGTCCTTGCTCAACAGCTATTTCGTTTAGGCGCTATCCAAGCCCAGCGATATCAAATAAATAAAGGCGGCTATCCCTATTGGCACAGCGAAGTCTACCCTCAGCACGACCATAATGAAGCCTTACACCGAGTACTGTTATTTATGTTCTACCTTAACGATGTCGAGGAAGGTGGAGAGACTGAGTTTTATTATCAGCAGCGTAAGATTGCCCCAGTAAAAGGCTCTATGGTCATAGCGCCTGGATATTTTACACATACCCATAGAGGCAACATTCCGGTTTCCAATGATAAGTATATACTCACTTCTTGGGTGTTATTTAATAGAGCAGAGCAACTCTATGGTACGCCAAAATAAGCTCTATTTCAGGAGGCTGTTGAACTCAAGAATGAAAGATCAACGGCCCCCACAGAGCTTATTTAGCTTTGGTAAATTCAGCCCACTCTATCAGCATGGGTAAAAAGTCTTCATAGCCACAAACCGCCATCATACCTGATTCATCTAAAGCCAGTGCGTCTTCTTGGTATTGCGCTAAGTCATCACTTTCATGAAACAGAGCGTGGCTTTCAAATAATGCTTCTTGCAGCGTGAACGTAGCGCGGATCTCTTTTCCAGCCAACACAAGCTCTTCTTTTTGATTTGGCAGGTTTTCAAGCTGCGTCAGCAGGCTGACAATACGCTCATGTGCAAGCTCCTCGCTCAGCCAACGACCTATCAACGCATGCTCGTCATTTAAGCGAGCTCGAAACCCAGAAAGTGGGTCACGAATAAACTGGTATTCCATCTTTGCTTCTTAACTAAATCACCTTCTTTTATTATACCTAAGTGGCGTCCGCTAAGCATTCATTGATAGAATTACCTTTTAACCTCTCGATTATTGGTCAACGCATGTCGCCTGTTGAGATCTTATTTCCTCTCATCTTTATTGTTAATTCTGGTTTTTTGAGTGCAAAGATTGGCTTTATCGCCATCAATCAGCTTGATGGCTTGCGTACTTTTATCTTTAATTTATGTATTCCTGTGCTGTTATTTAGCAGTATGGTGCAAGCAGATCTGGAAAGCCTCGCGACGGGCTCCTTGTTATTATCCTTTTATCTCCCAGTCGCTCTGACTTATGCAGGCTTATACCTATTTCTCTTTAAAGCGCAACATCGCTCAAAAGCAGACAGTGCAACATTAGCATTAAGTGGCACCTACTCTAATACTGTGTTAGTCGGATTACCGATAATCTTAATGGCACTCGGTGAACAAGCCGCAGCTATGGTGTTTATGATTATTACATTCCACAGTGCGATGCTGTTTTTTATGACTTTTTTACTGGCAGCAAGACACAAGAATAAGGTGGATATTGTGAAACCACTGCTGCTAAATCCAATCGTGATAAGTATTTCGAGTGGTTTGATATTAAACATTGCTGGATTAAAGCTACCAAGCTTAATGCTTGAAAGCTTTAGTTGGTTGGCAAAACCTGCCATTCCTGGGGCGTTATTTATTCTGGGTGCAAGCTTGGTGCAGTATGGTGTACGAGGAAAGTTACACGGTGCAATATGGCTAAGTGCAGTAAAACTGATGCTACTACCGGGATTGGTTTATCTCTTTGCCACTTATTTAGGATTGGCAACTCAGCAAGTTCAGGTGGTGACTTTAATGAGTGCCTCTCCTTTGGGAGTCAATGCCTATCTTGTTGCTAGACAGCTCGACAGCCAACAGGCAACGCTTGCGGCTACCGTTGTGCTGTCTACTGTGCTAAGTATGGTCAGTCTGACTGGGTGGTTATACTTTTTGGTATAACCGTTAATACCTAGGCGGCGTATACTTAGCAGCATCAATGATAGCCCACAAATGGAAAACGGCTGCAATCACGGGTGGAACCAATAAAAACCACAGCGCATACCCACCTACAACAACAATTGCGAAGATTAAAGCCGCCAATATACGACCTTGAACCAACTGACCAAGGCCAGGGAAAAAGACGTTACAAATCGCTGCAATTACATTACCACCAGAACCTTGTCCAGACATAGTTACCTCTCTTAGTTACTTAAAGTCTTTCTTTTTAATATATCAGATTTCATGCCAACCCTAACACTTTGATTTTAAAAGAAACCAATGAAAATCATTGTTTTCTGTTCACTATAAGTTAGCCTAAACCACTAACTTTTAGCTTAAAGTTTAGCTATATTATGATGCGTAATTCAATCACTTTGATTTACATAAAATAATAATGAAAACAGGATGTCTTATGCTTAGCAAGTTTACCACCCCGCTAACAAAATTAGTCGACAAGTATCTACCCGATCCATTTGTGATTGTACTTTTACTCACTTTTTTGGTGATGATACTCGCTGCACTATTTACTCCAGCAACGCCTGTCATGGTGCTTGAGGCATGGGGTAATGGTTTTTGGAAGCTGCTTACTTTTGCGATGCAAATGTTGTTAGTTTTATTATGTGGTCACATGCTTGCCGTGACCCCTCCAATAGCGAAAGCACTAGACCGTATAGCTGGCCTAGCTAAGACTCCCTCTCAAGCAATTATACTCACTACCTTTGTTGCGATGAGCGCCAGCTGGTTAAATTGGGGGTTTGGCTTAGTTGTCGGAGCTTTGTTTGCAAAGGCCATCGCCCGAAAAGTGAAAGTCGATTATCGCCTGTTAGTGGCTAGTGCTTACTCTGGTTTTGTTGTTTGGCACGCTGGTCTATCAGGCTCAGTCCCTCTAACTATCGCAACCCCGGGCCACTTTAGTGAAAAGAGCATCGGTATTGTTACCACTTCAGAGACAATCTTTGCACCATTTAACCTGCTCATCGTACTCAGTATTTTTATCGTTTTACCACTTATAAATAAACTGATGCTTCCCAAAGATGATGACGCAGTTATTGTTGATAAAGAAAAGCTCATTGAACAAAGTAATGATATCAGTAACCGCAATACTCCGGCTGCAAAATTAGAAAATGCCTCATGGCTTGGCATGTTAGGGGGAGCAATCGGTCTTAGCTACCTAGGCTTTTACTTTATATTTAACGCAGGCACATTGACATTGAATATCGTCATAGCCCTGTTTTTGTTCTTAGCCATGCTGCTACACAAAACCCCTGCAAATATTCTCAATAGTCTACAACAAGCAATTCAAGGTGGTGCCGGTATCGTGATCCAGTTTCCTTTTTATGCTGGGATCATGGCTATGATGGTAGAAACAGGACTTGCGCAACAAATATCTCAAGGATTTGTTTCTATTAGTAGTCAATGGACATTACCGCTGTGGACCTTTTTAAGCGCTGGCCTTGTAAATATATTTGTGCCTTCTGGCGGCGGTCAGTGGGCGGTACAAGCACCAATAATCATTCCCGCAGCAGAAGCACTTAATGCAGACATAGCCAGAGTCGCCATGGCCGTTGCATGGGGTGATGCTTGGACTAACCTGATCCAGCCATTTTGGGCACTCCCGGTACTTGCAATTGCAGGCCTTAAAGCCAAAGATATTATGGGATTTTGCCTAGTTCAATTGCTGGTAACGGGTGTAATTATCGCAACTTTATTGTTGCTCCCTCTATAACAAGGTGCGTAATGCACCTTGTTACACAGATTAACTTGATAAAATTTTCATTGGTAAGCTTAGGATTGGGCTCTCTGAATCAGCAAAATGCATCATTACCGCAACATGACCTGTAATAACAACTATATACATAATGGCGCTGACCACTTGCCCATACCGGTCAAGTGGTAATAAGTGACTGTAATTACGGCCACGCCACTCAATCAGGATTTCAAAACTACCAATCAAAATGAATATTACCAGTAGGATTAAGCCAAAGGTGTAGCTGATCCAAAGGCCGAATAGTACCCCAGCCATACACGCTAATAACCCCACCCAAGAGCGCATTGAAAAGCTTATGCTTTTTAGAACATGCCCGCCATCTAGCGGCAAAATAGGTAGTAAATTGAATAAGTTCAACAGTGCACTTAATACTGCAACACCAGCAAAGATTTCCATCTCTGTCGCGTAATACAACACCACTCCAAGGATTGAGGTTATCAAACCAAATGCCGGTCCCATCAACGAAATAACTACATCTTGCCAGCGAGTCGTGATCTTATCGTCACTTACAGCCAGGCCACCAACGAAAGGGATCAAATAGATGCCTTTGGTTTTGATCCCAAAATAACGCATAGCACGGACGTGGCCATATTCATGAACGACTAAGCAAGCCACAAGCATAACCGCAAACTGCCAAGAAAATAACCATGCGTATCCTGCCACGGATGCGCCAGCTAGTGCAGCTTTGACCACCTTGGCACTTTTGAATAACTTTAAGCCCAATGCCGCCAAACCAAATAAACTACGTTTTTCTTTAGGTGTCTCGGTGCTCACTTCGAGCCACTGAAGCTCAGCGCCATTTACTGCAATACCAAGTAAGCCCTGAGGTAACTGCTCTGTATTTACCGCCAGTGCTTGTCCATCAATAGTCGCAAAAATGCCATTGTGCTGCTCTTCAAAGGTAATCGCTTGCTGCTCGACAAAAAGCTGTACTACTTGTTTTTGGTTAAAAAAGATAGATACTGCTTTATCCGCTAGCGAAAGCTCTACTCTATTCATATTCAGATCCAAAGGTCGTTTGAGCCATTATCGCTAAAAGCAACCGCTTCATAAAGTACTACCGAAATCTGAATTAGAAAAATACAGGTACAGTGTCGTTATTGCGCTTTAAATTGAGTAAAAATCACCTTTTAAAGCGTTTTGGGATTTGAGCACTTTAAATTATTTGTACTAGACTTTAAGGAGGTAAGGTATACGAAGGAATTGTTAATGTCATTAGCAAAACATCGGATAATGGTAGTAGATGATTCACCCGCGATCCTCGTCGTAATGCAAGCCATTATGACTGAGCTTGGCATTGAGCATGTCACAACCTGCTCAAGTGCGGTGAATGCTGTAGAAAAAATACGGCAGACTCCTCATCAATTCGACGCCATTTTTACAGATCTCAATATGCCCGAAATGGATGGCATGGAGTTTATTCGCCAACTAGGAGAGCTAAGGTTTTCTGGCGGTATTATTATTATTTCCGAAATGGACGAGAAGATTATTGATCTAGCAACCAATCTTGCCAGACAGTCCAATGCACACCTAATCGGCAATATTTCTAAACCCGTACAATTGGTTGATGTCGAGCGTATGCTCAAGAAAATGGAGACGTATACCACTGTTAAACGTAGCCGCATTGAAAAGGTGACCGAAAGCGATCTTTTGCACGCCATTAGTCACAATGAAATTACGCCTTACTATCAGCCAAAGGTTCACCGTGGTGACAAAAAGATTAAAAGCGTCGAAGTGCTTGCCCGTATTGTGTCTAAAAATACCGAGCAGGTCATTTTACCGGACCATTTCATTGGTGTGGCCGAAGACACCGACCTAATCAACATCATTACGTTCCAGCTTTTTGAAAAGGCAACGGACGAGTTTAAAACAATCAAATCTGAGCTAAATTATCCGATTAAAATGGCCTTTAATTTATCGCCTGTACAACTAAATGATTTAAGCTGCCCAGATAAGCTAGCGCTTATTCTAGAAATAAACCGCTTAAAGCCCAGTGATATCATTTTAGAGATTACTGAAAACCAGCCAATGAATCAGTCTATCCAATTGGAAACCATGAACCGTTTACGGATCCGAGGGTTTGATATTTCGTTAGACGACTTTGGCACTGGGTTTACCAATATTCAGCAATTAAAATCTTTGCCGTTTACTGAGATCAAAATTGACCGCTCTTTGATAACCCATGTGGAATCGGATCGCTTTTCTCAGGTACTTATCGACAGCTTAATCGACATCGCGCAAAATCAGCAATTAGACATAGTTGCAGAAGGTATAGAACGGATTGAAGAGCTACAATACCTTGACCGCTACAAACATAGCCTGTTAATGCAGGGTTTTTTAATCAGCAAACCCAAACCACTAACAGACCTTATAGGGTGGATACACTCTTGGCAGCGCATGATTAATTCGAACCCTTAACCTCTGGAGAGGGTGTTTCCTCTTCGCGGTTCTGCACTTCAGACATTGCTTCAACTTCGTCAATGTCTTCAATCAAGTTATCATGATTATCAACTCGTTCTCGCCACTTTTGCTTAGCAGCAGCTTGCATGTTCGTGGTTTGCTCTCGCTCATCAACAATATCCATTCCCATTAATGATTCGAGCAAATCTTCTAATGTCACTATGCCTTGTACATCACCATATTCATCAATGACAAGTGCGATGTGTAAACGTTTTGCCAGTAACGCTTTGAATAGCTCTGGAGCAGCTAGCGTTTCCGGTACGGTATAAAGAGGGCGAGATAGCTTACCAATCTTATATTCTTCTCCAAGCCTATGATAAGCAAGCATAATGTCATTCTTGTGTACAAAGCCGATGATGTCGTCTGTATTTTTATCGAATACCAACACCCGAGAAAAAGCGACCGAACCATGCTCAGAAAGATACTCATGCACAGTCATATCTTTATGCACTTTAAACAACACCGTTCTGGGTGTCATGATGCTTTCGAGCCTGGCATGGCGAAAACGCAACAAGCTGCGAATGGTTTCCGTTTCATCTTGGTGCAATGCGCCAGCTTCAGAGCCAATCTCCGCCATTGCTTCAATTTCTTGGCGAATATAGTGGGCTTCATCACCTTTGCGGCCAATCACTTTTGTAAGTTGATCCGACATCCACACAAATGGCTTCAATACTCGAACTAACCATACCAACACACTTGAAACGATTGGCGTTAATCCGCGCCAATAAGTCGCCCCTAAGGTCTTCGGAATGATTTCTGACAGTACCAAAACCAGTAGCGTCATCACTGCCGAGGCAATACCGACAGCTGCATCTGAAAATACCACGGCGGCTTGTGCGCCAACCCCTGCAGCACCGGCGGTATGCGCAACGGTATTTAACGTTAGAATGGCAGACAAAGGCTGATCAATGTTGTCTTTCAGGCGTTGAACTCGCGATGCCAATGCATCGTTTTCTTGCTTTAAGATCCCTATATGGCTTGGCGTAATACTGAGTAGCACCGCTTCCATCACCGAACAGATAAAAGAGATAGCTATTGCCAAAAACATATAGGTTAATAATAAAACCAAGTAAATTCTCCTCTTTATTCAACGCTAAGTGTTTGCTTAACCGCATACGTTATGTTGCTCATCAACACAGACTATTAAATTTAGGACGTCTATCGCAGCAATACAACCGGTTCAAAATACTATGATATAGTTTTATCATATAATTACCTACAATAGGCGCACATAAATGAAATTACGTACAGCCGTCACTCTACTATTTACGGCAGTCTCAGCACAACTTTCAGCAAGCCCATTAGATGAATCAAAAATACAATTTTTGGGTCCCATCGCAGGCGAATCAACAATAAAGCCAGCGGATACAGCTCATCGTGATGCAATTATTGAAAACCTGCTACCATCATTACAACAAGACACCAAACAGGTAACGCTATTCAATAATGAAAGCAAATGGCAATCACTGAATAAAGTATCTCAATTAACGATACCTGGACTACAGGCTCTGAAGTTTAATTTCACTACTGAACGCTTTGTCTCAGGTAAACTCAAGCTTGAGGGCATTGAGAAAGCCAAAGTATTTCTAAATGGAGAGCCGGCCTCCGGTGTTAAAGAGGTTCAGCTTGATGTAGTCAAAGGCGATCATCAAATCCTCGTTATCGCTGAGCAGGTAAATGACTGGAATAAGGTTGATCTTAGCTTTGAAGGTGAAGCAGCACATGACATTATCACGCTGACAGAAAAACAAACCAAAGCGCTGTCTGCAAAGCAATTGTTTGATGCTCCAACAGTGAGTGCTATCTCACTTGCACCTAACGGCGAATATTACATTTCAACTGTACGCCACTACGATGATGAAAAAGGCAACTCAGCAATCACCGAAACTGCTTTATACAATGAAGATGGTGACATGCTTTACAGTTTCGATGGCATGAGTGCAAATAGCTTTGCGTGGCGTGATGACAGCAGCAAACTCACCTATTTAAAAGATAACAAAGCTTACATTCTTGATGTAAAAACCTTTAAACGTACTCAAGTTGCTACAAAGCTCAACGGCGCGAATAGTATCGAGTTTTTTGATAATGAGACGCTTATTTTTGCTTGGACTAACAGTGGCAAAGAAGAAGGCAAACTGACAAAGCATTATCAAGGATTAGAAGATAGATGGTCATATGCCCGCACTCAATCGCAAATATTCTTACTAGATATTAAAAGCGGGCTACTGAATCCAGTGACTGTTGGCACACACAGCCACAGCTTGGCTGACTTTGACGCACAGGAAAACACGGTTTTAGCTACCCGTAATAAGCAAGATTATGCGCAGCCACCCCATATGTTGACGGAGTTGGTAGAAATAGACCTGTCAAACAATCAGCAAAGTGTCATTGGTCAGTATCGTACATTTAATGGCGCTCAATACACTAAAAATGGTATTTACGTAACAGCAGGCCCAGATTTTGCGGAAGGTGCAGGACGCAACTTACCTGAAGATATGCTCGCGAATAACTATGACGGTCAACTTTATTGGATAGATCGCAAAGGCAAAAATGTAAAAGCGCTGAGTAAAAACTTTGATCCAGCCATAGGCAGCTTTACCGTACTCAATAATGGCGATGTGGTACTAAAAGCGACTGACCAAGATCGTCAACAGCTTTTCTTCTTTGACGAAAGTAAGTCTACTTTCAAACGCTTAAACACTGGACTTGATGTTGTCGCGAACTATTCTGTGTCTAGTGAACGTAATCCAGAGATCTTATTCACAGGAACTACTGCATCAACTCCACAGCAGTTAAAAACCATGTCTGCCTCAGATAAGCGAGCCGACACGCTGTGGGACTCAACAAATATCGCATACCAGAATGCGGAAATTGCCAACCTAGAAGAGTTTAATTTTACTAATACTGAAGGCGTGGAGATTAAGGGTCGTGTATATCTGCCACATGATTTAGACAAATCTAAAAAATATCCAGCACTTGTGTATTACTACGGCGGCACCTCACCTGTGACTCGTGGCTTTACAGGCCGTTACCCATTTAATTTATGGGCAGCGAAAGGCTATGTTGTTTATGTCTTGCAACCAACTGGTGCAACAGGTTTCGGTCAGAAATTTTCAGCAGAGCACGTCAATGCTTGGGGTGAACATACCGCTAACGATATCATCATGGGTACTAAAGAGTTTGTGAAAGCCTATCCTTTCGTCGATGATAAGCGTCTAGGTAATTTGGGTGCCTCTTACGGTGGCTTCATGACCATGCTGCTGACCACAAAAACTGATTTGTTCTCAGCTTCTATCTCACATGCCGGTATTTCGAATATTACCTCATATTGGGGCCAAGGTTGGTGGGGCTATTTATATTCTGGCGAGGCATCAAAAGGAAGTTTCCCCTGGAACAATCCAACCCTTTACTCACAACATAGCCCGGTATTTAATGCAGACAATGTAACAACACCATTATTGTTAATTCACGGTGACGCAGATACCAATGTGCCGCCAGGTGAAAGTCACAATATGTACACGGCGTTGAAGATCCTTGGCCAAGATGTTGAATTGGTCGAATACAAAGGCGCAGATCACCAAATTTTTGCTCGTGACAAACGCTTCCATTGGTGGAACACCATGCTCGCTTATTTCGATAAACATTTAAAGCAAGAACCACAATGGTGGGAACACCTATACGGTAAATAATCAACTTTGGGCGGCACCGTGTGCCGTCTTTTCGTTTATGGAAGCAACGATCAACCACTTCATTGTATATAATTTCACAATAAAGCTAGCTTCCCCCTTGATCGAACTGGGTTGTCAGGTTAACGTGCCTGATATAGAGTTGTAAGAATTCGTTTCATGCACTTCCAAGCAGCGATCTCTCAGTGTTATATTAACGACAATTAAACAACAATTAACAGTGAAAACATGAGCATAAAGGTTTTATTAGTTGAAGATGATGAACTCTTAGCAAAGCGGCTGTGTAGTCACTTTGAAAATACCGAGTTCAGTATCACTGTAGACAATACGGGTGCTAATGCGCTTGAGCTTATCCAAGCTCAAGCCCAAAACCCATTTGCACTCGCTATTGTTGATGTTGTTTTACCCGCCACCGATGGCCTGCAACTCGCGAAAGAGATTAATACCTTATCAGACCTTGGTGTTATCATGCTTTCCAGTAGAGACTCTCAAGCTGATAGAATCGCAGGCCTTGCGCAAGGCGCAGATGACTACGTCTGTAAGCCAGTAGATACTCTTGAGCTTGAACTGCGTATGCGCGCCTTATACAAACGTTTAGTTGGTAATAAAGACGATGAATCAGAAGAGTTTATCGAATATGCCGACTTTAAACTACACCCTGACAATCGTACCTTAATCAATCAACACGGTATTGAGTCTCGGCTTACCGAAGCAGAGCATAAAGTGTTGATTTGTCTTATTTCTAATGCTGGAAGGGCAACATCCAGAGAGCGTATTTCAGAAGACATTGGGCAACCAGATTGGAGTCCAAGCGACAGAACGGTTGATGTGTTAGTTGGCCGACTACGAAAAAAACTCGGTGATGAAAAAGAACAAAAACGCATTGTAACGGTTCGTGGTAAAGGTTATATGCTGTCAGCCTAATATTTACCACGAACCCTACCTATGCAGTTAGCTAATACTGTGTCAACTGACCTAACAACCTCTCCAGCGCACGATAACTCAGCGCCTCCTTTAAATGCGATAGGCTAATATTAGGTGTAGAACTCAGATCTGCGATGGTACGCGCAACTTTGATTATTCGATGATATGAACGTGGTGATAGTTTTAGTTTTTCCGCCGCCTTTGCTAGAAATAAACGTTCAGCATCAGCAAGATAGCAGATATGATTTAGCTCTTTTACACTCAGTTGGTCGTTACATTTTCCCTGACGTGCTAAAGCTGTTTTATAGGCCTGCTCCACCCTAGCCCTTATTGTCGCGCTAGACTCACCATCATGCTGTGACTGTAGTTCTTCCGTTTTTAGACGAGGTAATTCTACCTGTAGATCTATTCGGTCTAAAAATGGACCTGAAATCTTAGCCAAATAGCGCAATACTTGATCTGGAGATGCTCGCTTGTCAGTGTAACAACCAGTAGGACTGGGGTTTAATGCTGCGATAAGTTGAAAGTTTGCAGGGTAATCAACTTGTCGAGCTGCGCGCGAAATCGTTACCATGCCCGTTTCCATCGGTTCGCGTAATGAGTCCAGTACCTTCCTATCAAATTCTGGTAATTCGTCCAAAAATAGAACTCCATTATTTGACAATGATATCTCCCCAGGCTTCGGATTCGACGAGCCTCCAACCAAGGCTACCGCAGAGCAAGTATGATGTGGAGCTCTAAAAGGCCTTGTTTTCCAGTTTGATTGGCTGATTGTTTTTCCCAGTATGGAATATATAGAAGCTGTTTCTAACGCCTGATTATCCGTCATTAGCGGCATTATTGTAGGTAGACGTTGAGCAAGCATCGATTTTCCAGTACCTGGTGGACCAAGAAATAAAACGTTATGCCCACCTGCCGCGGCTATTTCTAGCACTCGCTTCGCCCCCTCTTGCCCTTTCACCTCAGCCATATCCAGCAAGCTCCCACCTGAAGCTTGTATATTTAATTCGTCCGGGTAGAGTTGATTAAACATAAGTGATTGCTGGCCGCTTAAGCCTAACCATGCTGTACGCAAGCAGCTTATAGCAACACGATTGGCATCAGCGGCAAGGCTCGCAACTGCATCGTTACCGATTGGTAGGTAAGCAATTCGCCCCTCCTTCGCTGCTGCAATAACAGATGGCAAAATGGCAGTGACCGTCCTCAGCTCACCATTTAACGCAAGTTCACCATAAAACTCTTTATCAGCAATAGCATGGCTATCTAACTGCCCTGATGCGACGAGAACACCTAGTGCGATTGCAAAGTCAAAGCGACCCCCGTCTTTGGGTAGATCTGCTGGTGCTAAGTTTACTGTGATACGCTGTTCTGGAAATAAAAAGCCAGCATTAACAAGCGCACTACGGACGCGTTCTTTGGCTTCTTTAACAGAGGTTTCAGGAAGCCCTACAATACTAAAGGCAGGTAAACCATTACTAAGATGCACCTCGACGATAACCTCAGGTGCGGTGATCCCTACTTGTGCTCGAGTGAAGACTCTTGCTAAAGACATCCATGTCTCCTGCTTAACTAATATTTATAGTTAAATACGTGTAACACCAAGTGGTATCGCATAGCCGCTAACCTTAATAATAAGGTTGCGGCCATAGACAACACCATTACGTATTCTATTGCCATGCCCAACTTAATTGCCTGAGTATAGACTACCCCACCAAAAATGCAGGTGATTGCGTATAACTCTCCTTTAAGAAGAAGCGGAATTTCTCGGGCTAATACGTCTCTGATTACCCCACCAAAACACCCAGTCAATACGCCCATGATCACAGCTGTCGTATCAGGCATTCCTATACTTAGAGCCTTTTGTACTCCCATTACAGCGAAAAAAGCAAGCCCAATGGCATCAGCAACCTGCAGTACAGTTCTTGGAATATTTTGATGTCGATTTAACCACCATATACTCACAGCTACAGCAAATAAAATAGCGTAAATATAGCTAGTATCATGAAGCCAAAAAACAGGTTGATCTAAAATCAAGTCTCGTAATGTTCCCCCTCCGATACCAGTTACTGTCGCAAGGACAATCACACCAAAGCCATCCATATGTTTACTATGCGCAATTAAGGTTCCCGAAATTGCAAAAACCATAACGCCCAAGAGATCAAACCAATGATAGAGTTCTGACATTTCGTAATTAGTTGTGAAACAAAAGCAAAATCATAACGAAGATCTCACACAAAAGGTAGTGGGATCGCCGATATTTACAGCTCACAATATACTGAGTAAAGTGGCTTATAATACCATTAAGTAATGATTTGTGATCTAATTGTATTTATTTTCCAACTGACAAATAAACTTTGAATACTCATACTTCTGTCGAACTTTTCAAGTTAGCTAAATCAGAAAAAGACGCGCGTAAAAAGATCCGTTATTTAGCGGTCGCGCACTACCGTGATAACCACAATAAAACACAAATTGCTGCCATGCTGCATGTCAGCAGAAGAATGGTAAATGAGTGGGTGAAGCGCTACCTTAACGAGGGGCTCACTGGCCTTGACGCTAAAAAACCTATCGGTAAACGTTGTTATTTAAACGATGCGCAGCAGAAACAACTGTGCCAGTATATTGAAAAATACAGTCGAAATAGACAACGGTTGTAGGCTGACAGGGTATCGTATAAAGCAATACATTGAAGATGAATTTAACGTCTCTTGCCACCCTAATGCGATTTATAAATTATTGGAAAAATTAGGCTTTAGCTGGATAACTAGCCGCTCTCGCCACCCGAAACAGTCCGAACAAGTTCAGCAGGACTTTAAAAAAACTGCAAACGGAATTGATCAAAACGATCCCGCTATTTATCAACCTGAATGACGTGGATATCTGGTTTCAAGACGAGGCCAGATTTGGTCAGCAAAACACCACGACACGCCTTTGGGCAAAAAAGGGAACTCGACCGAGGGCCGTCAAACAACAACCGTTTGATTATGCGGCGCTGTATGCCCTTCAACGGGGCATACTGAAGCACTCATCACACCATGGGTGAACATGAGTGTCATGAAACAGCATTTGCAGCAAATATCAGCGAAGACAGCAGCAGGCCGACATGCTGTTGTGTTAATGGACGGTGCTGGATGGCACCTAGCGTCACTGGTAACAGATATTGATAATGTCGCCATTATCAAGCTACCTCCCTATTCTCCTGAGCAGAACCCAATAGAGCGTGTATGGAGTTGGCTGCGTCAGCATCATTTAGCGAACCGCTGTTTCAAAGGTTATGAAGATATTGTTGAGAGTTGTAGTGAGGCTTGGAATGACTTTGTATCATGTACAAAACGAGTGGTTAAAATGTGTCAACGTGACTGGATAGAGGTGGGAAAAAGTTAAGATGGATTGGTATTATACCAATTCGCTTAATTAAGTGATCTATTTTGAGGCGAGAAAATCTTGTCGATAACACGGCGAAAATTTTGCTATTTAGTTGTTCTAAATGAAAAATTTTTAACACAGTTAGCGTCAGATTTGCTCCTTCAAATTGAGCAAGTATTAAGACTAATTGGTATTATACCGTACTCTCCCGTTAAGGGAGAGGAGTCCATACATCTCCTACCATGTTGCACTGTGCTGATGCTGTGGTAGGAGCGAGTTTACCTCGCGATGTGTTGATTGGCTTGCGAGGTTTTCTATACCCCAAACAGCAAAAAACCCGTCGCATCTCTGCAACGGGTTTCTCTTATTTGGCCCTGGCGATGTTCTACTTTCACATGGGTAATCCACACTATCATCGACGCTGTTTTGTTTCACTTCTGAGTTCGGCATGGGGTCAGGTGGTTCCAAAACGCTATAGTCACCAGGAAAACTGGGGGCAAATGTCTAATGACATCGTGCCTCGCACGAGCATTCCATTTGCGCAAGGTGAACCGATTTCGCGATACCCTGAGGTTGGTCACCTTGTTTAATTCTTAAATCTGGAAAAAGCTTATTAAATTCTTTTGTCTACTTTAGTCTATTAACTTCTGTCGCTTATAAACCACTTTGGCGTTGTATGGTTAAGCCTCACGGGTAATTAGTACGAGTTAGCTTAATGCCTCACAGCACTTCCACATCTCGCCTATCAACGTTGTAGTCTTCAACGGCCCTTCAGTTGACTCTAAGTCAAAGTGAGAACTCATCTCGAGGCTCGCTTCCCGCTTAGATGCTTTCAGCGGTTATCGATTCCGAACGTAGCTACCGGGCAATGCAATTGGCATCACAACCCGAACACCAGCGGTTCGTCCACTCCGGTCCTCTCGTACTAGGAGCAGCCCCTCTCAATTCTCAAACGCCCACGGCAGATAGGGACCGAACTGTCTCACGACGTTCTAAACCCAGCTCGCGTACCACTTTAAATGGCGAACAGCCATACCCTTGGGACCGACTTCAGCCCCAGGATGTGATGAGCCGACATCGAGGTGCCAAACACCGCCGTCGATATGAACTCTTGGGCGGTATCAGCCTGTTATCCCCGGAGTACCTTTTATCCGTTGAGCGATGGCCCTTCCATTCAGAACCACCGGATCACTATGACCTACTTTCGTACCTGCTCGACGTGTCTGTCTCGCAGTTAAGCTTGCTTCTACCATTACACTAACCGTACGATGTCCGACCGTACTTAGCAAACCTTCGTGCTCCTCCGTTACTCTTTGGGAGGAGACCGCCCCAGTCAAACTACCCACCAGGCACTGTCCTCAACCCCGATTCAGGGGCCTAAGTTAGAACATCAACACTACAAGGGTGGTATTTCAAGGTCGGCTCCACACAAACTAGCGTCTGCGCTTCAAAGCCTCCCACCTATCCTACACATGTAGGGTCAATGTTCAGTGCCAAGCTGTAGTAAAGGTTCACGGGGTCTTTCCGTCTAGCCGCGGGTACACAGCATCTTCACTGCGATTTCAATTTCACTGAGTCTCGGGTGGAGACAGCGTGGCCATGGTTACACCATTCGTGCAGGTCGGAACTTACCCGACAAGGAATTTCGCTACCTTAGGACCGTTATAGTTACGGCCGCCGTTTACCGGGGCTTCGATCAAGAGCTTCGCCTAAGCTAACCCCATCAATTAACCTTCCGGCACCGGGCAGGTGTCACACCGTATACGTCATCTTACGATTTTGCACAGTGCTGTGTTTTTAATAAACAGTCCCAGCCACCTGGTCACTGCGGCTCTCGTTTGCTTACAGAGCAAGTCTTTCACAAACAAGAGCGTACCTTCTCCCGAAGTTACGGTACAATTTTGCCTAGTTCCTTCACCCGAGTTCTCTCAAGCGCCTTAGTATTCTCTACCTGACCACCTGTGTCGGTTTAGGGTACGATTCAGTATAAACTGAAGCTTAGAGGCTTTTCCTGGAAGTAGGGCATCAACAACTTCACCACCTTAGTGGCTCGTCTCGACTCTCAGCCTTAGCAACCCGGATTTTCCTAAGTCACCAGCCTACAGCCTTTCACATGGACAACCAACGCCATGCTTGCCTAGCCTGCTCCGTCCCCCCATCGCATTCATACCGAGTACGGGAATATTAACCCGTTTCCCATCGACTACGCTCTTCAGCCTCGCCTTAGGGGTCGACTCACCCTACCCTGATTAACATGGGATAGGAACCCTTGGTCTTCCGGCGGAGGAGTTTTTCACTCCTCTTGTCGTTACTCATGTCAGCATTCGCACTTCTGATATGTCCAGCATGCCTCCCGGCACACCTTCAGCCACTTACAGAACGCTCCCCTACCCCGCGAATAAATTCGCAGCCGTAGCTTCGGTGGTATGTTTAGCCCCGTTACATCTTCCGCGCAGGCCGACTCGACTAGTGAGCTATTACGCTTTCTTTAAAGGGTGGCTGCTTCTAAGCCAACCTCCTAGCTGTTTTAGCCTTCCCACATCGTTTCCCACTTAACATACACTTTGGGACCTTAGCTGACGGTCTGGGTTGTTTCCCTCTCCACGACGGACGTTAGCACCCGCCGTGTGTCTCCCGGATATTACTTTACGGTATTCGGAGTTTGCAAAGGGTTGGTAAGTCGGGATGACCCCCTAGCCTTAACAGTGCTCTACCCCCGTAAGTATTCGTCCGAGGCTCTACCTAAATAGATTTCGGGGAGAACCAGCTATCTCCCGGTTTGATTAGCCTTTCACTCCTAGCCACAGGTCATCCCCTAACTTTTCAACGTTAGTGGGTTCGGTCCTCCAGTTGATGTTACTCAACCTTCAACCTGCCCATGGCTAGATCACCGGGTTTCGGGTCTATACCCTGCAACTTAAGCGCCCAGTTAAGACTCGCTTTCGCTACGGCTCCCCTAAATGGTTAACCTCGCTACAGAATATAAGTCGCTGACCCATTATACAAAAGGTACGCAGTCACCCAACAAGTAGGCTCCTACTGCTTGTACGTACACGGTTTCAGGTTCTATTTCACTCCCCTCACAGGGGTTCTTTTCGCCTTTCCCTCACGGTACTGGTTCACTATCGGTCAGTTGGGAGTATTTAGCCTTGGAGGATGGTCCCCCCATATTCAGTCAAAGTTTCACGTGCTCCGACCTACTCGATTTCACTTTAAATAAGTTGTCGTGTACGGGACTATCACCCTGTTTCGTCATGCTTTCCAGCATATTCCACTAACTACATTAAAGCTTAAGGGCTGCTCCGATTTCGCTCGCCGCTACTTTCGGAATCTCGGTTGATTTCTTTTCCTACGGGTACTTAGATGTTTCAGTTCTCCGCGTTCGCCTCGTTAACCTATGTATTCAGTTAACGATACCTGCAAGCAGGTGGGTTTCCCCATTCGGAAATCCTAGTCTCAAGCGCCTCTTACTGGCTTGACTAGGCTTATCGCAAGTTAGTACGTCCTTCATCGCCTCCAACTGCCAAGGCATCCACCGTGTACGCTTAGTCACTTAACCATACAACCCAAAATAGTTTTAAGTTGTAAATCAAAGACTGATTTAACTTCGCCAGAAGTTAATATTGAATACTAAAGTAGACGCTAATTAATTGTTCTATATAGAACTATTAATCGGCATTTTCTTTCGAAAACTCGATAAATAACTTTACGTTATCTATCAGAATTTAATTTTTCAGCTTTTCCAAATTTTTAAAGAGCAATATCACTTAGCCATCAGGCCAAGCAAC